>JBLFWS010000101.1:0-12435 GCA_047611865.1 Chlamydiales bacterium
TCGCCCCTTATGAAGGCTTCGCCAAGTTCAAAAAAAATACTCCATTAGCTTGATAGTGGGACAAGTATTAACCGGAAACTTAGAGGGGGAGGCTACGGGATTTTAGTCCCATCTGTGTCACCCCAGGGCTGGCCCTTTGGCGGGGTTTTAAGGTGGAAACCCATAAAGACTTTAAGTTTGTGGACTACTCGAAGAAATTGATTACGAAATTATTTGGTAGGAGGGTCATGTAGAGTAGTGTGCCTGTGACTAGGCTGAGTAGTGTGTTGCGTTTGTATGCGTGTATGATGCTGATGTATGTTATGGCGGTGAATTCGGGGATTCCGTAGGGGATGGATTGTATGGGTGTTTCTTTGATGCAGTGTACTATTAAGAGGAACATGATGGTGGCGGGAAGGTATTTTCCGAGGTGGCGGATGAGTTCGTTGTTTTTCATTTTTTCAGCAGCGAAAAAAGGAATGGCTCTTGTGCAGAAGGTTGCTAGGGACATGGCGCCGATGACCCCGAAGATATAAGCTAGTTGCATATTTTTTTTGTTTCCCAGGTTTTGTGTGCTATGAGCATTCCGGCGGAGATGGTGATTGCGATGAATAGCATATTTTTTGGAAAAAAGATTAGGGAGATGAGAGCTGCGACGAGGGCTATGATGAAAGGGGTGAATGTTTGTACATTAGCGGCCTGCTCAATGGTGAGAATGACGAATATGGCTGTAGGGACAAATTCTATTCCGGGTATATCTGGGGAGAGGTTGGCTCCACAGTATGCGCCGAGGATGCTACCCATCATCCAGTAGGAGTGAATTAAGGCGGTGACGTAGAAGCAGTGGTTGGGGTCTTGGCTTTTTTCTAGTGGGGGAGATGATGTAAGTAGAGAGTAGGTTTCATCTGTTAAGCCGAATATCATATATAGTTTTTTTAGCTTCCCACACTGATATCGTTCTAGTAGGGATAGCCCATAAAAGATGTGACGTAAATTGATAAGAAAGGTCGTGAGGGCTATGTCAATAATCGATGCTTGTGCAGCAATTAATGTGATAGCTAGAATTTGGGCGCTTCCGGCGAGGACGAAGAGGCTCATTAAAGGGCCTACAAATACATCGTATCCTAGCCTTTGGAAAAGGAATCCGCAGGTGAATCCAAAGGGGATATAAGCAAAAAAAATTGGGAGGCTACATTTTAAAGCATTCAAGAAAGTTGAGTTTGATGAAGTCGCTTGTAACTCAGTGGGGATGGAATGGGCTTCTGAGGACATCTTAGTGCCATGAATCGTATTTGGAGAATTGAAGGATCTTATGAGCCCATTGATGAGGGCTTAGTCCGTGTGCTGTCAGGGTGCTGATAGGCTGCTTTCGTTTGCTGAGACTATATTGATAAGCTTTGTCATAGTATTCGAGAACCATTTTGCCGGCTTTCAGATAGTCCCCTGATTCAATTAAGGATAAGATGCCTTTTGTGCGTAGGCCGCCGAGCTTTTTGCTAAGGCGTTGGGTCGATTCCATAACGGAGGCAATCTCGAAGTTGCCATAGTCTTTTTCGAGGTTGGAGTGTCTCTCTGAAAGGGGAACATCGATTTTGAACAAGGGGGCTGCTTGCATGCCGTTAAAAATATTTTTGGGTATGGAGCAGAAGCCAATCAAACGACTTTCATCTTCTACCCATACGGGTTTTTCAGTACTAAAAGAGGCCCATTTTATTGCGATGTTATTTTCGAACTGCTCGGAAGTGGGTTGTTCACCAACTTTTCCAAAGGCGCTGCCCCGATGGTTGGCTAAGCCTTCTAAATCCAGGACCTGTTCTCCCATACTTTCGAGAGCGTGTAATATATGGGTTTTATTAGATCCTGTGAGTCCTCCAATAACTCGGAGTTTTCTCGGTTTTTGCAGGTTTTCGAGAGCCCAGTTTCGGAAGCTTTTGTAGCCTCCTTCAAGAGTGCTGCTCGTAGTTCCTGTTAACTCTAAAAGTTCAGCTACGGAGCTGCTGCGCATGCCGCCACGCCAGCAGTGAACTTTTGCGGGCTGCCCTTTGAGGGTTTCCCTAGCTTTGGAGATGAGATGAGGAATTTGAGGCTCTATGATACTGAGGCCCAGATTAATGGCTTCTTGAACACCGACTTGTTTGTAGGTGGTGCCCACTTCTGAGCGCTCGGCATTCGTAAAGAGGGGTATATTGATAGCTAGAGGTATGTGTCCCTTGGCGTATTCGGCAGGGGACCTGACATCAATGATGGTGCCTTGAGTTTCGATAAATGGTTCGACAGCTAAGATCTCTGGCATTTTTCCCTCATAATTGTGATTAGGACATGGCCGGAGACGTTTCCTGGGGCTCAAGCTTACTGATACCACCTAAGTACTTTTGGAGTACTTCGGGTATGTTTATGGAACCATCGGCATTTTGGTTGTTTTCCAGTAGGGCAACCATTAAGCGAGAGGTTGCTAGAGAGGAGCCATTGAGAGTGTGTAAAAGCTCGGGCTTTTCTCCTTTTTTCCTGTAGCGGATTTGTGAGCGACGTGCCTGGTAGTCCGTGCAGTTGGAGATAGAAGAAACCTCATAATAACGATCTTGGCCTGGAAGCCAAACTTCTATGTCGACAGTACGTGCGGAGGCAAATGACATGTCACCTGTGACAAGAAGCATATTGCGGTAGTGTAAACCGAGGCCTTGGAGGATTTCTTCAGCGGTGGATACCATTTCATCAAACATTTTTGGGCTATCTTCTGGCTTGGTGAAGCAAAATAACTCAACTTTGTTGAACTGGTGTACGCGGATAAGGCCTCGTTCTTGAGATCCTGCAGCACCGGCTTCTCGACGAAAGCAAGGGGTATAAGCTGTGTATTTTAGGGGCAGTTCTTCTTCGGTAAGGATCTCGTCGTAGTGTAGTCCATTGAGGATTACCTCAGCAGTAGGGATCATGTACAAGTCGAAATGTTCGTCCTTAAGGCGAAAAACCTGGTCTCCAAATTTAGGGAGTTGTCCTGAGCCGTAGAGGATTTCGGGACGGGCTACCAAAGGAGGTATCCATTGGGTAAAGCCATTTTTAATATTGCAGTCTAACATGTAGTTGATAAGTGCCCATTCGAGGCGTGCCCCCATTCCACGGTATACTGGCCATCCGCTCCCGGAAACCTTTGCTCCTCTTTTGAAATCGAAAAGGTTCAGGTCTTCGTTGAGTTCTAGGTGGTTTTTGAATGAGAAGGAGAACTCGGTTTTTTTTCCTACTTCTTTGATACAGACGTTGTCTTCGACATCATGAGAAATTTTGACGTCTTCCATAGGGAGGTTAGGGAGTGAGGCGAGCTCATGAGTGAACTGACTGTCGAGTTCACGGGATTTTTCGTCGAGATCATGGATTAGGGAGCCTAGTCCCTCGACTTCTTTCATAATTTCGCTGGCATCTTCTCCTTCTCTCTTGAGTTCGCCGATTTTTTTTGAAATGCTGTTGCGCTTGGATTTGAGCTCTTCAACTTCTAATTTGACTTTCCGTAATTGCGAGTCTAGGTTTATAACCAGAGACGTGCTGGCATCGGGTTCTTTTCTTTTGATGAGTTCTTCAATGCGACTTTGATCATTACGAATTGTTTTAATATCGAGCATATTACCTCCAAGAATACAAGTTTAAAAAGTATAGGTGTCGTCACGAATTTTGTCAACAAACTCTAGGGGGTTATTTTTCTTGTATAATAAGGTGAAAATGTGAGATAAATGCACTCCCTATTTGTGCATTATGGAGTGCATCCGTGCGTTTAAAAAAGATTGAGCTTTATGGTTTTAAGTCATTCGCTGATAGAACTGTTTTGGTTTTTGATGAAGGAATTACAGGAATTGTCGGGCCTAATGGTTGTGGCAAGTCGAACATCATTGATGCCTTTAGATGGGTAATCGGAGAGCAATCTGCGAAGTCCATGCGTGGCGATAAAATGAATGATGTTATTTTTGCTGGAGCTTCAAAGCGTAGCTCTTTGAATTATGCCGAAGTATCTCTGACATTCACAGAAGTTAAGGGGGCTCTTCCTATTGATTTCGATGAAGTATCCGTCTCCCGTCGCGTCTATCGTAGTGGAGATTCGGAATATCGGATAAATCGAAATATCGTTCGGCTTAAGGATGTGCAAAGTTTATTTTTGGGAACCGGAATTGGGAAGACGGGGTTTTCTATTTTTGAACAAGGGAAGATCGATCAGATTATCCTTAATAACCCGGTCCAGCGTCGCTATATTTTCGAAGAAGCAGCGGGTATCCTCAGATTCAAACAGCGTAAAAAAGAAGCTTTAAACAAGCTGGAGCAAACCCAGTCAAATTTGGAAAGAGCTCGCGATATTTTTGACGAAGTAAAAAAACGACTGGCAACTCTTTCTAAACAAGCTGAAGCGGCACGACGCTTCAAAACAAATAAAAGTAATTTTGAAGGTCTTGACAAAGCTGTTTTCCTTGCTAAATGGGAAGGCTTGAAAGCACGAAATGAAGACCACCTTTCCAAGCAGACCTTGATAGAAGAAGACAAAAGCAAGCACGATGCTTCTCTGGAAGAAATGGAAGGCGAGATCGCCAAAATTGAAAAGCTACTATCTTCCAGCGATGAAGATTTCCAGAAAGTCAAAGAAAAAGTATTCGGTACTCGCGGAGTGAAAGAAGTCGCAATCGTTGAGGAGAGGTCCCGAAAGGAACGTGTTCGTGAAGGCGAGGCTCGAGATAAAACACTGCGGCAGGATTCTCAAGAATTGAGAAAGCGTCGTAAAGACAATGAAAAAGAGATTGCCGTATTTCGACTTGACGAAGAGAAGTTTAAGGAAACTTTGAAAGCTGAAGAGATTAAGCTTAAAAAGAGCGAGAAAACAGTTGCCTCTGCTGAAAAAGAGATTGGGGATTTACGAGACTCGCAAAAGAAATCGCAGAAAAGCCTTCTCCATTCTATGGAGGACTTGAACCGTTGGGATGGAAAGCTTAAAGACAGTCGCGTTCGTCTTGAGAGCTGTCAGGAAAAGCTGGCATGGCTTGAAGATCAAATGAAAGAAAATAGCGCAACTTTGAAAAGTTTGCGTAGTGATATTGAGAGCAAGAAAAAGGTAGTTGATACTACAGTGGGGCGTATTGATGGCCTGAAAGGCTCTTTGATAGAAGCGGAAGATCAGGTTGCAGATACAAACCTTGCAATTCGTAAAGGTCAGGAAGAGCAGAAAAGGGTCCTGGGGAAAGTAGCAGAGGTAAGCGCTAGAAAAGAAGTGCTAGAACGCTTGCGTGAGGAGATGGAAGGGCTCTCTTTAGATACACGATCTTTATTGCGCGAATCAGCAAAAGCAAAGAGTCCTTTAAAAGGTCTTCTACAACCTCTTTATGAACGAATTGTTCCGAAATCTGGTAATGAAGAGTTTCTTGCAACCGCTTTGCGGCAATATGCTCAGACTATCGTCGTGCAAAAGTCTCAAGATCGCGAAAAAGTTTTACTCTTTGCTAAGGAAAATAAACTGCGGGATTTTTCACTCTTTTGCGTTGAAGATGCTAGAAATGAGAAAAATGCGGCAGGAAAGATTTCCGGAGCGTCCTCCCTTTTAGATTTTGTCGAGAAGAATGAGATTGCTGAGCACTTTTTGCAGGACGTATACGTTGTTGAATCGATTGATAAGGCTGTAGCTCTCTCTAGGAGTAAGCAAAATTTAGAAGCGTTAGTAGAAGGGGGTATTCTTGTAGATAGGCACTCTGTTCTAGCTTCTACGACCCTTGGAGAGGGGAGCACTTTTGTCCGAGAGGCGGAAGTAAAAGTGCTTTCTACAGAATTGAAGAAGGTAGAAGGGCTCTGTAGAAAGGCTGAGGAAACTCTTACTGCACTAGAGCAGAAAAAAGCATTGGAGCTTTCTCGCAGGGGTGAAATCGATCAGATGATGCGCCGTGAAGAAATGAAGCTGGTGGAAGTCAATATGTTTCTCCAAGGGGCGATTGCTAATAGGGATAAGGTTCAAGGGCAGCTTGAAGCTAACGCTGAAGAATCGAAAACGCAAAAAGAAAATACTAATAAATTCGGCTCCTTAATTAAGGAAGCGGAGAAAGAACTATCTGTAGCGCAGAAAAATAGCGAAAAGTTCCGTCTCATTGTAGAAGAGAGCGAGAGATCTCTGGAAGGACAACTGAAAGTTCTGGAGGAGTTGAAGCAAGAATATCGTGAATGCGAGTTGCTTCACAAAGAGCAAGCTGATGAAGTACGAACGGTTGCGAATTCCTTAAATGTGTTAGAGATGCAGGCTAAGGAGTGGGAGCGGCAGCAGGGGAATCTGGAAAAAGAGTTGCTTACATTGTCCAATTCTCAGGAAGGCCTTGTGGCTAGGGAAGTGGAATACCGGCAGAAGTTGGAAGCAATCGAGAAAGAGCTGGAATCTCAGGAAGCAGCCTGTGATAAATTAAAATCTCAAGTGGAAAAGCAGAAAGAGTTGTTGGAACAAAAGACTCTGACCCTTCGAAAGTACCGTGAAAAAATTCATAAACTTGAAGAAAAAAGAAGTAGCCTCGGTATAAAAGCTGCACGTAGCGTTGCCGAACTCGAAGCTTTGGAAACGAGCTTTCATGAGCGCTATCAGATAAATTTTGAACAGGCTTCCAAGATGCAATTGCCTGTAGTACAAGATCTTCTAATAGCAGAACAGGCTTTGGCCCAGCTCCGTAGAGAAATCGAGAAGGCAGGCGATGTCAACATGTCTTCCATCGATGAATACGAGCAAGTTCATGCCCGTCACGAATTCCTTAATGGTCAACTTCAGGATATTGGGGGGTCTCAGGAAGAACTCTTGAAAATTATTGCTAAGTTGGACAGAGCTAGCCGGAAGGCTCTTAAGGAAACCTTTGACGCTATCCGTAAGAATTTCAAAAAGAATTTCGAGATTCTCTTTGGTGGTGGGGAGGCAGACCTGAAGCTTACGGAGAGTCCGGATGTTTTGGATGCGGGAATTGAAATTATTGCTCAGCCTCCAGGAAAGCAGATGCGTTCTATTAGTCTCCTTTCCGGTGGGGAGAAGTGTATGACAGCGATGGCTTTATTATTTGCCTTCTTCGAAGTTAAACCGGCACCTTTTTGCCTTCTTGACGAAATAGATGCTCCTCTCGATGATTCAAATATTGCCCGATTTGTGGATCTCTTAAAGCAATTTATTGAACAGACTCAGTTTGTCATTGTTACTCATAATAAACGCACGATGTCTATAGTAGATATTCTTGTGGGAGTGTCAATGCAGGAAAAAGGGGTATCTAAATTGCTTTCTCTGGAGTTTACAAAGGAGACGGAATCTAGTAAGGAAGAAGCGCTTGTGACGGCTTCTTAAGGATTACTCTTAATTAAATATTGACTATTGATAAGGGATCGTAGTTTTGTCTATCCCTATCTTGTGTTTTCGATTATTATATTTTCCACATTTCACAATTTACGAAACAAGGGGCATGAGATTATGCTTATTGGTGTACCTAAGGAAATAAAAGATCAAGAATACAGAGTAGGTGCTACACCTGAAATGGTGCGGACATTTGTAGAGGCAGGACACATAGTGAAAGTCCAAAGCTCCGCTGGAAAACGGATTGGTTTCTTCGACGAAATGTATGCAGATGCGGGAGCCTCTATTGTAGAGAGGTCTGAGCAAGTTTATGACAGCGAAATGATCATTAAGGTCAAAGAACCTCAGGCTTCGGAATATCCCTTATTAAAAGAAGGGCAGATTCTCTTCTGTTATTTGCACCTTGCTCCAGATCCTGTGCAGACAGAAAATCTTCTGAAAAGTAAGTGCGTTGGAATTGCTTTTGAGACGGTGACGGATGCTTCGGGAAGAAATCTTCCTCTCCTTATACCCATGAGTGAAATAGCTGGTCGTATTTCGATTCAAGCTGGGGCAACTGCTTTGCAGATGGCTTATGGAGGGAAAGGGATCTTGATGGGAGGAGTTCCAGGAGTTCCTCCTGCGAAGGTGGTGATTCTTGGGGGAGGAGTTGCCGGAACTCAGGCAGCTAGAGTTGCCCTGGGATTGGGTGCTCATGTGACAATCCTGGATATCGACCTGCCAAGACTTAGACAACTTGATAGTATGTATGGTCCTGCGTTGACGACAATATATTCTACGACTTCTTCTATTGAGGAGTATGTTCTCCAAGCGGATTTACTTGTGGGTGCTGTGTTAATACCAGGGAAAAAGGCTCCAAGTTTGGTTTCCAAAGAAATGATCAAAGCCATGTCTCCAGGTTCTGTTGTAGTAGATGTGGCGATTGATCAGGGAGGATGTATTGAGACTTCAAGACCTACGACTCACACTAATCCTACGTATATTGTAGACGATGTGGTGCACTACTGTGTGGCTAATATGCCTGGAGCTTGCGCGCGGAGTTCTACTGAGGCCTTGGGGCATGCTACGCAAAGCTATGCTCTTAAAATCGCTAATTTGGGCTATAATAAGGCCCTGAGGAATGAGCCAGGTCTGCGAGCAGGCTTAAATGTATGGTTTGGGGAAGTAACAAATGAAAACGTGGCAGTGGATCTGAACTACGAGTTCAGATGTCCTGAAACTGTACTGGTATAGGAATCAAGGTGAATATGAAGGATCAATCTCGTTATGTTATTGGAATAGATCTTGGAACAACAAACAGTTGTGTTTCTTTTGTAGATTGTGACAGGGAGAAAAACCCCGGCCTCTCTATTCGCCTTTTTCCTATACTTCAGGCATCTCTTAAGGGTGTTGTGGAGGCTAAAACAACGCTTCCATCTTTTTGCTATCTTTCTAGAAAAGATGAATTTAGTAAAGGCACCCTGGATCTCCCTTGGGCACAAGAACGAGATTTTGTAACAGGTGTTTTTGCTCAAGAGCAAGGAGGTAAAGTTCCATCTCGTTTGGTACAGTCAGCAAAAAGTTGGCTGTGCAATCGTGCAGCAGATCGAAGAGATAAGATTCTTCCATGTGAAGCAGGTGAGGAAGTAAAGCGCTTGAGTCCCGTAGAGGCCACAGCCCACTACTTGCGACACATTAAGGATGCCTGGAACCACGTCATAGCAAAAGGGGATCCTAAGGAAGAGTTTGAACAGCAAGAAATCATTCTTACTGTTCCAGCTTCTTTTGATGAAGTTGCCAGATCACTCACCGTTGAGGCGGCTAAGCAAGCTGGCTTTGTGAATATGACATTGCTAGAGGAGCCTCAAGCGGCCTTTTATCATTGGATTTCTGATCAAAAGGAGACCTTTGACAAGACATTAAAGCTTGGTGATCAGGTTGTGGTGTGTGACGTAGGTGGGGGTACGTGTGATTTCAGCCATATAGAAGTCAAAAGTGACGATGAGGGTGCACTAAGTTTTCACCGCATGGCCGTTGGTCGGCACCTATTGCTCGGTGGTGATAATATGGATGGGGCTATTTGTCATTATCTCGAGGGTAAGTTTAAAAAAGAGGGGCACGGGGAGTTAGATCCAGATCAGTGGCTACAGATGAAGCATCACTCCCGCGTTGCAAAGGAATATTTGTTGCAGGGTATATCGGAAGATGACGCGAGCTATGTGGTGACATTGCAAGGCTCTGGAAGTAGCGTGGTGTCAGGTAGCATAAGTACTCACATCACTCGTGGAGAACTCGAGAGCTTTCTTTTAGACGGTTTTTTCCCAATTCAGGATTTGACGGAAGCTATGCAGCTGAGGAAGGGAACGGGTGTACGAACGATGGGGCTACCTTACGAGAGTGAGCCTTCGATTACAAAACACCTTGCCACGTTTTTGCATTCAGCAAATCTTTGTGGAAAAGATTGTGAAAAGAAGACCAATTACCTCCTCTTTAATGGCGGGTGTATGAAGCCTTTGATTTTTAAGGAAAGAATCTTGAGCGCTGTAGCTCAGTGGTCTGGGGGAGAGCCTCCAGCTATACTTCCCTCTGATAGTCTCGATACCGCTGTAGCTAGAGGTGCAGCTTATTTCGGCAAGGTGCGTCGAGGTTTGGGTTGTCGTATTGGAGGGGGATCCCCTCGAGGTTACTACCTTGCAATTGATGTGAAGGGGAAAAAGGGAGAAGTCGAAAAGAAGGCTTTAACTTTACTTCCAAGGGGTACAGAAGAGGGCTCTTCATATGAGCCAGATCAACAGTTTTGGATGACCCCAAATACTCCGGTTTTATTTGAGGTGCTGACCTCTAATACGCGCTTGAATGACAAAAAAGGGCAGCTTGTTCCACTAGAAGAAGAAGATTTTTCTGAACTTCTTCCTCTTCATACGATATTGCGCTTCGGAAAGAAGGGTTTTGGTGATAGTCATGGAAAGGTTCCAGTATCTTTAGGAATAAAACTTAGTGAGATAGGAACTCTTGATCTTTGGTTAAAATCTGTAGAGACTGAACACAAGTGGAACCTTAGTTTTCAACTTCGTAACGCTTCTGGTCAAGATGATAGTATTAGAGCTTCAGGGGATGGACGTAAAGATGAGACCTTTGATTCAAGTTATCTGGAGGAGGCTCGGCAGTATATTAAGAAAACCTATAGTGATAATCACGGGGTAAAACCTACGCAATTGATGAATCAACTGGAAGGAATCTTGGAGAAGCCAAAAGACAGTTGGGCTCCGAGTAGTCTTAGGGAACTTTGGGAGGCCCTTCACCAAGAAGCCCCAAAGAGAGGGAAGTCTTCTGAGCACGAAGCTCGATGGTGGAATTTAACGGGATTTTGTGCACGACCGGGTTTTGGATATCCTCTTGACGATTTTCGCATTAAAGAGCTTTGGAAGATAATCCTTGGAGATTACAAAAAGAAAAAAGATCACAACTGTTCCGTGCAAAGATGGATATGTTTCAGGCGTATTGCTGGAGGCTTAAATAAAGGGCAGCAGATGCAGCTAGCAAGAGAGATTATTCCTACCCTGATGGATGCAAAGTCCAATGTCTTCAGAGAAATTGGAACTGAGAACGCTTATGAATATGCCGAGAAAATACGTGCTCTGGGGGCTATGGAGCTATTGGAAAGAGGTGTGAAAGAGCGTTTAGGTAATGCATTGATCGAGCGTATTTATGCTGACAAAGCCCTGTCTTGTGAATATTGGGCACTTGCCCGGATAGGTGCCAGGCATCTTATATACGGATCTGTTGGATCTGTTGTCTCTAGAAAAACTTGTTCAAGATGGGTGGAAAGGCTTATCCGTTCTGGACGTGCAGATTCAGAACGTCTGTTCTTTGTGTTTTGGCAGCTTGCAAGAAAGGTAGATCAGAGGGAACTTAATCTACAGGAGTCTTTAATTGAGAGAATTAAAGAACAGTTTTCTTCTTCAGAGGAGAAATATCGCTTTATGTCCCTGGTCAATGGGGATAATGCCTTGACAAAAGAAGAAGAAGAGCAAGTTTTTGGTGATCAATTGCCTTCTGGACTTTCTCTCTCTTGTTAATTGTGGTACAATATTCAGATTTTGAAATATCAGCTTGCAGGGGATATGAAAGCGGCGGATCTATTTGACGACTATAGGGTGATAGCTGAGGAATACCTCGATAAAGGTTATGTTGGTGAGCTTAGCTTTTCTGGGAGAACTTACCAGATTCAAGTTAAGGACGAGCAGAGTGGAGAAGAAATTTGGCCTTTCATGCAGTTCAGCGAAGAGGGCTTGATTAAAGATTATTTTTGCTCTTGTCCTGCAGCTGAAGAAGCTCCAGCTTGTGAACACCTTGCAGCAGCTTGCATGAGGATTTTTAACGGTCATCCTGACCCTTTGCATCTTCGTTTTAAAGAGTCTTTATGGAATCAACTCTGTGAACTGTATGCCTTTCGGCAAGGTTTCGATACTGATGTCCTGAAAAAGATCGGAGAAGGACACTATGTTTGTGAAGCAGTTTCAGGCAAAACCCTGTTTTTTGTTAGGGGGAAATCTGAAGATGCCAATAGGCGCTTGAAAATCATAATCGACGAACGAACGGTTGAGACGGAGGAGACTTCCCTGAAGTTTTCTGACCTTAGCCAGGAAGACATTGCCCTATGGCGAGAGGGTCGTCCTAGAGCCCCCCTGCGATATGAGTTGTCCTTTTGGTCTGACTTCGCTAAGTGGCTTATGTGGAGGCAAGATGTTCGTGATTCGTACGAAATTAACTTTCGCTTCGATGACGAGGGTATCCCTAATCAAATATGGATTGATTTTGAAGATCTTTCCTTAGCATTCTATGTTTCAGAAGCGAATCTTCCGGGGATAATTCCTTCTTTGTCCACTGTGGACACTACCTTGCCTGTTTATAACTTCAATGAAGAAGCTATCGAAGAAATCTCTTACGATGAAAACAACAAACAATTGTTGATAAAGCTTCGAGAGGAGTTGGTGGAGCAAAGCAAAGACATTTCAAATAGCACTCAAGGACCAACAGAGAAATACTATTTTGGTGACTGGTTATATGTTCCTAATGATGGTTTTTACTTTCGTGGAGAACATAGCTTATTAGCACTACCTATTGTTGATACAATCGATATCCCAGCA
>JBLFWS010000102.1:0-12382 GCA_047611865.1 Chlamydiales bacterium
CATCGACTCAATATTGGCCAACTATCGAAAGACTTATCCGTCCCTGTTTTTGTCTTTAACGGACAAAATGGTGAAGGAGCTCAGGAGATTTTGTCTTTTCTGGATAGTTATGAGCCCCTGAAAGAACAAGTATTTCCTGTATTGAATACGTCCATTGATGGCATACATAACGATTACCTTTGGGCAGACCAATACACCCAATTTCAGGTAGATCAGCAAGAAAATGAAAAAAGAGATTGGGACGAATGGATTCTCCATCCAGTCATGGGTCCTATTATTTTTGCCTCCATTATGTGCGCATTTTTCTTCCTGATCTTCTTCGCTGCTGCTCCCATGATGGAGGGTGTGGAAATCCTCTTCGATAAAGCCATATCACTTATTCACCAAACTCTCCCAGCACACTGGGTGACCTCCTGGATAGCAAACGGTCTTGTTGCGGGTATTGGCGCTGTTTTGGTCTTCGTGCCTCAGATAGTCTTGCTCTTCATAGCCCTCGGTATCATGGAGCAAAGTGGCTACCTTGCTAGGGGAGCCGTTATGGTTGATCGTCCACTTTCACTATTAGGAATGAACGGGAAGAGCTTTGTCCCATTGCTATCAGGATGTGCCTGTGCAATTCCTGCGATGATGGCAGCGAGATCTATACAGTGTAAGAGGGAAAGACTAGTTACTCTTTTCGTAATCCCTTTGATGACTTGCTCAGCCAGATTGCCTGTATACGGGCTGCTTTTGACTCTCCTTTTGGGAAATTCAAGTCCTATGACAACTGCGATATGGATGACGGGTATATATTTCCTCAGTTTCTCTCTGGCTTCTATCGTAGCTGCGGTTTTTAGCCGTTTTTCTTTCCTTCCCAAGAAAGAGAATAGTGAATTCCAAATCGAATTACCCCCTTGGAAGCGACCAAATTTTCAAAGAATCTGTCGCTCAGCTTTTAGGCAAACACTGAATTTCCTTAAAGGCGCTGGCCCCACGATTGTGACCCTTTCGGTTGTTTTGTGGATCCTTGGAGCCTTTCCTAACGAGGAAAACTCTTATGCCTCCATGATAGGCAAATGGATGGATCCCGTGCTCTATCCAATGGGAATAGACTGGCGTGTGGGCGTAGCCTTGCTTTTAGCTTTTGCTGCTAGAGAAGTATTTGTTTCTGCATTAGTCGTGGCTTTTGCAGCCTCTGGTGGAGATGGTGGGCTACTGGAGTCTTTACAAGGTGCGGTCTTTGCCGGCAGCAACCAACCGGTCTTTACTTTTTCTTCTATCCTTGGGCTTATCGTATTTTTTATGATTGCCATGCAGTGTATCGCCACCGTTGCGGTAGCAAGAAAAGAACTGGGAGGATGGAAATGGCCAGCTATTATGACAATCACCTACACCCTCATGGCATATGTCCTATCTGTCACGACAGTACAAGGCCTGCGCTTACTTGGGTTTGAGTAGAAGACTCAAGAAACTTCCATGAGAGCCTCAAAGACCTCTTCGATATCTTTACTTCCGTCAATGGAATGTAAGCTGTTTCTTTCGTTGAAAAAGTTCTTGATCGGTGCGGATTCTTTGTGGAAAATTGCCAAGCGATTCCTAACGACGTCTCCTATATCGTCGGCCCTTTGTTGAGAGATTTGACGTTTGGCGATTCTTTCCATAATAACTTCATCGGCAAGTTCCAAGCTAAAAGCTCTCAGGATTTCCTTTTCTCCGATCCTTGCCACAAGAGATTCTGCTTGTGCCAGAGTTCTGGGAAAGCCGTCTAGAATATAGCCGTTTTCACAATCCTTTTGAGTTATTCGATCAAAGAGAATGTCGAAAACTAATTTGTCAGCAACGAGTTCACCAGCATCCATGAAAGCACGGATTTTTTGTCCGAGAGGGGTGTCATTACGGCGATTGTCCCTGAATAGATCGCCAGTGGAGATATGAGGGATTCCCTTTGCTTCACTTAAGAGTCTTGATTGAACACCTTTCCCGGCTCCGGGAGCGCCGAGAATTATAATAACCTCTGCCTGAAGGCTTGAGAGGGAGGAAAACATGAATAATACGAAGAACATAATTCTTTTCATTTGGGTGCGCTCCTTTGGGTGCGAGATTGGTATTAAGCGGCGTTGTTGCATAATTTAATACGTTTACAATCATTTATTTAACCACCAAGAACACAGAGGGACAGAAAAATGCATAAAATCTCTCAGAATATGCTATCAACTGATCTGTGATTTTTTATTTTCTCTGTGCCCTCTGTGATCTCGGTGGTAAAGTTTTAATCATAAGCCTCTTGTAGACGCATGTTTTATGTAACAACGCCGTATTAAGCTATAGTCGCTTGAATTGAATTTTGCATGCTTAACTTATGGAATGTGTGGAAGGGGGTTTTAGATCGTTATTTTACTTTTTATAGATTGGTTCCTAATGGATCATTTGCAACCATTCGGGGAAGGGTTTCAGTATTGTGGAAAATAGCTTATTCTTCTTTAAAGTTACGAGGTCAGTACTTTTAAGAGAGTGTAAATAATCCATATCCGCACCAAACTCTTCATGAAGGAGCTGAATCAGTGCCTCTGAAAGTGTCATCCGGTAGAGCATTGCCAAATTTTTAGCTAACCTGTGTGAGGCACGCTTTTTATTTTCGTGCATTCCCTCTATGATTTGTCGTGCCCAACCAGCTTTCGTGGTCGATGTAAAATGCGAGGCTATATAACCCATTTGCATAGCGTTTGAACTTTCAATCGCAAGCTGAGTTCCTGTGGCGCTTAAATCAACCTGATCATCAAGCTCTAGCATGACAGCAATTGCTAAATGTTTCACATCAGAATCACTGTAACAAGAAACTTCTTCTTCAATCAGAGAGTCTATTTTTGAAGATAAGAACAATTTTTGCTCATCCTCTAGTTGAATACTGCTTTGCTCTATATAAAAACCAGAATTCTCAAGATCTTGTTCTTGTAAAGCCACAGTAAACTTTTCTCCACTTGCTTTCCACTTTTCGGAGTAATCGTGTTCAGCTTCCATGAGTTTGTTCTGAAAGTGAATTGCTTTTTGTTGTATATTGAAAAGGGTTTGATAACTGTGAAAAAGAGACAGCTTTTGCTCCGGGTCAAGGCGGTATATGCCTTTTTTCAAGTAACTGACCTGTAACTCCTGGTTATCAGGCAGTTCAACAAGGTCATCCAATGCATCAAAGCGATAGAGCTCTTCAAGAGCGAAACGCAAAGCACTGTTTCTCTCTCTTAAAACCATGCGGTAATTTCTGTGTGCATGATCCAGGCACTTTTTGTATTTCTCCAGCTCTTTAGTCCCAGAAAACTTTACGTCTAAAGTTTCAACTTTGCGACCGTTTAATAGTTCGAAAACAACAGACATCGACTCATAAGCGTCAGAAAGCGTCATTAAATTAATATCTGAATGGGTCGCAGCATCTAAAACCCTTTGTATAAAACCATCTTCTCGCTCCCTCCCCTCCTGAACCCTCGGTGGATTCCCCTGAATCACTTTTTCAAACAGAGCAAACGTAGCAGGTGCAGTTGGTTGGATTTTTTCTCTTAACCTGAGAATTTTTTCGTGGTGAGTATCCAAACCTTCCTGTATTAAAGAGATCATCCCTTGAGAAGACAAGGTAATATTGCGTTCCACAAGCTCTACAATGGCAGGATCCTGGGATAAATCCCAAGCAGCCAGTTTTAAAGACTCCATCGAACTTCCAGCACTTTGTAAAATATAAAAAGCAGCAGCAATTTTTCGTTCATCGGGTTGAAAGTTTTTTAAGTAACAATTGCGTGCATGTAGTGTAAATAGGTGTGTCTTGTCGATAACATCTAGCAAACGTTTTTGCTGCATCTCGATCTTCGGGTTGTAAAAAGCATTACGCAAAATCGTCACAATAATTGCTGACCCTCCCATTACAAGGGTGTAAATCATAAAATATACAATTCTAGAGGGAGATGGCTCCGTTCCTAGCCCTCCAATATTCCCGAGATAAAGAGCCAGCAATGTAATTGGCCCGGCTGTCCAGGCGAGATCTAAAACGATCCATAGAAAAGTCTTCTTTTTAACAACGTGGGCAATACGAGCTGTAGCACTGTCACCAGTCCTTACATAATAAGAAGAAAACCTACTGACGCCAGACTTGCTTTTGATCAACGCTCAACTCCTAAATCATTGCCACAGCCCATTCGCTTTAGAGCAGGCTCCAAATTATTCCTCTCTCCATTGATACCCTTTTCATAGTATCGAAATTTCCACTTCGCAACATAAGCAGAAATTACTTCCACTCTAAAAGTTAGCCTTTTCCTATGATGCTGCATGAATGTAGGTTATTCAAATTTTAATGCACAGCCTAGACTTTGTCTCCGCGTCGACAGATTTTCTTTGGCACATAAGATGCATCCTAAAATATTTGGCGAAAAGAAGAGAGGAGCTTGTGCAACAGCAATTGATAGGCATGGCTTGCGATTATGATCCTGAGAACGGCTTTAATAATGTGTTAAAAGCTAGCATCGAGTGTGTCTACCGGTGGTTTCCAGAAAAAGGTAAAAGAGTCGCCGTCTTGAGTTATCAGGAAAGTGGCCACGATCTATATCAGTGTCTTAGGGAAAATTTACCCGAACATGACGTCTACTCGATGAATATCCAAGCAATGGTGCAATTTACAAGTAGGTTAAACGGGCCAGAACAGACAGAGTTTGATCACAGTGTAGATCTTGTGGTTTTAGCTATTCCAGAAATGCTGATGGGGGATGCTGTGAGGTTTGTGAAATATCACCTGCCCAATTCTCCCCTTATAGCGCTTCCATTTTTAAGGGGGCGGATGCCAGGAGTCATCAATCTGAATATCGACGACAAAGCTTTTGTCAGGCCAAAGGTGGCTGTAGTTTTTCCGGGAGCAGGTGCTGGTAGGATGATGCCACAATTTGCTTATCTGATGGAGTATCTTCATCAGCGAAAGCAATATGATTTTACCGATACCAATATGAACTTAAGAATAATTGAGCAAAGGTTGAAAACAAGTCTTTCAAGAGCAGCTTTATCATTTAAGGGTGATTTATTATCTCAAGAAATTTTAGATGACTATTTTACTGAACAGCTGAAAGTTAATCCCAGAAATTACAGCTATTCTTATATTCATGACATCGTGTCGAGTCATGTTTTTTCCAGAAATAAACACGTCAGTTGTGTCTATCTTATCAGGGATCCAAGGGACATAATCAATAGTATGTATCACCGTATGGTTCAAGACTCTATACAGGAGGAATTTCAGGAATTTATGGCTTTAAACAAGGAAGATGCCTTATTGGCAATTGTGGAAGGCTTTGATTATGTTAGGAAAGATTATGTTTTGAAATGGCCTTCACTGAAAAAGATGTGCGAGGATTTTGTTCATGCACAAGAGGCTGAGAATATTTATGCTGTGCGCTATGAGGATATCCGTTATCAGCCTATGAACACTTATAAAAGTCTGATGGGTTGGTTAGAGCTTGACCATTTTCCATTGTATCCTTTGCATGATGAAATTTTCGAGGAGGCTATCAAGAGAGGGACTTTTGCAGCACAGACACAGGGGGAAAGAAGTGAAGGTGAGGCTAATGACAAACTATTCAGAGGAAGTAACGGTCTCCTTACAAGTGTTCGTAAGGGGGTAGCAGGGGATTGGAAAACGCATTTTTCTCCAAAGGTGGTAAAGAGGGTAAAGGAAACGGTCTCTGACGAGCTTATTCGCTTAGGCTACGAGGAATCCAATGATTGGTAGCTTCTTATACCGAGCTTAGGTCCTGTATTAAAATTACGAAACGCTACTTTTGGAGCCTTTTTCAGCGCTTTAAAATTGTACTCGGCTCACCTACTTATCCAAGTATGGAGAACCTCATACAATTCAAAATCACAAAAAAATGCCCTCAAAATCAGACATTCCTTAATTTTAATACACGACCTAGGATTTTTGCACAGTCCAGGCTCGAGTTTTATATGGGACAATTACTTCGTCAAGATTGTCGATTTCTTTACGGATTCCGAGGAGTATCTCATGCCATTTATCTTGCCCAGCTTGCGATTGGATGTCATTGACAGATTCCCACGCCCCCATATATCGATCTTTTCCCATATTAACTTGATGGTAGCCTTCGGTGAAGATCACGTTGTTAAAATGATTCGTCGATGTAAGTATTTTTTCGATGTTTTGTGTGTATTTTGAGGAGCCTGAGGATACGCGTTGGATATTTGGAGCTATCTTGTTGATGAGCTGATCGATGGCTTTTTGAAGGGGAGAGTTTTCCAGGTCTCTAGGGTTCCATAAAACGCTTAGAAAGCCACCGGGCTTGAGAATTCTTGAGAACTCGGGTAATGAGAGGGCAGGAGTTGTCCAGTGAAATGATGAAGCCATGAATACCCAGTCCAAAGAGTTAGTTTTTAACCCCGTTTCTTCGCCACTGCCTTTTGACCAGGAAATGTCATAAGCATTCGTTGAGAGGATGCCTTCTTCACGCATGGCATCGTTTGGTTCAACCGCACTGACATCAAATCCCAGTTCGTATAATTGTTCGGTAAGTTTTCCTGTACCAGCACCGACATCTGCGACTTTTAACTGCTCACATGAAAGCTCACTGCGAACATAAGAGGAAAGAAGTTTAAGGATCGACTGGCTGTAACCTGTACGATGTCGATAAGCTTGTGCGAGCTTGGAAAAATCACCTTGTTTCATAGGGAATCCTTTTACGTATTTGAGCTTAGGAAATGCTTACCTGATGAGGACACAAATCGTAATCGGGTTGTAGCCTTGTTAACTGTGTATCACATTAACATTTTTTTTTGATTCCTTATGAGAAATTGTGTAAATTTATCCCTTTTCAGGGGATTTGAATAGCGCTTCAAGAGCCTGAAACTCCAAGCTAGTTAGCTTGTTTTAGGTATGTGTACGTATTATGGGATTATAATTAGCAAATTCCCAGGGCGTTTTTGCATAAAACATGCGTCTACAAGAGCCTTATGATTAACATTTTACCACCGAGATAACAGAGGGCGCAGAGAAAATAAAAATCACAGATCAGTTGATAGCATATTCTGAGAGACTTTATGCATTTTTCTATCTCTCTGTGGTTAAATAAATGATTGTAAACGTATTAAGTTAGGCAACAACGCCAATTCCCAGTGATTTTGAATCTATTGAGTAATTATACACAAATAAATACACCCTGGCAGTTAGTTATTATAGAATGTCGGCTTAAGGTTAAATTATTAAAAATAGCCTGAATTAAGGCTGAAGTCGAAATAAAGGGGTATACACACCTGCCTTAAAGTCTTTTTTATTTTTAATTGTAGTTTGATACAGATTTAATAGATTATTACCTATTTAATTAAAATTAACTTTACCTTTTTTAACTCTAAATATATAATAATTGTTTTGTTTAATAAATAATTGTAATTTTTAAGAGGATGCGTTTCGATGGATAATATGCATGTATCAAAAGTTTTTACCCCTTTTACAAGTGATTTAATTCAGGATGGTAGCAGTGCAGGAGCATCAGATGCTGCGACTTCAGATCTAGATAGGGTAATATCTTATGGAATCGCCCGGAGAATCGGCAAAGATGAAGCCCTAAGTTCAGTGCCGGGAAGTACTGATATGAGAAGAAGGAGCAAAGTGTATGTTGCTTCACTCATCAGAAAGCTCCCGGGAGCTAAGAGATCCTTCAAAAAGACCCTTTCTCCTCTAAATGAAGCCACCACCTTCAACGCCATGCTTTCAGCTCTAGAGCGCTCTGATCATCACGGGACATCTTACCATAGAGAGAGCAATCGAGCTGATTACAGTCAACGCAGGGAACCGCCAAGTCCAATTGAAATACCGGAATCTGTTCATGGTAGCGCTTATGTGAAGGTCCGAGAATCTGATAAAGCACACGGAAAAATGGACAAGGGCATACTGAAAAGACAGTATAACGAATATGTCAGGCGTTCAGACTCTTTGAAAAACCTTTCTCAGCTAAATAGTACTGTTGGAGTCTGGAGCTCATATAAAGTGGATGGGCATGAGGTATCAGAAAATGCCGTAGACCCCACCAGTGAAAGGACAGGGAATCCCGCATTAGATCACCTTCATAATATAAACATTAACTTTCATAAAGCTGATAGACACCTCACCATAACTTGTGGAATTATTGATACTCGCCAAAAGGCTGACGAGCTTTTTAACCTTGTTCAGTCTCTTAAAGAGAAAGGTCAATTTACAGGATCTGTAAGAGTCGCCTTACATCAGCTCAACAGTTTTGGCCTGAAAATTAAGGGGGATCGCAGGCTTATACAGATGCAGAGAATAGCCTCATCATATTTGGATGACAGGTTCCGCAATGAGGGTATAGTTGGCGATGGGTATCCTGCAGTCTTTCATAGCAATACAGCTGTAAATGGTATGACCCGTATTGCAAAAGAATTGCATAACGAAGTAGAGCTTTGTGATGAGTTTAACGGTGAAGCAGGGGCAGCTTACCTAGCTCTCGTGCATCAACGATTTCCGGAAGATGAGAGTGCGCAGGGAATAAAGGATATGCTGGCAACCTATCGTGAATTACAAAGTACCAGAGCTAGCGTATTTTATGATGAAGATTCAAATCGAATTCTGGACCATATGAGAGTTGAAAGCTCACCAAGGGCTATTGGAGAACTCACAAAAGATCTCAAGAAAGCGGAAAAATCAGCAAAGATCAGAGTAAAAGACTCAGTAAAAGAATTGGAGAGAGTGTTATCCAAACAGGCAAGCGCCTTAAGTCGGGCTATTTTCTCTGGGATTTCAGAAGAGATTTCGGATGAAAGAAGTCAGGTTTTGACTCTTTTATCCAAGGTTCTCTCACCGGAGAAAGGAAGTTCTCAGGGACTTAGGGTCATGAATATGTATTTGTTAGACAGAATGCTTGGAGTCGCGAGTGAGTTTAACTGTAAAAGCGGCTTGGACCGAACAGGATATATTAGAAGCTTGGTAGCTTCTTTGTCAAAGTTACAAGAAGAAAGGGGTTATAGTGCTGCCATAAATTTTGTTCAGAATAGCGACAGATTGATGGAAGAAGTTAGTATTCTTCAGGAAAACTGGGGGAGTCACAAGGTTTTTGCCAGATCCTTGGAAAATCAGCCTATCTTGATCTTGAGAGACGCTTATGAGTTTCAGAGAGATTTCCTTAACGAAATTTTAAGCGTAGCCAAGCCTATTACTCAAAGAAGTACTGGATTAGAAGGGCTTAAGTGGCACTGGCAGAAAAATGGGATGAATCCTTTAGAAAAAAATATGCACCCGATTCCTTATATTCCTAAATATGTCAGTTTGCCAAATGGTGAAGAAGTGTCTCTAACTCGCTATAGTGGTGGAAAAAAGGTTTTTACTACTTATTCTACAGAACTTTTGGTAGGGCAATCTGGTAATCGCGGAGCTTGATAAGTCATGGGCTGAATCTTAGGGAATCCACCAGGTTTTAAGGTCTTCCGCTCTCTAAGATTAGCCTGTAAGTAAAATTTGAAATTATATATAGTAATAACTATAGCCTACTAGCTATAGCTTTCTTCTTTTACTATACCGGCAAAGGTGATTTGCATGACAGACAAGATAGAACTAACACTAGAAAAAAAGAATGGTGTTCTGATTTTTAGAGTCTGTGGAAGGTTGGATTCTGTCTCTTCTCGACAATTTGAAAAGCAATTCACGGAAAGTCTTGAGGATGAGGATTGTGATAAAGTCTTAATGAATCTTGAAATGCTTAATTACATGAGCAGATCAGGCTTGCGATTCCTAAGTACTCAGACGAAGTCCCTTAAAGAGAAAAATATCCGTCTTGTTATCTGCTCTGTTAACAAAAATATCATGGACGTAATCAAAATGGTGGGTTTTGACAATATTTTAAATATTCAAGATACTGAAAAAGAGGGTCTGACAGCTTTTTAATGGGGAAATACATGTCTGAAGAGCAAGAAACATCTACTGGTACAGGGATAAATAAATTAAAGATTCTATTGGTAGATGATGATTCAGAATTCTGTAAACAGCTGACCACTCGGTCTTTGACATTCAAAAGCTTAGAAATTACTTCCGTAGACTCAATTGAAGGGGCAAAAGAAAAAATTAATACTGACGATTATGAGGCATACTTCGTTGGTGAGAATTTGTCCGATGGAAAAGGTATAGAATTTATCAAATACCTGAGAGAAGAGGAAAAAACAAAAGGAAAATACCTTGCTTACCTAACTCTTAGCTGTAAAGATGTTTCCAGCTTTCAAATTATTAAATCGGGTCTCGGAGTGGACCTGATCCTCCATAAGCCTGTTAATTCCAGGAACATCCATTATCTGCTTGATCAGGTAGAAAAGAGCGGAAATGAATCAGAAGTATCAGCTGATCCTAACATGCAAAAGCTCAGAGATGAGTTTGAAAAGTCGATCTTTGACAGATTAGAAAGCCTGGAGAAACTCATTCAGTTTATCCAAGATAACCCTTCCTTAGAAAATATGGAACGACTCAGGTCAGCGCTCCATAAAACCGCATTAAGTTCGGGTAGCTTTGGCTTTCATGAATGCTACCAGGTATGCAGTCAAATGGAGATGGAGGTGGCAGACAGAATAGAAGACGAGATACCTTTTGATGCTGAATGGGGAGATTTATTGAAAGGAGAGTTCTTCCCTCGCTGTATGACGGCGTTTCAAAAGCCGGAGTACGAGTTCATGCAGATTATTCAAAAAGAAGAGACGCCTCTCTTTAGAAGTGAAAAGCACCCGGACCTGTTTTTGGTGAGCCCTGATTTAGAACTGCTTAAAAAATTAAAGGTGGAAGGGGAAAAACGTGGACTCGATATCATCGCCGAAGAAGACGCTAAGTTTGCATGGAAATGGTTAGTATTACATGCTTTTTGTCCAACCTTACTGATCATCAACAGTGAATTTCCAGATTCAGAATTCTCGGGATATGACCTTATCAACGCCTATAAGGAAGACCAAAAGCGATTCGACACAACGATTGGTTTCATCTGCGGTAAATCAGAAGTGGAGGAAAGGCTAAAAGCTGTTGAAATGGGAGTTGAGATATTCATCGAAAGACCCGTCACATTGAAAGGATTACTCGACGTCTGTGAGTTAGTAATAGACCCTATCAGGGAGGACAAAGTAAAAGTCCTTGTCGTCGACGACGACAAACATATCTCCAAGTTGGCAACCCACTTGTTAAGGGAAATGGATTTCGACACGAAAATTATCGCCCATGGAAAGGAACTTTTTGATGCGATAAGTACCTTTGGTCCTGACCTCGTACTGCTAGATTTGGATGTAGGTAAACATTCGGGCTTGGAACTCTTAAGTCTAATACGAGGTAATTATCTTACAAAGACACTGCCTATTATGATCGTGACCAAACCTGAGGATACAGAAAGTATTGTTTCTGCTTATGCTTCAGGGATAGAGGGCCATATAACGAAACCGATAAATTATGGTGTATTTCAGTCACAGGTAGCAAATTTTGCAAAGAATCGCGCTGCTATGGCTTTCTACCGCTATAGAGATCCAGTCACTGGACTAGTAGGTAAAACGGGTTTTTCAAGTATGTTTGAAATGGCAGCAGCTCGTAGTGACCTAAATAAAACTCCTATGACAATGGTTATTATTCAGATCGATAAGTTGGGAGAGGTTCTCAAAAAAAGCAGCGCTAAAGTTTCAGGTCAACTCTTAGTTCGTTTCAGCACGATCTTGCAAAATTGTATGAGAAAGACGGACCTTATTGGGCGGTGGAATCAGGATGAATTTATTGTTCTGATGGAAAATACAGATCTTATCCACGCACAATTTATGTTGGGGTATGTCTTAGAGAAGCTCTATGACTTCATTCAAGGTGTTGAGTTTTTGAAAAACGCTTTGAAGGTGAAAATGGGTATCTCAGGATATCCTGAAAATGGACCTGGCGCGCAAGAGCTTGAAATTTGTGCTAGAAAAGCTCTTAAGATTGCTGAAGACGAGGGTAGTGATAAGATCGTTCCGTATTACGAAAAGAGGGCTAGGAGGTCCAAGATCTTAGTTTTGGAGCCCAACAAAGAAGCTATGGGAAAACTCATTTGGGCTTTCGAAAGGAGAGGCTTTATGGTAACGGGATACTCCGAACTCAAAGAGATCCTCAGCGATTGCAAGAAGCACCGTTGGGCGATTATGCCAACACTTGTCATCTGTGACCAGAGGATGGGATGTGCCAGCACTGAGGAGTTGCTTGCTATCCTCCCTAAGGAATTTGTTCAGGAGGCTACGATGCTCATTACCATTTCTCAAGCAGATAAAAAGGACTTGTCGGCAGCGGTGAAAAAGGGTTTCAAAGACTTTATTCGAAAACCCTACAGATTGAAATCTCTCATGGAGCTGGCCTCCACAATCATGTTGAAGAAAAAATAAA
>JBLFWS010000103.1:0-12242 GCA_047611865.1 Chlamydiales bacterium
ATACCTCCTTAAGAATAGGTCAGTTGAATCTGACGTCAAGGCTACCCTTCGGCTCGCTCCGCTCGGCCCTGACATCAGATTCAACTGACCAAATTTCTAAGAATATCTGATTTTCGAAAAAATAATTCGGTTTTTGAATTTTAACAAAAAGTGTAACCTATGTGGTTAGTGAGTGTAACCTATGTGGTTAGTGAGTGTAACCTATGTGCTTAGAGAGTTTGTTACCCTTGTGCTTTACCAAACCCCTCCGGGCTCTAGGTAAGGGGTCATTATTCCACGGGTTCCTCGCAGGCTCATCACCCGAGGATTTGATCGGGCGCCCTCCGGGCTTTCGGATATGAGTGAAATTGTAGCCTTGTTGGTAAGAAGCATTCACCTAAATATTTTGCATACAACTACTTAAGGACATAGATTGATGCGTATGGGGAAACGCCCTGGGTTTAGTCATAAATAAGTTCTTTAGCTCTTTAAGAGCGATATATCCCCTCTCCAAAAAAAATCTTTTATACTTTTTGAATCAGGATTGATCTTCCATCAATAGTAAACTAATCGCATTCGTCCATCCAAAACCTATCTCTCTGGCTCCCTTTGCAATTTGGTCGAGAGTTACTTCCAAATCATCCCACTTCTTTTCGATATAAGTTTTCAAAACAGTGTAGTCATACACCCCCTCGGAGGCGCTCAACGTAGAAAATATAAGCATAAGATACGGAAATAATTTTATTATTATTTAGTAAACATTTTTAAACTGTTTTTACAAATATCAGAAAACACAGCAGAAAATTTTTCCATCTGCTCAGGTCTACCAATCGTCACCCTGACACAGGTATTGTGAGGCTCTTTTTGTGCTTGACGAACAAAAACCCCTCTCTCAAGTAACTCTGCTGTCATTGCAGCAGCTTTTTCTTTACTACCCATATGCAAAGCTACAAAATTCGTCATCGATGGTGGAGTGTCAAAACCATATTCCTTCGCCAAAGAAGAAATCATCTGTCGTCCCTCTCTCGTTTTACGGACGACATCGTCTACAAAAGACTGATCATCCAATGCCGCCAGAGCAGCTACCTGAGCTAAGCTATTTATGCCAAAATGCAAGTTGATTTTCCTTAAATTCTGCAGAGTCCCCTCATCTGACAAAGCATATCCCAAACGAAGGCCCGCCATACCATACGCTTTAGAGAACGTACGAAGATGGATAACTTGAGGATGAATATTTACTTCATTAACAGCCTTGTCATCATCCACAAAGTCAATATAAGCCTCATCCAGTAACAATATACATGATGTAGAAGAGAGCTTATCGATTAATCTTTTTATCACTTCTGCTTTCCAATAAGTCCCCGAGGGGTTGTCCGGGTTCACCAAATATAAAATCTTTGCACCACAGCTTGAAGCCTCTGATAACAAGCCTTCCACATCATTGTAAAAATCCTCTCTATAAGGTACTGAACATAACTCTGCACCATACCCATGAACATGATAAATAAAAGTGGGGTAGGCCCCGTGGGAGGCCACCACTTTGTCTCCAGGGTTAGTGAAAGCTCGAACTACTAAACCAAGAAGCTCGTCTACACCGCTTCCAAGCATCACATGATTACGTTCCAGATCATGCTTTTCCGAAATTTTATTGCGTAAATCAAAGCCTTCTGGATCACCATAAGTGTACACATTTGGACAAAAATCACGAATTGCCTGTACTGCATTTGGGGAGATACCAAACTGACTTTCGTTAGCTCCCAGGTGCAAGTCAAATACTTTCCCTCTCTCCCTTTCCATTGCAAACTGTGACACAAAAGGAACGGTATCGGGAAGACTCCTTACTATCGAATTAATATGAATATCCATATTATGACCTTATTGTTGTTTAACGACTCATCTTATACTATATAAATATTTCCCCAAAACAACGGATAGGCCCATGACTATTTCAATAGACAATCCAAAAACCTCACGATGGAAAAAACGTTTCGAAGATTGGCATCGGAATAACTCTTGTGATGATGACGGCTCCCATGACGTGTCACATTTCAGAAGGGTAGCAAATATGGCATTGGAGATGGTCTCGAACAGTCAAGAAAGTGTTGACTCAGACATCCTCATCGCAGCAGCCTACTTCCACGACATCGTAAACCTACCCAAAAATCACCCCAATAGAGCCCTTGCCTCTACTCTCTCAGGAAAAAAAGCGGATGAAATCCTACGCTCTCTATCTTTCCCAAAGGATAAGCTCAATGCCGTCTCTCACGCAATAGCTGCTCACAGCTTCAGCGCCCAAATCCCTCCTGAGACTTTGGAAGCTAAATACCTTCAAGATGCGGATAGAATGGAAGCTCTTGGGGCCATCGGCCTAATGCGTACTTTCTATATTTCAGGAAAACTTCAGCGCTCATGCTATGACAGTAAAGATCCCCTTGCAAAACATCGCCCCCTTGATGATTCAAATTACGGCCTCGATCACTTCGAGGTAAAACTCCTCCGTCTAAAAGATCAGATGCAAACAAACGCAGGAAAATCCATGGCTCAAGAACGCGTGGATACCCTTATCCGCTTCCGTAAAGAGCTTGTAGAAGAAATCCTTAAAGATCAATCTGGCGAAAAGTGCCAGATCACTGAATTCTTTCGACTGTCTGGATTTAAAAATGGCCTGCTACTCCACCCCACAGACCCCTTTGCCAACGACAGAGGCCTCGACCCAGAAAAATACGCCCTGGACGCGGTCACCCTCAAGTTTCCAGAGTCATGGTTTCTCTCAGAAGCCAAAAATGAATTATGCTAAGGAATTGTGTAAGAATAAAAGATCCCTCTTGAGCTCACCTTGGCTTTTTCGGCCCCGGTCTTTAGAAACCGTTAAGAAATAACTTGGTCGTTTTGGGGTGTTTCAGTAGCTTAGATGCAAGGCGCAAATTCGCAGCCGAGGTTTACATCTCAGCAAGAATTTTCAACGCCGCAGATGAGGTGCTGAAACGCTCCAAAAAAACCAAGTTATTTCTTAATGGTTCCTTAGTCCGGGGCTAGTACTTCATTTCAATTAGATTTTCAGGTTGGGTGCTGATATTTTTCCGTCTGGTGAACTGTGGAGATCGAAACCAACCCATTTGGTGTTAGTGAGATCTCCACAGTTTGCTAGGCGGTAAAAGATCGGTGCTCAACCCGGAAATCAGATTGAAATGAAGTACTAGTGCTCCTCATCAATAACTCTATCAGGACTTCCCCTCAGAAAGCCTTTCTAAAATAACCCCCTCAATTTCCTCTGGAACCATTCTCTCGAGGCTCCTCCCAAAACGCCCCACTTCTCTAACCAAAGAAGAACTAAGGTGAGCATAGCGAGGAGAGGACAACAAAAATATCGTATCTAAATTACTCATCTCACCATTGGCCACAGCAAAGCTTCTCTCATACTCCAGGTCCACCCCATTTCGCAAACCTCTGATAAAAAAATGGATGTCATTCTCTGAGGCAAAGTCTACCAAAAGCCCATCCCAGCTCAAAATTTTCACATTTGAGACAGTTCTGGTGATATCCTTTAAAAAAGAAACCCTCTCTTCAATACTAAATGGCACAGATGCTTTGTGAGTATTAAAAGCGACAACAACATATAAAACATCGCACATGCTCGATGCCCTCTCAATAAGATCCAGGTGACCCTTTGTTGGTGGGTTGAATGAACCCGCAAAAAGACCTTTCTTTAAACTCGCCTCTGAACATAAAGGCTGCGAAAATACAAGTAGCCATAAGAGCAAAAACTTTCTCATCTCACTTTCCTACCGTATACACGAACCCCGCCAAGATGTCCGACTTGAAAGAGCCTTGAAATCGTATCGTAAAACTCTGAAAGGTCAGGATCTCGCTCGTCCTCTTGCCTGTACTGTCCCGCACGCTTTGCAACAAAATCTTCCCAGAGGTCTGTTACGTCATCAAATTCGAGAACCTCAAAACCTGATTTTTCAAGAACCTCGATATATTCATTCCTCGTAAGAAGCCGAGGACAAGAAACAACGCGTTCTAAAAGCTCGTTCTCATCATGACTCAGCTCCTCCCGGATATAGAAATCCTCAAAATAAAATGTTCCCCCAACAGCTAGTGCGTCAGATGCTCTGGAAAACAACTTCTCTTTTTCTTCAATATGCAAAAAGACCAGGAAAGAAACAAAGTGATCAAAGGTCTCGTCCATGGCTATCTCAAGAAAGTCAGCTCTTTTTGAATGAACCTTGTCTTTAAGTTGTAATCGATCAATGACACGCTTGGCAATTTCAGATATATTTTTCTGTAACTCCACACCAAATACAGTACAGCCAAATCTTTCCGCCAAATAACAACCCGTAGTACTAAATCCTGAGCCCACATCCAAAACCCGACTCGACGAATTCAAAGAAAGCTTTCTCGCGGCTAGCTCAAGAGCTTCATCACCTAGATAATGCATATGAAAAGTTTGGATATCCTCTAGAGTCCAACTTCTCTCGCCCTCAGCAAAACTCGACAACAAATTACAAACTCTATCATACTTATACAAAGCTATCTCTGCCACTAACTGATCCATAATCTATTTCTCCCCATAATCACTTCATAGAAATTCAAATTACTAACGAAGCCTCCACATTGACACAATAAAATTAATTTAAGATAATAAAAAAAACATTATACACTAAAAAAAGGCAGTTTTAATGAACATTAAACGTTGTGCCATGGCAGCTTTGGCAGCATTTGTATTTGTTTTCCTATATGACATGCTTGTTCATGGATACTTACTCCAAAGCTTGTACATGGAAACACCAGACCTATGGCGCCCAATGGAGGAACACAAATTCTCCTTCATGATCTTAAGTCAATTGGCCTATTCCGGAATGGCCGCCTATATCTTTACACTAAACTATGAGGATGGAGGTGCTCCTGAGGGTATCCGCTTTGGACTTCTCATCGGATGTCTTGTCGGATCCATACAAATCGGTACACAAGGCTACTTACCCATCTCAACTACCCTCACAGCTTCATGGGTCATACAAGAAATAATTAGAGGACTGGGTACTGGGATCATCCTATCACTGGTATATGACAACAACGAATAGTCGATGTTTGTGGACGCTAAACAGCGTCCACAAAATTCCCCTTACAAAGACAGTAAGGCTAAGCCAACAGTCAACTTCACGTCCTTATCAAGAGACTCCCCTAAAAGATAGCCCTTGGTCTTTCCTCCCAGCTCAGCAAAAATACCATAATCTTCCGCGAACTGATAAGTTGACCTTATGGAAAGAGCTCCACCAATTTTGTCTTTAGAATGTAACCCTTCGGATTGACCAACCACTGGCTGTTTCCAAAAGTCTGCTTTTATCCCGTAAGAAAAGTCATCATTTTCCCATAACTTATTCATATCAAAACCGAAAGCATATGAATTCCTTTCATCGTTATCTCCAAAACGAATATAGGCAAAACCCGTGCTCTCTTGAAAATTTAAGTAAGAATTTAACCCGTGTTCGATTCCGTAAGGAGTCAATGCAAGACGATATCCAGGGAGAAATTCCACCCCACCCATACTAAACATTGGAATCTCTTGTTCACGTTCTGCATCAAACATGTACTGCCAGATCGTATATAGGGATAGCAAAGACATCGAATCCGCATAATTCCAATAAGCATATTTACGCAACTTATCGTAAGACACAGTCTCTCTCCCTAAAAATTGCGTCAAGTCAGAATGATAACTCCTTATGTCATGGCCAGATGCATAAGTACCCTTACCATTATCGCCCAAAATATAGAAGGTCTGATCGTGATGACCACCAAAGTAAAGGAGGGCTTCCTGGAAATTCAAAGTACCTTTCGAGATAGCCTTCTTTCCTAATTTGTTTGCCAAAACCTCTGTTGACTCGACACCACCTGTGTCAATTCCCATCTCATCTCTAGGGCTAATCGAATACCCTGAAAAATAAGTCGCACCCCCTCCTTCTCCATAAGGCACTGGAAGCGGAAGGTCATAAGAGGGACTCAAGCCAATCGATCTAAGGCGTGCACCATGTCCAAAAACTTCATGCTGCAAAAGCAATGTGTAATCAGCTACTGGAACATCAAGAAACACAAGCTTTGCAAAACGAGCAAGAAAACCCCAGCCATCATCTCTATTAAACACGGGACCGGTGTATAAAAACTTATCTCCTTTCTGAAATGCCTTATGAATAGTCAAAAGATTTTCAGCTCCGACACCCGAAGAAAAATCCTTATCTACCAGCAAATAATACTCAGGAGAAACCTTTATAAAATCATCTTCTTCACTTTGAGCAAAAACCTGAAAGGCAGTTGCTAAACAAAGTAGTAAGAGCAGGGACGTTTTTTTTTTATACCTAAATTCTTATTCATTAAAAGCATCTACTTGTGAAATTCAAAAGTCCAAAAATCTAACACAGAAAAAATAAAATGCGAAACGTATTTATACACAAACAACTTCAAGAAGGTCTTGTTACCTATGTCTCCGTGTCGACCATGCCAACAATGCTCTTCAAGAATTGGATTTTTAGACTAGAGGCAGGGCAATCGAATTATAGATAATATTTTAAAAGAGTTTTTCGATATTTCTTAGAAGCTAAAGCTTTTAAGCGATAGTATAACTTGGAATAGCTGTCTGCCATTATAAATTCTGAGTGAGTGCCGCACCTGCTGGTGCTCATATTTTTTTCTTACCATTATACCGGGCCTTGCTCGCAAGCTGCTACGACCCGGCCTACATAATTCCGCGCCTCTGGCGCTTAGGAATCGTTCCCAGGAACTCGTATCAGCAAAAACAATGCTTCCGTAGCGCCAGAGGCGCGGCATTATGTAGGCCGGGTCGTAGCGAGCTTGCGAGCAAGGCCCGGTATAGAAAGTAAATTAAAAAATAGAGCTGCGGCAGCTGCGTCACCACCGGAACACTATTAAATTTGGGATATTTCTTCTGAATCCCGCAGCTTGCTGTCGTGGGAGGGTCAAGAAATTATTATAATGCGATTGCCCTGGACTAGAGGTTTTTTATTTGAAAACATTATCCAAATACACCATCTTTCTAGGTGGTGTATACTAAACAAGGAAATGGAAACTTGAAAACCCCAGAAACAAACAGCAAAGAAATAAACTACATCATTAATGAGTTAAACTTATCAGCAAGAGTATGGAACAATCCCTCTCCCAAAAATGATGTCACCGTATTAGCTATTCACGGGTGGCTGGACAATGCCAATTCCTTCTCGTTTCTCGCTCCCCTTCTCGAGGCTAAACAAGTTATTGCATTGGATCTCCCTGGGCACGGATTTTCAGACCACCGCCCTACAGACGAGGACTATAACATCACAAAATATGTAGAGGAACTCATAGACCTCATCAAAGAGGGAAGTTTGGAAAAACCCCTGGCACTCATAGGTCACTCTCTTGGTGGTGGCATCTCCACTCTTGTTGCCTCTCACCCCGGCAATCACTTTGAACAACTCATTCTGCTTGATGCCCTCGGCCCCTATTCCTCCGATACAGATCCTGACAAACAAATCCTCTATGAAAAAAATACCAAAGTTTCCAAAACTACTTACCCATCATTCCAAGCTGCCGTCACACGCCGAACCACCACCTTAACAGGAAAAATTTCCCAAGAAGATGCGATAAGTCTCGCCGAAAGAGGCTTGCAACTTGCTAAAGAAGGATACCGATGGAGACACGACAGCAAGCTCTTACTGAAAACTGCCCGGATGACAGAAAAAGAAGTACTCGATGCCATAAAAAACATCAAAATTCCGGTATGTATAATTGAAGCTAAAAAAGGAATTTTAAGAAAATTTCCAGCCTTCCAAAACAGACTCGATGCCATAGTTGACCTCACTCACCACGTAATTGATGGCGGGCATCATTTCCATATGTCAGACCAATGCAATGCTGCGGCGCAACTAATCAATCAATTTCTAAGAAGAATACCCTAGGTCGTGTATTAAAATTAGGGGATGTCTGATTTTGAGGGCATTTTTTTGTGATTTTGAATTGTATGAGGCACTCCATACTTAGATAAGTAAGCGAGCCGAGTACAATTTAAAAGGGCGTTGTTGCATAACTTAATACGTTTACAATCATTTATTTAACCACAGAGAGATAGAAAAATGCATAAAGTCTCTCAGAATATGCTATCAACTGATCTGTGATTTTTCATTTTCTCTGTGCCCTCTGTGATCTCGGTGGTAAAATGTTAATCATAAGCCTCTTGTAGACGCATGCTTTATGTAACAACACCATTTAAAAGTACTGAAAAAGGCTCGGAAAGCAGCGTTCCGTAATTTTAATACACGACCTAGATTTTCCGAGAAGCAATGAAAAAATCGGGACTATCATAAGCCATAAATTCCTCCAGTTGGTCGGGAGTAATCTGCTGCTCCTTGTCTGTCCAGGCTTTGTCAGGACGGCAATGAACCTCTACCATATAACCGTCAAAAACATACTCTCTAGACTGCTGCATGACCTCGAAAACATTTTCACGGGATCCACCAATATGAGAGGGATCCAGTATCATAGGGACACATGTCTGGCAACGAACTTCCATGGCCATATCCATATCGGGTAAATTCCTGTAGCCACATGGATTGTCCTGCATTCCCGGAGAAAATCCACGATGACACATAATCAAACGATCCAAAGGAAAGCCTGTTTCCACGATATGTTCGAAAATACCCAACCAGTGTTTTTTGTCGTACCAAACCTGATTCTTTACCATCAGATACACCTGACCTGATCCAGTAGACAAAACACGGGCTATCTCTTTCTGCTCAAAGTGATTTTGATTACGTGCCCCAATCCAAACAACAGCTCGTGCTTCCTTTCCGTAGGCTTGCACTCTTTTGTCAATCATAAGAGCGTGCCTTCCCGTCATAACCTCTGTCGCAGGAATAAGCCCTAAAGGTATCGTCTCTTCAAGTAAGACCGAAATACCATCATCCCCCATCCCCTCCCAACCAGGACGAGTACGAGGCTTCCAGAGAGAAGCTCTAACTACTCTAACTCCTCGTTCCTTCAACTCTTTAACATTTTCTTTCAGTTGTTCTCGCGTCTCCAAAGCACAGGATCCTGCAATAACGATATGTCCATTTTCATTGTAAAGTGATTCCATTCTTGCAATTCCTTATCCTATGCCTATTATTTGAGCGCATCTTATCTATTCAAAATAGATGAACATAGAAGCTTATAACAAAACCCTATTTATTCGGGAATTCCTCATCGCCTTATCCATCTGTTTCATATTTCTTTTCTTTATGGTAAATATTTTTTAGACCAACTAAATGAGTTCACCATGCCTCAAAATAAAATTATTGCTAAAAGCAAAAGGCTCATCCTTAGTCCCCTTACAATGGACGACCTGGACTCCATGCTGGAAATTTTCTCTGATCCCATCGCTATGTCTTTCTCTCGGGTAAAGAACAGAGAAGAGGTCAAAGTACGTATTCAATGGAATCTGGACAGCTATAGAGACAACAGCTTTGGACTATGGGCCTGTAAGTTAAAAGATTCCGGTCAATTTATAGGCTGCTGCGGGATACTCCTGCACCCTGACATCGGGGGACAAGAAGAAAAAGAAATCTCCTATCACTTCATACGAAATTTTTGGGGGTTTGGCTATGCCTCTGAAGCTGCAAGAGCCTGCCGAGACTACGGCTTTGAAACACTCCGTGTACCCCGACTCATCTCCATTATCGACCCTCTACATACAGCCTCACAAAAAGTAGCGGAAAGAATGGGAATGAAACTGGAAAAAGAAGTCCAGTGGCTTCAGAGAAATTTCAATGTATTTTCGATAGGAAACCCGTCGATATAATCCCAAAAAAAAATACGCCATCTACATAAAAATCCAGAAAGCTCGGACTTTGGGCTAAACTCCCCTCCTAACTCCTTAGCTTGTTAATTTATAAGTTCCTCGTCGGGATTGGTATGGATACATTTCAATAAAATAAAGACCGAAGGTCTTAAATACTGCCAGCCCTGGGTTAATAATCATTAAATAATTTAGCTCTGTAAGAACGATATATTCCGATGCTGACTCCAGAACTCCTCAATAAAAGCCCAATCCCTTTATGTCGTCATAAGACAATGATTCAAAATCTCGATAAAATTGCACAGCATCAGTATATCCATAGGTTTTTAGAAATCCCGCATTTGGTACCCTTCCTACAGCTTGGTATGAAAGAGATTCCCACAACGCTAAAGAAGCCTCGTTACTCGCATAAACCAAATTGAAAAGGGAAGACCTATAACCCAATGCCTTTCCCACATAGGGGAAAATCGAGGCCATAATACGGCCCAATCCCTTTCCCCTATAGCTTTGCTCAGTTATAAACCCCCCGTTACAAATATGAGAAGACCGTCCAGGAAAATTTGGCTTCACATAAAACGTACCCAACACCACATCATGACTTTCATCATCAGGATCCTGTAGTCGCAGCACAAAAGCATCCCCGGAAAGAAAGTAAGCCCTGAAATTGCTTTCATCCATAAGCGATTTATAAGGATAGGTGTTCCCTTCTTCAATTTCCAAGTTGAGTAGGGCTCTCACCTCTTCAAAATCCCTCTCTTCCTGAAAATACTCTATTTTCAAACTACCCAATTTCTAACTGTCAAACAGAAGGGGCAACCAAGACACTGCAGGCCTAATAATCTTGTCACTTTTATCCGCTATATAAGCCATAAAACTCCCCCTATAAACAACTTATAAGCTGTAAATAAGCCGGATTTTAAAAGTTTGATCCGTTTTCTTTTTTCCCTTTGCTGGTCGCGATTTTGAAGTGATTTTATCCTCAACGGACAAGTTCCATTTATCATTAAGCTTAAATTTTAATGAGGGATTCGCACTCAAAATGTAATCGTCTGCTTTCTCAAGAACTGGACGCATATCTAAATAAAAACCCGCAACAGCTGTTTCAAGTAAATCGTTCAACTTCATGTATTCCAGAAAATTACCCAAGCTCGTCTTCTCACAAATCTCTCTCCTCACAAACCTACCCAAATGCCACTTGTAATCCATACCTAAGTACAAACGCCAGTTCCCCGAGAATGTTCCTGAAAGATCCCAATCATCTACTCGCGATATCCCAATTGAACTGTCAAAATAATGTGGCTCGGAAACATCTCGCTTAAAAGCCTCCTCAAACATTTGAGTTATTCCAACAATATCTTCAATTCGCCGGTCTAGGTTCTTAAATTCATCGGAGCTCATTTCCACCTTAACAAACCAACTTAACTTCTCAAGATACTGCTTCTCAAATTTCCAGGAGATGTCCCAATTACGCTTGTCTGTCTTATTGTTACTCTGATTAAAAGCATAACTCCCTTCCCAATTCGTTCTACGATACTTGCCACTCTTACCTGTCCTGAAAAAAGGATGAGTCGCTTTAGCATTCACATCGAGAGACTGAGTTTCCGAATTCCCTTTCGTACTACCAAGATCAAAAGAAACCTCTCGTTTCCAAGGAGTGTCCTCATACTCCTCTTCTTGCACGCCTTCCTGGCTGCTATCCTCTTCGCAAGGGTTCGCATACAAGCAAAGAGGCAGTGATAGGAGCAAAAAAAACCTACAAAACAAGTTCATCTTCATCTATCTGTCTCCAAATTAAATTAAAATTGGCCACAGGGTAACAAGAACATTTTTTTTTGCGCAATCTTAACCTGATGCTTATCGAAACTTAAAATGAATAACATACAATTAAGCCATCAAACAAATCACAATCAAAAAAGGGAGAATGTCATGAAAGCAGGAAGATGCGGTGGTCACCACTCAAGAAGTATGAATGTCAACAACTCAGGACGAGCAGGCAAAAAATCAGGAAGATACGCCACAAGACAAGACCTAAAGAGCCAAAAGAAAACAGCACAGTATTCAAATAAAATCCGCAGCCAAAGCCGCCGTCAAAACAACGCCACAGCCAAGTTTAATGGTAAAATGAACCATCAGGTAAGTGCCACCAACAATCAAAGCCAAGCTCTTCCCCCGGAAGTAACACTCGCTCTTTTGATGATGACAATAGCTGCGCTCAGCAGAAAATAGATAAATTCACATATCCCGGGGTAAACACACCCTGGGAAATCCCCCCTCTCCTCCATCTTTACACACTTTTAACAGCTCATTAATAAGCCAATAGTCCAGACAGTTTTAGGCCGCGATGCACCCATATCCACCGAAGCGTGTAAATACCCGTGAGACTTTTTTGTCATTCAGATCCAAGTCTAAGTTTTTAAAAAGTATTTTCATGTATTGTTCG
>JBLFWS010000104.1:0-11937 GCA_047611865.1 Chlamydiales bacterium
TCTTGATTACGGAGTGTAACCCAAAACGATCGTATCCCCACCAATCTGGATAATTGCACCCCTTCGTTCATTTGATGGGACGAGTGTATTATCGGACCCAGCGCTGGCATCACTAGAACGTCTTGAGCCGAATATGCTAATGCGCATGACAGGAGCTTCATCTTCACCTCGAGGTTCTCTACCTATGTTTAAAGCTCTAGCGAAAAGAGCGCTGACTCTAGCCTCCAAACTTTCCATGCTTCTTTGGAATGTCTCGCGAGTTTCGAATTTTCTGCTTATAAGAGATTTTAGGCCCTGGACTTTTTCATTGATTTGACCTTCAGGAAGAGTTGTATCTCGCATGATGGCAGATAGGGTACTTGCTTCGAAAATACCCGGTTGAGCTATTGCAAGGTCATGAATTTCTTTCGCGAGGGCAGTGTTGTAAGAAATTTGATCCGGTTGAATATCTTTTCGGCAAGTAGGGCAGTCGAGTTTTCCAGTACTGCTCTCTCCACCTGTATCGACCCAATGAGTGATGTTGTCCAAGTCGTAGTTATGGGTATCGTGGCAGCCTAGATTTACAGGAAAGCTCATGGGCTCCAGGGAGATTTTACCACTGAAATGAGTTGGAGGGGTGGCCATTGAGCAAGATCCTTCTTGTAAATTATTAAAAATAAATGGCCATTATATACATGTGGAGATTAAAATTAAACTAAGTATTAGTATTTTAGTAAAAAAGATAGCAAAAGATATATTGAGGATCTAATTAATATATATTATGAGTAAATACTAGAAGTTAAGAAGATGTGTTGGACGACCAGTAGGGTAGTATACACCAGCGCGGTGTCCTCTGGTGAGGTCTGGACTGTTAGGGGGATTAAAACTTCTGTTGGCTAGAGCTGTGACGGCTGCGGTTTGTCTTCTTAGGGCGACACCTCGGACGATGGTAAGGCTGCTAAATCTTCTTTCTCCAATCTCTCTTACGGGTCCTGTTAAAGCTCCTTCATTAGCGGCGATTTTTCTGGTGACGAGGGATTGAAGCTCTTGGACTTTTTCGTTGATCTGACTCTAAGTTAGAGCTTCATCTCGTTTGATATCACTTAAGTTATCAGCTTCGAAAATGTCTGCTTGGGATCTTGCCAGGCGGTGGACCTCTTTAGCGATGCCGCTGTTGTAAGAGATCTGATCAGCTTGTATTTCTCTTCGGCAAGCAGGGCAGTTGAGTTTGCCATTTCCATTTACTCCACCTGTATTGATCCATTGAGTGATCTTGTCGAAGTTGAAGTTATGGGTCTCGTGACAGCCTAGATTTATAGGGAAACTCATGGGGGGAAGTGAGATAGAGCCGATTAAATGAATTGGGGGAGTGGTCATAGTACAACATCCTTGTCGTAAGACTCTAATTATAAAGGACTATTTTATAGTTTGGGTAATTAATATTGAAGGAAAAACTATTAATTGGGTGAGAAAAGGCATAAAAAGGTATAAAGGGGTGAAAATAGGTATTATTGGGTGTTCTACAGAGGGGGATTTATGGATCTGCAATTGGATATAACGAAAGAGATGCTCAATTCCATTGCTGAAATCGATGAGTTTAAAGGCGAATGGAAAGTCGTACGTGGCAATGTTTCGGCAAAATTGGAGGCCCTCCGAAAAGAGCAAACAAGTAATGCATATTTGGATAATGAGGAGCTTGCAAGCTTTACCGAGGCAATGGATATCGTTCTTTCCAGCTATGATCAAGTGCCCTTGACTGAAGATCACATCAAGCAGTTGCACTCCCTTTTGTTCAAGCATCTCCATGGAGATCTCAAGCAAAGAGGGCAATACAAAAGACAACCCGATATGTTCGCCACTCCGATGGAAACAGCATCGCCCTTTGAGACTCCCCTTAAGATGCAAGAGCTGATGCGGTGGACGACTAAACAGATGGAAAGCAAGGAGTGGCATCCGATTATTGTCGCTGCAGTTTTTACTGCGGTATTTATGACGATTCATCCTTTTTCTGATGGAAATGATCGCCTCGCTAAAATCCTTATGACCTGGATTCTCATGAAAGCGGGATATACTTATATCCCATTTCAGCCTTTGAAGGAGCTTCTGGATTTTCACAAGGAGAGCTATTATTCAGCACTTCGTAGAACCAGGAGTTCTATGAATACGGAAAAAGTGGACTGGGAACAGTGGATCCTTTTCTTCCTCAAGATAATGAAACTACAAAAAGATCGTTTGGGTCAGGAGCTTTCTCATGAGGAGGAGTTTGGTATGGAACTGCCAGATTTGTCTTTGCAGATTGTAGACCTCGTCAAGACCCATGGCAGATTGTCCATTTCAAGAATCAGAGATTTGACCGAGGCTAACAGGAACACTTTAAAAGTTCATTTAAGGAAGCTCGTTGAAGAAAAGCACCTTTCAAAGTTTGGACAAGGCCGAGGAGTTTGGTACGGTACTTGATATTCTTTAGATCAAGGAACAGGGTGAACAAGATCGGTATAAATCTCGTTCACCCTGTATAGAACTCCTATATACCAGATAAGTCTACCTAAGATTTTCAATAAAGAAAGCCCAACGGTCCATAGATTCCTCTATCAGCTTCGCTGTTGGTTTTCCGGCACCGTGCCCTGCTCTTGTGTCAATACGGATCAGGATGGGATTGTCGCCGCCCTGAGCGTGCTGCAGTGCCGCGGTATACTTGAAGCTATGGGCAGGCACGACTCGGTCGTCGTGATCAGCGGTCGTGACCATAGTTGCGGGGTAGTGTTTACCCGAAACGGTATTATGGTAAGGGGAGTAAGAGTGCAGATAGCCGAACTCATCCTCATTTTCAGGGGAGCCGTAATCTGTGGTCCATGCCCATCCAATGGTGAACTTGGGGAAACGTAGCATATCCATCACGCCAACCATGGGAACGCATGCTCCAAAAAGATCAGGGCGTTGCATCGAGCATGCGCCAACGAGGAGCCCACCGTTAGAGCCTCCCATAATACCCAGCTTTGAAGAAGTGGTATAACCCTTTTCGATTAACCATTCTCCAGCACCGATGAAATCATCGAAGACGTTCTGCTTCTGAAGTTTCATTCCGCCTTCGTGCCAGGCTTTACCATATTCTCCTCCGCCACGAATGTTAGCCACGCAGTAGATCCCTCCCATTTCCATCCATACCAGATTAGAAACTGAGAAGGAGGGTTCAATAGAGATGTTGAAGCCGCCATAGCCGTAAAGAAGAGCTCTATGGGAAGCATCAAGCTCTATACCTTTTTTATGGGAGATGAACAAAGGGACTTCAGTGCCGTCTTTACTGGGATAAAAGACTCTCGTAGTCGTGTAGTCTTCAGGGTTGAATTTGACATCGGGTTTAAAGAAAAGTTCCTTCTCGCCACTAGAGATGTCATAGCGATATATTTCTCCGGGGGTGGTGTAACTCGTGTAGGAGAAAAAGGTCTCTGGGTCATCTACTTTTCCTGAAAAACCTCCAGCAGAGCCAAGGCCCGGAAGTTCCACAGTTCTTGTGAAATTACCGAAAAGGTCAAATACTTTCACAACAGAGGAGACATCTTGAAGGTAGTTGGCGATAAAATGACCACCAACGAGGCTGACCGATTGCAGGGTAGCTTCGCTTTCAGGGATTAGCTCGATCCAATACTCAGCTTGGGGGCTGTTGATGTCTATCGCTATAACGCGTCCTCGGTCAGCGCCCTGGTTGGTGTAAAACCAGAAGAACTGCTCTTGGTTCCCGAGATAGCCGTAGGCGCCGTCGAAATCTGATAGCAATTCTACCACAGGAGATTTAGGCTTGTGCAGGTCTTTGTAGAACAAACCGTTTTCTTCTTTACAGCCTTCGTTAACAGAGATCAAAAGATAGCGGCCATCTTCACTAACTTCGCCAGTGAAGAGCCAGTCTTCTTTTTCGGGCCTTTGATAGATTAATACATCGTCGGCCTGAGGGGTGCCCAATTGATGAAAGTAGAGCATATGCTTATTGTTCGAGGCTTGTAAGGCGCGGCCTTCTTCTTCAGCATCGAAGCGGGAATAAAAGAAACCGGAGTTGTCTTTTGCCCAGGATAAATTCGAAAATTTTACCCATTCGAGAAGGTCGGGAAGCTCTTCCATGCTGTCCATATTAAGGACTTTTACTTTGCGCCAGTCAGATCCACCATCAGAGAGGGTGTAGGCAATCAATGAGCCATCAGGGCTTACTTCGGTTCCTCCTAGGGAGATGGTCCCGTCATCGGAGAAAGTGTTGGGATCTAAAACAACACTTGCCTCGGTATCAAGAGAGTTTGTGCGGTATAGAACACTCTGACTTTGCATACCGCTGTTTTTGTGCCAGTAGTACTTGCCTTTGTGTTTGGAGGGCAGGCCGTGTCTTTCGTAGTTCCAAAGTTCCTTTAGGCGCTCTCCAATAGCTGCTCGTTCGGTGAGGTTTTGGAGGTAGCTCTGTGTCAGGCTATTTTCAGAATCTATCCATGCCCGGGTCTCTTCACTATCTACATCTTCTAGCCAGCGGTAGGGGTCAGCGACTGTCACTCCGTGATATTCGTCTGTGAAGTCTCCGCGTCGGGCTTCTGGATAAGTGAACGCAGTACGTGTGTCATCTATTGTTTCAACAGCAGATGTCGTGTTCGTCAGGGGTGACGATGCCAGTAGAGCTGTACATAAGGCTATGAGGGGAGTCTTCCGGCTCATAATATCTCCAAGTTTGTTTGAAAACCCATCTTCTTTGCCTAAAGGCTAGTTTCTAGTCAATTGTTTGACTCTGAATCATTAGTGAAATTGGCAGGATGGGCAGGATGACAGGATGGGTAGGATGACAGGATGGGTAGGATGACAGGGTGGTGATATATTCGATTTTTAGGTTTTAAGAGTTCTCAAAATTTTTAGAAAATTTTTTAGTTTTTAATTAACAAGTTTCACAAAAAGAATGTCCATTCTGTCGAACTTAGGAGGCGTTTTCTTTTTCTCTCTCTCTTAAATCCTTCTGATGATTTCGGAGGTGGAAATTCCCTGTGTGTAGGAGACGGTGCGGAAGATGCCTAAATCTATGGGAACAAAAATCAGTATTTTGATGAATAGAAGCTTCATGTCCCTAGTTCCCCTCGTTAAAGACTAAGAAAAAACTCTACTATAGGAGCTCTTCATTAAAGAAATATTTATGGTGAAAGGCAAGGGGAGAGCTGAATGTATTCGGGCGCAAAAAAACCCGAGAATCTAAACATAGATTACTCGGGTATGACAAGTCAGACTTCTTGGAAGAAGTCTCACCAATTAATGTCTTGTACGCTCTCTTTGACGGTCGTGTGCTTGCTTTACGACGATAGAACGGCCACCAACATTGGATTCATTGAGGCTATCAATAGCTTCAGTTCCTTCGCTGTTGCTGGATAGTTCGACAAATCCGAAACCTCTGGAACGACCAGTTTCGCGATCTAAGATCACTTTTGCGCTTACAACTTCACCGAAATCGGCGAAAAGTTCACGAAGGTCTTCGTCAGAGAATTCGTATGGGAGACTTCCTACAAATAGTTTCATTTTTTTTCCTTTGTCTTTCCCTCTTCATTTTCCTCTGGGTCACAAAGGAGCGAAATGAATACCGAGAAGCGGACTTAAAATCTTAGAATTTTCAATACTTTCAAGCTTAATTGGTCTAGAGATGAAATATTTCCTGACACAATTAGGCTTTACTCGTGAACAGTGTATAGAAAACAGTTCTGAATTTCTATAAAAAAATCGATTATTATAAAATAATATCTCATTACTCGTTCATTTCTTATGGTTTACATTCGTTTTGAAGGAAAATGTAAATGAATTATTTAACTTTAATGACCCATTCTCCTATTTCTTAAAGTATATCCTGAGATAGTTGTATGGAGGTTTTCTTATGAAATCTGGAACGGCAGCTTTGATCCTATCAAAAAGGCTTGTCAAGACGGGTAAATTCATTTTTTTATTCACCTATTCTGTCGTCCTTATTCTCTTTACGGCAAGCTTTGCTATAGAGATGCTTACTCCTCTGTATTTACCCGTTTTGGGATAAGATACAGCGGTGTGGTGGAAAATGCTGATAAATGTCCCTCTGATCATTTACTTTACAACTTTTGCCTTGTTTTACATCTATATGATGTGGATAAACTTGGATTCAGAGAATAGTTTACGCAGTAGTTCTACTAACTGATAGCGATATCCGGAATTTTGATGGGGGGTGAAACTCGGACAGACTTGAATTGACAAGGGTTTTTTTACAGCGATAGAAGGGGGAGATTGGGATACTCTGTCAGGTCTTCTCAACAAGGACTTTGTTTTCAGTGCTCCCGGTCTTCCGGAGATAGGGAAGGATATGTACATCTCCGTTCACAAAAATGTTCAGCATGCTTTTCCCGACTGGTCTTTTAATATAAAAGACCTAAATGGAGTCGATCAAGATTGTGTGGAACTGCAGGTAAGTATTACAGGAACACATTCAAAAGACTTGAAACTGCCCATTCCAGGCATGTTTAGCCTGCCAGCGACTCATGTGAAACTTTCCCTGCCTTCCTCTGGTGCAGTGCTCCGATTTCAAGACGATCAAGTTGTCCGCGTGGAGGTGGACAAGCCCTTTCCTCTAGAGGCTATAAATATCTTTAAAAGTCTGGGATAAATTGCACACTGTTTTTATAATCTGAAGACTCTTTTGAAAGCCTTGGAAATTCCAGAAAAGAAGCCAGGGATTTTTTTGACCTTACGAAAGGTGAAGGTAGTACAGCCATCGGATTTGTCTATTATGGGAGCCTCTGTGTAATCTATCTTCCCTTTCGTGACCGTGAATTTCTTCCATGGGACAATTTCGTTGCCCTGTGTTCTAGTAAGAGTAATTTGATCCGTTTTAAAGGGATTGTGTGGCATTCGGGATACTTCGATTTGAAAGCTTTCGGGATCGGATGAAATGTTGAAGACTTTATCTTGATAAACATGCTTTATTTTTTCCAGAATCAGATCGCCGTGGATAACGGTTAATTCGACGTTTTTTTTGCTATTACTAAAAACATGTCCCCAGCATCGGCCACCAGGTTCTAAGGAAAGCATGTCTCCAGATAGCTGAGCTGTTAGACGATAAACATCGATAAGTTTAAGCGCTCTTGTCATCAGAAACCTCCCTAAGTGAAGAATTTTCTACTATGACAATTTGAGATTTTTTAGGCTATCATTGGCTTATCGAGGTTTTGTAAGACCATCATAAGCAGGCTTTCTTTCGATACGATGTTTCCAGTAGGCATGAGATCTTCGTCAAGACCAGCAATCTGTCCTTCGATTGTGTCTTTGTCGACTCCTGTTTTCTCTTTAAGGAAATCAACAATTTCTTCGTGGGATACACGGTTCTTGCCATCGGATTCTGTACCACAAAGGTATTCTACAAGTTTTTGTGGTGTGTATTCTTCATTAAATTTTGCCTTAATGCGGTTAGTGTGCCTGTCGTAGCCGCACTGTGTGCAAAAGTCTTCGTAATGAGTGTTTGCTTTAGAAGTAAGGCCAAGTGTTGCCTGGAGTTTCTTTTTAAAAAATGGTAAGCCTGAGGCTTGGTCCATGTGTTGTGATCGGCAATTTCTCATGTAATCAGAGCATGACCTGTCGAAAGTCTCGTCTCGTAAATCTCTGGCTGCGATCTGAATTTTATCTTCAAAAGAACTCGGCGCTACGGAAAAGAGGTCATTGTAGCAGTTTTCAATTTGTGTGGTCATAGGGTCATTACAATCTCCCGATCCAGCTTGAAAGGCTGTTAAGTATGAGTACCACTTTTCATCGACTTTCTCTTGTAATGGGCGATTTCCAGTTCTTTGTGCCTCTTGTTCATTATAAAACAAAATGTGGGCTATCCTTTTGAACATGCTAACGGTCTTTGTTTTCCAGTTGGGATAGTGGCTTTGTAGATCAAGCTTTGCACGGAAGCACTGAGGGGCAGTACGAGGGTTTCCAAGCTCAATGTTCAGCTCATGGGCTTTATCTTTGGCTTGGCGGGCAGCCTGATCAAAAGTCATAGGACTGTCGGGTACTTGTAAATCTCTGATGGGATAATCCAAATGACTTCTATTTATACGAGCTTGTGATAAGTCGATAGTAGAAGGGATTGTTATCGACCCAATGGAAGGGGAAGCCTCTGTGGCTTCTTCGATAGTTTCCGTAACTGGGGTAAAAGGGCTCTGAGCTCTTGAGCTGTTAACGGGAGATGGCGAGGGTGAGAGGGTTTGTGTTTCTGTGAGGCTTTGCTTGATGCCTGTTAAAAGTTGACCTGAATCTGCGAGACGTTCAGTAAATTGAAAGAGACCAAATCGAGCGACCATGTCATGACAGGCAGCAAGAGCTCTTTCTAAGATAGAGCAGGACTGAATGTTTTCAATGGGGCTTTCCATACGCTGTTCGACAACTTGGAGGTTTTCTTCAAGATTAGACTCGGGAGACAGGTTTCTTGCAGGAACTTGGCGAGGGGAAATAGTAGGAGAAGGACTTATTACTCGTGGAGCCGGGGCAAAAACAGGTGATGTACTACGGGATTGGGGTGCTGGAGAGGGCTGGCGGGTCGTGATAATAGGAGTAGGAGTGGATATTACTCGGCTTCCGTTTGAACGCATAGGGGTAGCATGAAAAGAGCTTGCTGAAGTATTGGCTCTGCTGAGAGTTTGAGGCTCTCTATTAATTCTGCGAGTACTAGTTGAGTGGATAGAGCTGGCGTTGCGTTCCAAACTACTTTCTCTCGAAGTTGATCGAGCGCTTTCAAGTCTTCGGTATTGTCTCTCTATACTAGCAGACGTTCTTGGACTTACTGGCGGGGGTCCGCTATTTCGAGGAGATGGTGAAATAGACGACCTTGAAGAACTCCGTGCGGGAGAAGAGGGGATCGTGATTTCTGGAGGAGGCTGCATACCGATTCTTTCGTATACACTGGTAATTCTCTGATGAACACTAGCTGTGTGCGGAGATATTTGTAAAGGGGCTGGTGGGATTGTGACGGGTTGAACTATTGTAACACCGTAATTGGGAGTAAAGTTCGGTATAGGGGGTACGTTGTTAAAATGAGGAGGTGTAAGGGTGTAACTGTAACTAGGAGGTGGTAGGGTATAACGGGGAGGTGAGTATGGAGCTTGGTAGACAGGGGCCTGGAAATGGTGTGGCTGGAGTCTGGCGGTGGTTTGTAGGACAGGGGTAAAAAGATTAGGGGCTATCCAGGGCGTACGACTTACAGGCCTGAGAGGGGGTGCGACGGGCCTGGAGTAGTCATTGTTAGAGGTCGCGTAGGGTATAAATCTGGGCATATATGCAGTCATCGTGTTGCTCCACGTTTACTTTCTTAAAACATCTATCTTAACCCCTTAATTTTAAGGTTGTTTAAGGGAACTATTAAGATTGTTTAAAAAAAAACGTATAAACGTAGGTAGCGGAAGGATTAAGGCCGCGAAGGAAGATAAGAGGAGGGAAGGAGAGAGAAAAAGAAGAAGAAGGAAGAGAAGAGGAACGCGAAGGCAGCGAAGGACGCGAAGGTCGCGAAGGAGGATAAGAGGAGAGAAAAGAAGAAGGAAGATAAGAGGGGGTAAGAAGAGAGAAAAAGAAGAAGAACGCGAAGGAATATAAGAGAGGTTCTTTCTTATCCGAACCGGCAGAGGCGCGGCACTCTCCCCACAAACATCCCCCTCAGAGAGCTCTATTTATCTGCGCGTTTAGAGCACAATTTTCATCTTATGAAGGATAAAATGGATAGCCTCACTCTTTAGGCCGTCGCAATCGTCATTACTGACCTCAAACCCGAGGCCCTGAACCTGGTAGCGATCTTCAAACCATTTGAAAAGGTCACCATACTTACAGCTATCTTTCAGAGAAGAAATCATGGCTTGAGGGGTGTACGTCGTGTAAAATTTATTACGGATGTCATTACCAAGGTTGTGATCTATGAGATGGCTCCATTCAGTTCCCGAGGAAGAAGCAAGGCCTAGCTCTTCTTTCAACTCATTTTGGTAGTATTCAATGGTAGAAGATATATCGGTATTTGCTCGGCCTCTACAGACAGCAATGACAGCTTCTTTGAAGGTGTTATTTCTGAAGACTTGGATTTTTCTCATGATTTTATCTTCCAATGTCTCAGTGGTAGGGGAATAGTCACTAAATAAATCACCAACAATTAACTCGCATTCCTGCTTGATTCTGTCGTTACAATGGATGGCAGCATGTCCCAAGTCCTGGAAGTAGGTCTTCATCTTGTCGGCGAAATCGATTTTAGCCTGCCCTTTTTCAGAAAGTGGAAGATCTTCAATACGCAGATTTTCTTTTTTAAGGGCGTCAATGATGTGCTTCATCATCTTTTGTATGGCTTTAATTTGTTTAGCCTTCGCCTGTCGAGAGGGACTAAGGTTTTGAGGGGTTTCGTAATTAAGAATCTCTCCAAGGCGTCCCAGGGTATTTATGATGAAAGTTCTTCGGGTTATGGTGTTGTCTTCATCTTCGATGATATTGGGTAAACCGGCAAAAGCCTGAGATATTGTCAGGATTTCTGCAAAATCATCCAACGTAGCATCAACAGGAGCATCGGGGAGTATGTCGCTCGCAACAGTTATCTTCAGGTGAGAGTAATTAATTTGGGCCTGCTGCACTTCTTTCGAGGAGGGGAGATTCAGAACCGTAAACGTACTCGGTAACTCGTTTCTAGTGGTTAATTCAGACAATTCAACAGCTCGTCGTGTTTCCCTCTCAAATATGACATCATCAGAAAAGTCGTCTCCTTGAGGACGGTTAAATTGGTCTTCTTCCTGTTTTTCAAGGGTGGTCCAGACAGGGGAATTCCATTGCTCTGCTGTAGTGTTGCGCAAGGCTTCAACAAAATTCAGGCTGTTTCGACGATTTACGTCAGTCAGCATAGCATTTGAGCGAGGGGATGGTGCTGGGGTTCGGAAGAGTCTTGAAGGAATGCTCTCGGGAACGATAATGATTGGGGCAGGAGAGTTTCGTCTAGAGAGGATCGGGCTAACATTTATAATTCTTCTTGGTGGAACTCTAATAATAGAATTGCTGCGAATAACGTTACGACGAGCTGTTCTTGGTCTAGCTCTCACGGAGTTTACTTGAGGAGAACTCACTGAAGTACTCACGGTGTTTAAGTTGGACCTGTGTCTGTAAGTCCTGGGTGGAGGAGTGGGAGCCGAGGAATCCCATGCCGGATGGACTATTGGCCGAGAAGGGGAGGGGTTGTTTCTAAGTCTTGAGCTAGAAGTCGAATTTCTTAAACGTGATCTTGAGGAGCTTCTTCTTAGACGTGTTCTAGAAGAGCTTCTTCTAAGATTTGAACTAGAACTTGAGCTTCCTGATCGAGAAGAAGAATCACTGTTAATTGGTGCATTTCTGTTTCTTGACGAGGAGGGATTGCGGACTCTTGAAATTTGTGAAGGAGATAGGGGGACTACTCGACTTCTTGTACTAGAGGGTAGTGTAAGACTGTTACTAGATTCAGATGTGGGTTGGGATCTCCGAGGGTTGGAGGCTCTTAAAAGGGTTAGTTGTTCTCTTGCACGACGAAGGACCTCTTCTCTTTCTATTTGACTGCGTTGTCTCTGAATATTGCCAATACTATTGTCTATTTCACTTAGATCATTGCTCATAGTCCTCAATAGACTTAGAGCATTTGTAATTTGTCTCATAGTGGCGTTGTCATTTGCATTCGAACTATATGGGTCACGACTCGAATAACTATATGGATTGTTATTGTTCCAGCTCACCTTCTTTCTCCTTTCACGAGTACTAATTAAATAAGATTATATATTATTTATTTTAAGAAAGAGTAAAGATTGTGTTAATGTATAGTGAAGGGCGGATTCAACGCAAGTGCTCATAAAGTTGAGGTAAGTAGATTTAATTTAAGGCAAAGCCTTTGCAGCTTCCGATTTCTGTAAAATCATACCTGCCAACCGTGGAATTTCAAATATTTCATAAAGTCTGTCTTTT
>JBLFWS010000105.1:0-11771 GCA_047611865.1 Chlamydiales bacterium
ATTTGTTCAGGGAGTAAAGAAGGGTTGATGGTATGACAGACCGCTTCGCTACAGGAGACTCCATAATACAATTCAAAGTGTCGGTAATCCGTCCATGCTAATGTGGCAACTCTATCCCCTGATCTCACACCTACACTGGATAATGCATTGGCTAATTTTCGTACTCGGCGAAAGGCTTCGGCATAGGTATAGCGATGTAATGGATTGTCCCGAGTAACAGAGACTATTTCACTATCCGAATATACCTTTTCGGCAAATTCCATAATTGATGTAAGCGTTAATTGAGTGTTCATCATTTGCCCTGCTAACATATCATCCTCATAAGTCGTTTAAAAATTTTCCAATGCTTTTAACAGAACAAACTAATCTTGTAATCTATATTTTATGTCCTCCATAAGATGTGAATGAGATAAAGCTCTCCCTTGTAGTAGGAGTGGTCCTAGAACTCAGTTAAAGTAAGAGTTTTTTGCACAAATAGATATTGCTGTTTTACAGCTCATTCTGGCAAAATTTAGCTAGGAAGGTGGTGTTTTGCATATACCGACCTTGTGTCAAATTTGTGAATCGTAAACTGGGGATTTTCCTGAATGACTAAGTGTGGAGATCTCAATAAACATAGGTATGTTATTGAGATCGAACACGACGCCATACTGAAAAAGACCAACTCACAATTCACAATTTTGACACAAGATCGGTATAACGCCACAAAAAATTATCAATGACAATTTACATGACAAATCTAATGATCTATTTTAGGGAGAAATATGAATATCTGCTTCATTATAAACGACTGGGAAGAGTTTGACCCTGAAACGGATTCATCTTTAAGGATTATTCATGAGGCCGTAAGAAGAGAGCATGTCGTTGGAATTTTATATGCAAAAAACCTAACCGTTAGAAATAACGTCGTTTGTGGTTTTGTTAACATTATAGACTGTAAACAACCCGTAAATGAAAATGTAAGCATTTTTCACAAAAGAATGAAATTCAAGTCCCATCTACTACCTTTGAGGGGCTTTGACACCATATTCCTTTCTAAAAACCCTCCTTTAGATTGGTTGATGGTAAACTTCCTTGATTCTCTTAAAAAAGACGTTTTTATTGTTAACGATATCGATGGGATCCGAAAAGCGAACAATAAACTTTACACAACGACTTTTGAAGACTCTAATCAATTTATTCCAGAAACTCATGTTTCCAAAAACATAAAATATCTCGTCGATACGATTAAAGAATCCGATAAGAGCAAGTGGATACTCAAGCCATTGGTAGGTTTTGGTGGGCAAGGGGTTATCGTCTTAGAGAAAAAAGCTATGCAAAATATTCGTTCTCTACTGGAGTTCTATATCGACGGAGGAGATCGCAAAAACTACGTCATCCTGCAAGAATATGTTGATGGTGCTGAGGAAGGTGACGTTCGAGTCTTACTTCTGGGAGGGGAACCCATTGGTGCTATGCGCCGAGTTCCGGGAGAAGACGACCCACGTTCTAATATAAAAGCAGGTGGAAAAGCTATTAAACATACTCTCTCTAAACAAGAAATTTTGTTATGTAAGCATATTGGCCCCAAGCTCGTATCCGATGGTATCTATTTTGCCGGTTTGGATCTCATTAAAGGCAAGCTCCTTGAAGTGAATGTTCTCAGTCCTGGAGGAATAACTAGAATCAATCGCTTTAACCGATGCAAACTACAGCGTAAAGTACTTGATTACATAGAAGGTCACTTCCGAAAAGTGGATATATCGACTAAACAAAAAGCTGAATTCCGAAACTTGGTAATGAATGCTTAATTTATCCGTCGATGAAATTATTAAAAAGATCAGAAAGAAAGAGAGCTTTTCCGCTTTTTCGAAAGACGGTTCTTTCTCTATATCCATAGAAGAATATTCACCTTATATCTGCTCAGCCATACATCAGGGCTCCCAATTCCGCCCTGACTTGCTTCCTAAGATAGCCTTATCGAAGTTTGAAAGATGGCAAGAAGAGGACCCTCATACTGAAGATTTCATCTTACCTCTTCCAATACGAATTGTAGGTCTAGACTCAAGGTACGAATATGACCTTAATCGCAAACCCGCGGATTGTATTTATGACGTCGCTTGGGGAAAGAATGTCTGGGAGCAGCCCCCTTCGAAAAAGGATAAAGAACTTTCCTTACATAAACACAGCGAATTTTATCGAGTAATTGAAGTTCTCGTTGACGTTATCGAGAAAATGTTCGGAGCCTGTATCGTCTACGATATCCATTCATACAACTACAAACGGATTAAAGATGTTAAGCCCCCTTTGTTTAACATTGGCTCTAAGAAAATAGACCAAAAGAAGTTTGGCCCTTTTGTAGAATCCTGGAAAGACCAATTATCCAAGATCGAAATTAACAATGTCGTAAATGAAACAGCAATAAACAAAGTATTCAATGGAAATGGCTACTTCTTAGACTTCATTTCTTCAAGATTTAAAAACACCTTGGTTCTTGCGACTGAGGTCAAGAAAATCTATGTAGATGAGACTACAGGTGATATTTTCCCTGAAGTGATTAACGATATCCGTCTCGGATTAAAGAATGCTATCATTTCTCACGCCTCCGATTTCCTCGACAGATACTCTAAAACAAAGTACCAGAAAAAACACGACCTCTTAAGTTCTGAACTAGATGAAGTTACAAAGTCCGTAGACTATTCGATTTTTAAACTTCTTCAAAATATCAGCTTCCTGGAATTCATAAATCCCAAAAACATAGAAACGGAAAAAAATTCTTTTTTTTCCTCTAATTTTAGAAAGGCTCCTAATTTTAAATATAGGCCAATTGATATTGATGTTCCTGAGTTAAAAAGAAAGCTGTACAGCTTGCCCATTCAGGATATTCCAGATCCTACCTTCCAAAAAATGTACCAAGAGACTATTGATGGGCAGACTGAACAATTGGAAATGCTTTCTTTACGAGGAGACAACAAGTTTTTGTATTCTTCCTTGAAGTATTTTGGTGAACCAGAAAACATTGATATCTTAAATGCTAAGTTCATTCTCCATTGCAATAAGTTCAATTTCAATGATCAAGATTACGAGACAATGGATGCAAATGAGGTTGCTGATGAAGTACGTCAGGTAATCAAAAAATACGGTTTTCGTTGCCAGGTTGAAATTTCTAAAAGGATCCCCAGCCGAGCTCTTTTTTCTCCAACAAAGCGAACCCTAAAAATTAAAAGTGGTGAAACCTTTACTCGCTTATCCGCCAAAGCCTTAGGCCACCACGAAATTGGCGTTCATATGCTGACAACAGCAAATGCTATAAAGCAGCCACTAAAAATACTAAGGGTAGGATTGCCCGTCAACACTTTGACTCAAGAAGGGCTGGCTATTTTAAGTGAGTACCTTTCAGGAACCTTAAATATTGAAAGAATAAAAATGCTCGCCTATAGGGTACTTGCAGTAGAGCATATGATAAAGTATCAGAATTTCAACGAAACCTTTCTCTACCTTCTTGATGAATGTAAGTTAAACCAGGACGATGCTTATTACTTATGCGTAAGAGTATATCGAAGTGGAGGATTCACAAAAGATTATCTTTATCTCCGAGGGTTTCGCATGATTATGGACTACTATAAATCAGGAAAATCTCTAGATAATCTCCTACTAGGAAAAACAGCCTTGCCTTACCTGCCTGTTCTTGACGAATTGGTAAATCGTGGAATTTTGAAACCTCCAGAATATATAACAGACTGTTTTCAAAAACCCGTTGAGGTTGACCCTGTTATGGCCTACATCGTTGACTGCCTTAAGTAAAAGTTATTTAGTAACGGAGGGGAGTTTACACTCCTTTCTGTTACCATCTGATAAAAATAGATGGTGCCTTCTCTGAACTGCCATATCTAACAACGGCCCTATTAAAGTTCCCTTTCCTTTCTTCCGATAATCCATCTACTTACACTTGCCTCATATAAAGTCAGATGGAGAATTATCATTGAGTGATCCAATTTTACCAGATTCTGCTGCCCTCCCTCCTGAAGAACCATCTTTTTATTCTAATTCAGCAGAAAAAGATAAAACCGATAGCCATCTATCTCCAGCACATATTATTTGTACTCAGATTTATCAGAAATGTTTAGCAGCTAATCACCATAAGCCTAAACCTTTACCTTTAGATTATCGCATTAAGGCAGGTCCAATAGAAGGCTCCAAATATGAGCGGCATACTGCATCACTTATGCTCGCTCTTTCTACTGATACAGACACGAGTAAAATACTGGAAAATCTATCTACTCAAGAAAAAGAGTCTTTAACTACTCAGATGACTAACGTATGTGCCTTTATTGAAAAGATGAAAGAAAAAGGTGAACTAAAACCTGGGAAATACAAGAGAGGGAGTCATCCCGATCCTCAGATCCCCGGCAAGACTACTTTCCTGGACTTTGGAGTCACTGTAGGAAAAGACGAGAGTGTTTACATTAGCTTGCCCAGCAAAGCAAGCCCTGCCTCTCCTACCTCCCCTGTTATAGGAAAAAAACTGGGAGCAGGTTTTAGCAAAGTAGCCAAAACCATCTTAAATTATAATTCTGCCACGGTAGACGCCAAGACCGTAGAAAAAAAAGTAAATAGTGATGAAGTCAAAAGGTACGAAATTCTCCACAACCTCGAAGGAGGAGAGCGTTATAAAAAGTTTTTCAAGACCCATGCAAGTTACCCTTCGTCTCACACTAAGCAAATCATGGTTTTTAAAAAAGCCATAGGGAGAATGAACACTGTTTTTCATGGGCTTTCTTCAGAAGAAAAACAACAGGCTATATTAGGCCTGATGGAAAATTTCTCTTGGCTACAAGAGCAGGGAATTTGCCACGGTGACCTCAAAGAAGATCAAATCCTTCTGCACCGAAATGAACAAGGAGAGATTGAGGTTGTAATCATTGATCTCGGAGCATCGATAAAGAGAACAGCTGATGGAAAACTCGATCCAGATTGGCCTCACTCTGATACAACAGGAGCTTTCCAAGCACCTGAACACAACCCGATTTTCCCCTCAGAAGTTTCTGAAAGCAAGGTTTCTCTGGCTTCAGAAAAATTCACTTTTGCTCTGATGCTTCTGAGGATCTACGGCCAAAAGCCTAATCCGACGCGCAATCAAATACCGGCCCAAAGGTTTGGGAGGTCATTTTCGAATTACTCATCATTTATAGGCAGACTCGGTATACCTTATGAAACTTTTAGCTATCTCGTAGAATGCCAACATATATTGAAGAAAGAAGCTCATGAGCTTTCCAATCAAGAAGAAGAAATGCGCATGCAGATTTTAGAAGATCAATTAGAAGAAAACCCAGGAAATTTATCTTCTGAAGAGAGGCAAGAAATTCTACAGCAGATCAAAAATCAGGTGGATCAGGAGCTAGAAAATGTATCTCTTGCTATCGATGAATGTAATAGTCATATCTATGAGGATAGAAATGACATGGGCAGCTTATTTGATAACTTTGCATATGAGGCCAAAAAGGATCCATTCCTCAACATAATCAAAGATCTGCTTCGGAAAGACCCTAATGCTCGACCCGATATGTCTACAGTAATTGAACAGTTCAAGACTCTTATGCAAGCTAACGCTAATCTTGAACTGTGATCTAAGTCCCAGGTTTTCTAAGTAAAAATTCTTCATAGATAGAAGTGATAGAAATACTCCACTGAAGAGACCGAGTAGCCATTTTTTTTATAGAGATTACAGGCGGGAATATTGTTTTTCTGTGTCACAACTACCCCCATCTCGTATCCATTTTTGATAAACCAGCCCTGTGCAGCTCGCACCAGAGTTTCTCCGTATTTTTTTCCCCTGTACTGAACGTCAACGGCTAATAAGTCAATACTCCCTTTTCCATTTTTATTTCCAAGAGTCACCATACCCGCGATGCTGCCCTTATCTCGAATAACAAAAACCTCATCTGCAATTTCTTTGCTTAGGGATTTTCGTATCCAGGATTTATAGAGAGCTTCAAATTTCTCCCTTCCTATATTTTGGTCTACTGAAAAACGAGAATATTCACCACTTTGGATGGCAAGTTTTTCTAATTCACTTGCATCCATTGATGCCTCGTACTTTTCTATGAGGTCCGATAATGCATAATGGCTAGGATTCAAGTTCTGTAAGTTTATTTCAAAGCTTGTTCTTCTATCTACAAGCTGACCATTAATACTTTGTATTACATCGAGTGAAACTTCTTTGTCTGCTGGCCAATAAACCAGCTTTACGTTTTCCCTATCCAAATCTGAAAGAACATTCCTTAACTGCTCCAGAGATAAATTTGGGATTAGAATTTTGGCTACTTTTACTCCAAAAAAATCCGTATCCCAATCAAGTATTAGATATTCCATAGATCGCTTCAAACCCTTATAAAAAGGACTCTATTGTTTTCTCAAATTCACCCACGTAAGCCTTCTCGTCAGCGATTTTTTCGTACTGGCGACGGGTATAAGACGACCACTCAGAGTGCATCCCCGAATCTTTAAGTAAGCTATTCGCCAAGTCTATATAGTCTTCCTGTTTCCCGGAATGGACCAGTCTGTCATCACCAAAATATGCTCCCCCTACACTGGAGCCACCCTGTGCCATTGACACCACTGGACATCCGCCAGCCATGGCATCAAGCATGCCAAAACCACTGCCCATGGGAAATTCGTTTAGATACAAGGCCATGGAACGAGAAAGATGCTTTGGATCAGCTTGAGCCCCTAGAAAGACCACTCTGTCAACGATCTCTGGCAAAAAACGGGCCCTCAATTCATCTGGGTTCCGCACTTCTCCCATAGGCATGTAATAGGATTTTGAAGAGTCCTTCAGAATCTCGCTTATGCAGTGACACATACCCACTGTCAACCTATTCTCCAAATGATTGGAAATCGTTGTCAAAATAGTGGCATCCTCTGAAACACCGAAAAAGGATTTTTTTTCAGGCTCCCTATTCCATTTCTCCACATACTCTGCTGAGGGTACTATCACCTCTAGCTTTGTTCCGATACTATGATAATAGTCGACCTGTTCAGGAGGTGGAGATTTTGGTGAGATGACGAGGTCAAAACCCTCGTAATTCAGATGACTGCTCAGTTGATAAAAAATGTGGACAGGTACATTTGATAACCGTGCGGTCAGAAGATTGATCGCATCGGACTCGTGAAAAATCGCTACATCAATTTCTTCTTCCCGTAACTTAATGGCCACTCTCTCTGCTGCTTCGTAGTAAGATCCTTTTGCAGAGTCTACATAGGTTTTAATTCCGTGGCTTTCATAGATGGTCAAATTATCCGATCCCCTTTCCAACGAGGAACGAGACTGTAAAGGTAAAACCGGATATTCACTAGTTCTCTCTACCATGTATTCATTGCTGAAAAGATGCACTTCGTACTTATCTTGACAATGCCCCCTAAACAAAATCCTCATGAGTCTCTGGGGAGCATTATTGGAATCTATAATCTGAGGAACTATATGTGCTATACGGACTTTTCCCCTTTTGACAAAACGACGCTTATCTTTTCTACAAGGGATTTTCTCTAGTATTTCTCGAAAACTTTCCTTTTCCCATAAAGGTCGAAGGGGATTTTTATGAAAATCATACCATTTCTCAATAGACAGCTTTACATGGTGAGCTATAGATCTGGACTCACCAAGGCGATCTGCCGCAATCAACCTATTAAGACCTTTTCCTATTCCGTAAAGATGGTCTCCCGCTGCTGATTCCATCTTCCTTTCTTTTATCACGTCCTTGATACATTCGGAAATACCCTTAATGAGGTCCTTTTCTTTATCCTTCAACAATTCGTATTCATTAACGAATACGGGATAGAGCTCCCTATCATGGGCTTCACTCATTTTTTGGACCAAGAGCTGCTTGTTGGGGTAACAATCAAGCACAAGAATCAGGTGCTGCTTTTCAAGTAGACTTTTGTACAGGCCATCATCCAACAAGCAATTCCATAATGAAGTGCTATTGACAAAAACAAATATGGCCTCTTGTCCACACAAGGGTTCCAATATTTCTCCCCACCCCATTTCAAAAGCTTCCATAAAAATAAGAGGCTGCTTGCCTCCTCTTTTCGAGAGTTCCCTGATAACTCTCTCTCCTTCTGCATTTGAGGATACATACGTTAGGGGGTAAAGAGCTTTTTCGGGAGGGAGAAGAGGGCCTTTCATCAGGCTATAATAGAGCTCTGTCTCGCGCAGTTGAAAATCAAGTCTCCTTTGGATATAGAGTATCCTTGCTAACAAACTCTGGTAGAGTGAATGGGGAACTCCCATCAAAGCCTCGTGTATTTCCTCTTGGGACAGACGCCTTTGTAGCCTTTCACTCAACAGACAGCTAAACCACAAAGGCAAACTATCCTCCTGATTGCTAATATATGCCTGAAAAACCTCATCAGTGGATGCAATAAGACCAGCGATTATCCCGTCGTTATTTAAAAACTCGCTATCCTCGCCATTTTCTTGAAGCAATTTAGCTAAATGTTTGTTTGTGATATGTGCATCCAGACATGTGCCGTGAACCAAAGCATCGGCATAGTTGAAAACCGCACCGTCTCTAAGCCTTATGTTTGGACTTGGGAAGAGCTGACTGAGAGCCCGTGTTACATAAGAAAAACGGCAATATTCCAAAAACTCAGACTCTTCTTCCCTAAAGGTCATGATTGGCTCTCCCATAATCTAAGTTGTCTATTTAAAACTTAGACTATACACAAAAGAAAAGGCTGTCAAGATAGCTCGTATAAGCCGCTCGGATGCCGCAGGATCTGGGCCTTTTTCGGGGTTAAAAGCGCCCCGAATTAAACCATGCAGAAGTTTTTCCATGCCATTGGGTAATTTCGCGCCCAAAAGCGGCCTCATGGTATTGAGTATTTCGGTGGTCTCTATCGTAATCAAATTTTGTACAGAATTTTCCAAATACAGCATCTAGTCCAGAGTCGGGGTCTGTTCTATTTTTTAATTTCTGTTCTATAGCCGCTAGAATTTCCTTTTGAGTTTCAGTTTTCGACATCCACAAAATTAATTGCTGTTGCCTAACCCTATCCTTATCACCAATAGTAGCTTTTAATATTCTGTAAATGCTGCTGAACAGATCTCCGTAGCAAGCTTGCTGAACATTTTCATTAATGTTTTTAACTTCATTCTGTCCGCGATTTTCAGACCGAATACTCACTTCTCTGTAAGACCCTTTCTGGCCACTACGAGCTGATCGGCCACTAATCTGAGTTTGGGTACGGGCATCATGAGGTTTGTAAGAACACAAGACGTGGAAACCGCTCTCAGCTGTCACGTGCCAATCGGTACCCCGTGCACCCAAAGCTGTAGTAATTACGATATCCCCTTCCTTATAAGAATCATTAATGACTCCCTCATCTTCTTTTCTGATGTACAGGGCTTTGGGAGAATAAACTCTATCTTGCTGCGAATGTAAAAAGTCTCTCATCTCCATGGCTTCTTTAGGATTCTTGCATACTAAGAGAATAGCCTGATTGTCTCTCTTCTGACTAATTTCCTTTAGTATACTTCTTTGCCAGCTAGCCCTACTTGTTGATTCAATAGCTTTCTCTTCAGTTTTCAGACTCTTGGTAAAGTCAGGAACAGCTGTCATTACAGCTTTTTGAGACCCTTTGGTATAAACTTTTTCGATGAGTTTCTTGAAGTGCGTATATTCCTGACGATGCCCTTCTTTACTGGGTAGAGATCCTGTAAATCCGACTACACAATCCGCGTCTCCAATAACGTCAAGCTGACTCTGTAGATCAAGCGCAGTCGTTGGTATCGTAACCGTTTTACCCGCATACTCTTTGTATTCCAGAAACATATGGATAAGATTATTGAATTTCATATTCTCAACGATCATTGCGGTTCCGTCTTCTATGTAACGGATGTGATTTTGTACCAGGACATCTTTCATTTGCAATTCAGTCAAATCAGAGAATTCTCTCCTTCGTTGATCCAGCTGTTGTACTCTACCGTAAAGTTCCACCACTGCATCTTTAAAAGGCTTATATTTTGGGTCTCTTAATTCTTGAGAAATATTTTCTTCAGTCAATGCTACAATTAATCTTGGCATGTACTGAATCAGACTTTGTGTGTATTGCCTCACTCTCCCCGCTACCGGACTAGACTCATCTTGTATCGCCTGTAATTGTTCATGTAAGTTTAAGCCATCACCAGCTACATCACCTAGATACCTTTTAGAAGATGGCAATATTTCTCTATAAACATATCCCAGCTGAACGAACATGCCCTTCAGCTCATTTGCAATACTTGGCGCTTTAAGATAGTTCACTCCGTCTTGCCATTCGGGATCATTAGGCTTCATAACTTTCAGGGCGTCACTCACCCATTGATCAAATTCACCTTCCACGTACTCAAGAAGAAAAGGGTCCGGTTTTCCAGCTCTTAAAGCATCCATAACCTGAGTTTTAAGAGTTCTTTGGAGATCCTGTAACTGCCCCCTGTCAGGGGATGGATTGCTGCCATAGAATTCCAGTACGTTCTTTGCAATGTGCTTTCCCACAGCTTTTATATCTTTGGCGTAAGGCATCATTATAGTGGATTGCACACGGCTGCCGGCATGGTCGTACAAGACAGAATCACATTCATCAACTACAAAACAAAGACCTTTATGGAGCTCCTGAAGCCCTGGATATTTTACTTTAAGATATTGAATATGATCTTTAATTTCCCCTTCATTCGAAGCACTTGGAAGCTCTTGATATTGCTCCAATAGTCTGGTCGAAGGAGCAATGAACTGTTTGCAATCTTGATTTGCGGATCGTTGAAATGATCTAAGCAATTTTTGCAATGTCTCATTTGGACTATCCCAAATATCTAATTTTTGGGAGCCGTTCTTTTTCTTTGCTACTTTATCGCATTCTAAGCCAAATGGTGTTGAATAAATCACATCAACATCTGCACTACTCGCTATGGCATCCCCTACAAACTTGCGCCCATCGAAACAGTCAACTCTAAGCCCACAGGCTTCATATAGTGCGCGCATTTCACTGACACCAGAAATAGCTAGAGGCTCAGTGGTTGTGAGGATACAAACTTTTTCATTATATATCTTTTTTCTTGCGATTGCCGTCATCGCGGCGATAAGAGTTTTACCCTGACCCGTTTTGATTTGTGCTAAGGAGGTTTTCTTCCCATCAAGAAAAAGAAGAACGCTTAAAAGTTGGTTCGTTCTGGGACAGAACCCTTTAAGCTCTTTGACTTTTTCAGAGATTTGGGCAACTGCCTTACAAACTCTTTGATCATTTTCAGAAAGTCCTAAATCACGAACGAGCTCTGGAGAAGAACTGGATTCTTCCAATGCTTGGATGAAAACTAATTTTTTTCTTAGGGTATCAAGGTTTCTGTCACGAGGGTTTAGGACTTGATACTCCTTCATGGCCTTATCATCTACTTTGTCTGCCAGTTGCTTCATATACTCAGGTAATGGAGAAAATTGAGGGTTTGTGAGGCCTACAGCAACTGCCAGTTCTTTGCCCATGCCAAACAGTAAAGAAGCCAGGTATCTACATGCCGGGGCGATAACTGTATGAAAAAAGGCCACTGCCAATTCCCCTACTCGTTTTGCCAGGGCTTCCACGTTTGTAGGGAAATTGGAATTGTCGTGATTATCGTTAGGGAGTCTTTGCTGCTGGGATAAAATAGGGGTCCCGATCGCTGTTGTGGGCTGTAGATTACTCAATGAGTTCACCTGGATTGAATTAATTTATTATGATATAGATTGTAATTATAGACGTAATACTTAAAGTAAGTTGTATAA
>JBLFWS010000106.1:0-11554 GCA_047611865.1 Chlamydiales bacterium
AACTCCATGTTATTTGCTGGACCACCGGGCACGGGAATAAGGGAAAGAGAATCCGTATGGCCTATGAAGTAGATATCGTAATTACTAAGTCCAGCAATTTGCTCTCCAAGCGACTCATACAGAGGAGTTGATCTCTGAACATCTATGGAATTGGGATTTATTTTATAAGACCCTTTTTCAAAAACTCCATAAGAAGGGAGAACGAGAATAACTTCATCTTCCATGACATTGATTTCTACATCGCCTTCTCTACCAAAATTGGTAATCTTTTTTACTTTTTCGTTTTCTTCTTGTTGTACGGGTTCAGTGAGGTCGATTCGTTTGTACTCTGCAAGAGGGCGTAAAGTGGAAGGTTTTACACTGGAGCGGGCTATGACTCGAGGGCTTTGAGAAACAGAGGGTTTAGGAAGACTCTTTTGCATGGGAGCACTGGCAAACGACTGACTAATACCCAAGGCTCCTTTCATTACACCGATCTGTGCCTGAAATTTGATTTCTGTAATTGTGGACATGGAGAATAGCAAAATAAAAAACACCATTAGCAGTGTCATTAAGTCGGCAAATGTCAGAATGAAAAATGGAGCGGTAAGCTCTTCTGGAGGCTCCGGTACACCCATATTTTACAAGTCCTGGTTTCTTATGCGTCCAATTATTCGCCACCTGATTCGGCTTCTATTTCTTCTTTAATATCTGCTGTGACATAAGTCAGAAGTTTTTTCTGAACAATTCTTGGGTTATCACCGTTCTGAATTGCAAGAATTGCTGCAATAATCATTTGTTTGTATACAACTTCTTCTTTTGTACGTTCCTGCAGTTTACCAACGAGAGGAATACAAAGCATGTTGGCCAGCATACTACCATATAATGTCGTGATCAAGGCAACGGCCATGGCCGGACCGATGGTGTCAGGGTTGTCTAGGTTGGCAAGCATGGCCACAAGTCCTACAAGAGTTCCAATCATTCCGAAAGCCGGACCCAATTCAGCCCATTTAAGGACCATTCCCTGGCCATTCTGGTGTCTGGCCTGTAGGGCATCGAGTTCCAGGTTCATGATCTCCGCAATTTGTTCTGGTGCAGTACCATCAACAGCTAGTTGAATCCCACCTTTAATGAAAGGGTCTTCAATGTCTTCTGTTCGAGCGTCAAGAGCAAGAACTCCATTTCTACGGGCTTCTGTAGCATAGTCTACTAATTCGAGGACCAGTTCTTTAAGAGCTGTGATCTTGGGATTGTAATTAAATGACATCCCAAACACACCTCCAATTTTGGTGACTTTCTCCAAGGGGTAAACCATCACAACACCGAGCATAGACCCCCCGATTGTAATGGCCGCCGAAGAAGGCTGGTAGATAAACAAGGCTATCACAAGGCCGAAGTCGCCACCTGTTGCCAGAAGCATCCCCATAAATACAAGTCCCCATGCTCCTGCAAATCCTATGATTGTTCCTGTGTCCATCTCTCCACCTGGCTAAAGGGTTAGCAAACCGCTTTGTTTTTTATATTAGTAGGCTGTGGCTATTCGTACAGCGTTATGGATCTCTTTTTTATAATTCATAAACAACTCCTGTATTTCTTCTGCGCTTTCCTTTACCAGTAGGCGATCCTCGGTTATGAATACGAGGACCGTATCGGCGCCATTTTCTATGGATTTTATCTTGTCCGCATTGATGAAAATTTCTTCACCGGTAAACTTTGTCAGCTTTATCATCTTAATTACCGTAATACCTAATCTAAGGGTTTAGTTTAAAGTGATTTTTATATATTTCTCGTCCCTTTTTAACCGATTTGAGAGTTTGCCACTACAAAAAAAATGGGAAGGCATACCAAGCCTTCCCTGAGAGAGAGGAGATTATTAGTTATTTTAAATGATTAACGCTTGAGGCTCAGGGCTTCCTGGATCATATCATCTATAGTTGATATGGTCTTACCTGAAGCACTGTAGCTTCTTTGAGTGACAATCATTTCAGTAAGTTCTTCGGTAATGTCAACATTTGATGCTTCCAGGGAGCTACCATGAATCTTGGAGTCGATAGAATCAGTAGAGGTTCCCGTGGAAGCTCCCACAGAAAAAACACTATCTAATCCTTTAGTTATTCCACTGGCATTAGCGTTTGCGGTTTGTGTGTAATAGCTGGAGCCTAGTTTTTGAAGCCCTTCAGGGTTGTCAATATGCATAAGGCCTATTTTTGCCAGGACACGAGTTTGGCCATTTGTATAAACGCCGTTGATTTTACCGGTGTTTTGTTCAGAAGCTGTCCTGATTAAACTCCCTGAAGTGTATCCATCTACATTACTTCCAACTAAAGTGTTATCACCTGTATAGGAGGTGAGGCTACTGAAATCGACAGCAATCGTGGATGTACTTGCTTCAAGAGAGCTCGTTTTAGGAACAAAAGTGATAGAACCGGCGCTTTTGTATCTGGCATCACCAGATGACGAGGCATTGGTCAGCACACTTCCTGTGTTAATGTCGAAAGCTACAACGCCGCGGACCGTGGAGGTGTCAGTAATGCTGTTATATGTGTCCCGATAGATAGTTTTATCAGCAGGTGAGTTTGTTGAAAATGTGTTGACATTAGGCTGTAGAGACACTTGGTATTTCCATTCGATATTGGTAAGACCTGAAGATCTATCTCGAAGGAAGTAGGAAACAGTGGAGTGTTCATTTCCCTGGCTATCATATACTCTTGTTTGTGAGGTGACATCAGCCTGAACAAAGGAGTTGCTTTCTCCTTGTTTGCCACTGATACCCTGTGAAATTTCACCTAGAACAGTTCCGAAGTTAGCGCTGTCGCTTCTTGTAAGTCCTGCTCCAGTATCTGCTGTATTGTTAAGTGGACTGAGCTTTAAATCTCTGAAGTTGCCGTTAGTTGTGCTGAATTTTAAGCGACCATCTTCAAAAGTTACCCCCGTGGTTAAGTCGGCAGTCAAAGCTCCGTCTTCTGCCAGGCTGGAAAAGCTAGAACTTCGCAAGGTATTTTGTAGAAGGCTTGCAAGTTCACCCATAGAGGAAAATTCGTTGTTACTGGCATTGGCATCTCTAGCGACCAGTTTGAATTCTGACAGGGAGGTGCTTCCTAAGCCGTTTGTTGCAGAAAGCTGAAGGATTCCGTAGCCTGTGCCATTGGCTCCACCGTCTAGACGAAGTCCCGCAAATTCACCGTATTCTGTTGCACTGTTTGTGGTAGAGTAACCATAATTTTCCAGTCCTGTAGTATCAAACCAGTTTTTAGTAGCGCTTACAGAGCGGGCGCCCAATGCAAGGCTTGGGTTGGTAATGATATTTCCACTAGAGTCCGTGCGGGCTTGTGTAGTAGCTGTTGTTGCATTATCAGTCATGGCTATTCCTGTAAATCGATCCAGCATTTCTGTATTGGTGGAGTTCATGACGAGTCGGAACTGATTTACAAGTCCTGCTCCATTGAAATTGATTTGTCCGAACTTATCCAAAGTAATGTTTAGATCTGTTGATGCAGCATAATTTGTAAGTTGTGTATCACGTAAAGTTCGTTCGACCAAGTCTGTAAGCTGCTGTATATCAGTGAATTCACCACTTCCAATCGTAACTGAACCTCCACCGCCAGTAATGCTGGCTGTTGCTCTGTTGTAATCGCTAGGTGAAGAGGATACTCGGTTAAAACTGGCTAATATTCTTCCATTAGGGTCTACCATAGTAACTTCAGAACGTAAAACGTCATTATGAGTGATGCTTGCTCCGCTAGTCCCTCTGGCGCTTGCTCCATCAGTGAGGTTGCTTATAGCAACAGAACTAGTTGTGATGAGGGTAGTTGGGGTAGCTGAGGAGAGAGTTATACGTCGGTTTGCGGTATCAATGGCTGTAATGTTACGTTGTACTTGGTTTGTACCCTGGACGATACTTACTGTATTTCCAACAGTAAATCCTTCAATCAGATTTGCCGGTGTTGTGCCTAAGACTATAGTTGTCAATCCTGCTTCAAGGGTGGCAGAGGAATCCGTATAATTGACACTGTCTTGATAGTATCCCGATCCAAAGGTTGATTTGGCACCTGCTGTTCCCACTATAGCGGTACTCATCCGTCCAAAGTTTTCACCACCGGAAAAAAGCTCCCATGCGTTAGCAATGGTACTGGCGGGGGTCTCAGTGGCGGAAGAATCGATATTGGCTTTTAAGTTTACTTGGGTAGTGGCTTTTGCAGCGAGAGTTCCTGAGTCAATCTGTATAGCAGCAGCAGAGGGGGAGATCACTTGAGTTTCACGGTTTACGTTAAAACCTTGAATTTTGTTCCCAAGAGAGTCAACAATATTTAGATTGCCATCGAGGCGAAAGGCTCCATTTCGGGTAAGCATGAGAGCAGCTGTAGCTCCGTTTTTTGCTACGAAAAAATCATCTCCTTCAATCATAAAATCAAATGCACGACCGGTTTCAGTTTTAGTACCCTGCTGGAAGATCTTATCAACACTAGCAACTGCGACACCCATTCCCACTTCCTTGGGATTTGTTCCACCGTAGTCAGCCCCATCACCTTTGGAGCCTTCTGCCATGACTTGGTAGAAGACGTCAGAAAATGTAGCTCTGTCCTTCTTAAACCCTGTGGTGTTGACGTTGGCAAGGTTATTACCAATGATTTCCATTTTTTGAGCCTGAGCCTTGAGGCCGGAAACGCCTGTGAATAAACCCCTGAATCCCATTATTCGCTCCTTCGGTTGTTATTGTTGTGGCTCTTCTACTTTTAAAATTTGGCTAACACTAACTAAACGGCCGTTTGCGAGGCTCAGGACAGGGCCATCGGCTGAGTAACTTACGGACTTGACGGTGCTTGTTATGAATGCTCCGGAGTCGGGAGACGCAATAGGATCGTTTATTGAAACATCCTTTCCAAGGAGACGCGTAGCCCCCATAAAGGAATCGGTGTTTTGTCCGTCTGTAAGGGTTTGGTTCAAATTGGACATTTGTTCTAGGGAGCTGAACTGTGCCATTTGTGCCAGCATTTGCTGATTGTCCATGGGGTCGAGGGGATCTTGTTGCTGCATCTGAGTCAGCATCAGTTTGAGGAAATCGTCCTTTCCAAGTACATTTTTAGCTTCTCTGGAATCAACAGGAAGTTGATTGGCACTAATAATACTATCTATACTCATTTTCATCTCCTCGGTTAAGCGATAATATTCAGGAGTTCATCGCTATCAATTATTTGAGCTTGCTCTTCATCAGGGTCTTCTTCTGTGGGGCTTATTTGATTATTTTCGTCATAGCTGTAAAATGAACGAATCCATTCCTTCATCGTTTGCTGGTCTTCAACAGAGGTGAAGGATTTACCGTTACCGGCATTTGTGTCGTTGTGGTCGGAAACAGATACATCTATTTCTTGAATGTCCATCCCTTTGTTAGAAAAGGAAGCTCTAAGCGTGTCTAAGTTATCTTGTAAAAGTTCTTTAACGGTGTTGTTTTCTACGACAAAATGTGCTGAGGCACTGGAAGCCTCAATAAGTAGATTGATTTTTACATTTCCTAATACATGTGGCTTTAAACTAATGTTGATTTCACCAATGCCTTTTTTCACTAACATCCGCATTTGATAACGCACTTGTTCTAGGGCGTTGCTTTTCATCTTTTGAATTTTTTCTAGATATTCAGAATCGCGACTTAAGCTTGCTGGCTTATTTTCGGAGACGTTTTTACTGGTGGAATTTTCCCCAGTAGATGTACTTGACCCTTGCCCATTGCGAGGAAGTTCTATGGATTTTCCGGATTTTCCATCCGTACCTGTAAGAACACTCAAGAGTTTTTGAGAAACTTTTTCGAAATTAGGGTTTCTTACAGATGTCAACTTAGAAATATTTTGAAGGGTTGCCAAAACTTTAGCTTTTTCTCCAGGATCAATGGATGAGCGATCCATAACGGATAGGAGCTTGTCGGCACTTTTGTCAGAAGACTCTACTGAGGCATTGTTTACACTAGCGGAATTGTCTTGACTGCTTGTAGTGCCTGTTCCCTGAGAAGAGTTTCTAGCTCGAAGACCTTTTTCAGCATGAAGGTTTCGACTTCTTTTCTCTGAATTAAGGTGCTTATTAACTCTTTCTTTAGGATTTCCGTAGCGAACCTGACTGTCATCTGATTCCCATGCAGGTTTATGAGAGGAGTTTGTTTGGGAATCTTTTTTTACTTGAGCGGTAAGTTTTTCCACATCCTCACGTTGAGCTGTGGCTATTTCAAATCGCTCATGAAAATTACTGTTGGCATTCTCTAGTAAACCGAAAGCATGATTATTTAGATCGAATTTTTTTAGCTTGCCCAGCATTTCCAGAGCATTTTCCACTTGCCACCTCCGTGTGCAAATATCCTTTGTAATGGAAAATAAGCAATTGGCGTGCCAGAAAGAAGATGTCAGAATGAAAGTTTATTTTTTACTGAGAGCATTGGTTCGTGTATTAAAATCACGAAATAGCCTCAAAATCAACGATTCCCTAATTTTAATACACAGCCTAGACATTTTCGATTAAACAAGGTAAGCTTTACTACTTAGTATACTTAACAATGTGTAAAAAAGAGAATTTTCGAGATGTTTGACCCAGTAAAGAATGAGTCGGCTGCAGAAAGAGAAGAAAAAGTTTTGCAGCAGTGGACAAAGGAAGACACTTTCAAAAAATCAATTGAGCAGCGCAAGGGCAAGCCTTCATTTTCCTTTTATGATGGACCTCCTTTTGCCACAGGACTCCCTCATTACGGTCATTTGCTTGCTGGAATTATAAAAGATGTCGTCCCTCGTTATAAAACCATGAAAGGTTTTCGCGTTCCTCGCCGTTTTGGATGGGACTGCCATGGCTTACCTGTAGAAAACGAAATCGAAAAGTCACAAAACCTTTCGGGAGCAGCATCTATTGATGAGTTTGGGATTGCAAACTTCAATGAGGAATGTCGAAAAATTGTTTTACGATACACTGAGGAATGGAAGAAAACAGTTAATAGGATTGGTCGCTGGGTAGATTTTGACGATACCTATCGCACCATGGATCTTCCCTTCATGGAATCCGTTTGGTGGGTATTTAAAGAACTATTTGATAAGGGCTTGGTTTACGAAGGCTATAAAGTCATGCCCGTTTCGGCAAAATTAGGCACCCCTCTTTCTAACTTTGAAGCTTCTGATAACTATAAAGAGGTTGATGACCCATCCCTTACAGTAAGCCTACCTTTATTGGATGATCTTGATACTGAAATTCTGGTATGGACGACAACTCCCTGGACTCTAATTTCTAATCTGGCCCTTGCCGTAGGTGCAGATATTCAATACGTTAAAGTTAAAGATCATTCCAGTGCAAAGCAGTACATTTTGGCACAAGAGCGTTTGAGTGCCTATTACAAAGAAGAAAGCGAATACGAGATTCTTGACAGCTTTCCTGGTAAAAAGCTGGAAGGTTTGCGCTATAAACCTCTTTTTTCATATTTTGAAGACAGAAAAGAGGAAGGGGCCTTTCGGGTAATTATTGCAGACTTTGTCACGACCAATGACGGTACAGGTGTTGTTCACACAGCTCCGGGATTTGGTGAAGAAGATTTTTATGCCTGCAAAAAAGAGGGAATTGAAGTCGTATGTCCTGTTACTAACAACGGGACCTTTACTTCGGAAGTTCCTGAATATGCTGGAGTATTCTTCAAAGATGCTGATAAGGATATTATTAAAAGATTGAAAAGTGAAGGAAGAGTGATACAGCACGGAACTATCCGTCACCGTTATCCTTTCTGTTGGCGCTCCGATACCCCGTTAATTTACAAAGCCGTAAGTAGTTGGTTCGTAAGTGTAGAAAAAGTCAAAGATAAAATCATTGCTGCGAATGAGCAAATTCATTGGACACCCGGCTACCTGAAGCACGGCCGCTTTGGTAAGTGGCTTGAAGGAGCTCGCGACTGGGCTATAAGCCGAAATCGTTACTGGGGAACACCTATTCCCCTCTGGCGTTCAGAAGATGGCGAAGTGATAGCTATTGGTAGTGTTACTGAACTTGAAGAGCTTACTGGAGAAAAAATTGAGGACCTTCACCGCCATTTCATTGACGATCTGACTTTTGAAAAAGATGGAAAGAAATTTACTCGAATTAAAGAAGTCTTCGATTGCTGGTTTGAATCGGGCTCCATGCCATATGCCCAGAACCACTATCCTTTTGAGAACAAAGAAAGTACCGAAGAGAATTTTCCAGCAGACTTTATTGCCGAAGGTTTGGATCAGACTAGGGGATGGTTCTATACTTTAACAGTTTTGGGAGCTGCATTGTTTGATAAGCCTGCTTTCAAAAATGTAATCGTAAATGGAATTCTTCTTGCAGAAGATGGCGCCAAAATGTCTAAGAGCCTGAGAAATTATCCTGACCCTACAGAGGTAATTAACAAATATGGTGCGGATGCCGTACGAATGTATTTGTTGCATAGCCCTGCTGTTCGGGCTGATGACCTTTGTTTTTCAGAAAGAGGAGTAGAACTTTCTCTAAGAAAGATTCTTATTCCTTGGTGGAATGCCTATGTGTTCTTTATCACTTATGCACGCATTTACAATTGGGAACCTTCTAAGGATTTCAATATTGTTGAATCGAAGCCAGATGCAGTGATTGACCGTTGGATACTATCTCTACTTAATCGACTTGTTGAAGATGTGGAAAAAGGGATGGATGATTATGATTTAAGTCGAGCTGTTGAGCCATTTGTTGGTTTTATTGATCAGTTGACGAATTGGTATATTCGTCGTTCCAGGCGTAGATTTTGGTCAGAAAAGGAAAGTCTTGATCGTGATCAAGCATTTAATACACTATATACTGTTCTTTCTACATTAACAGAGATCGCCGCTCCATTTGTTCCTTTTATGAGTGAGACAATGTATAGCAATCTTCGCACTAAGGACATGGTTGCCTCCGTCCACTTGCGAGATTTCCCTGAGTTTAACGAGGCGGTTCGTGATGAAAGCCTAGAACTTGAGATGGCCGCAGTTCAGATCACGGCTAATTTGGGGCACAGCCTACGAAAGGAACATAAGTTTAAGGTAAGGCAGCCTCTTCCAGCTGTTCATATAGCCTCTGGTGACCCCAAGATTCTAGAGTTTTTACAGCACCAGAAACACTTGATTGCTGATGAGCTGAATGTGAAAGAAGTAACTTTTCATGATGACGAGAGTCAGTTTGTGAGTCTCAATGTGAAACCTAACTTCAGGACCCTTGGTAAAAAAGTGGGCAAGTTAATGAGGCCCGTTCAGCAAGCGATCACTGATTTTAATCAAGATCAGATTGAAATGTTGCTGAATGGAATAGAGGTAAAAATCACAGTTGAAGGGCAAGATATTCTATTGAAACCCGATGATGTGGAAGTTCGTCGCGAAGTTCGTGAAGGAATGATTGCGGCTAACGAAGATGCCATTACTGTCGTGCTTGATACAAGCATTAATGATGAGCTTCGAATGGAAGGTTTGGCTCGTGAGGTGGTAAACAAAATTAGCACTATGCGAAGAGATAGTGGTTTTGATGTTGCTGATCGTATTTATATCCAAATAGACACGACTGACCTTGTGCGTGAATGCTTTGAAGTTCATGGGGACTATATTAAGGGAGAAGTCTTGGCTTTGGGAGTTAGTTTTGAATTTTGTAAAGAGGGTATAGAGTGGGATTTAAATGGTGAAAATTCAGTTATTTATCTCACAAAAGCTGATGCTACGAAAGATCACCCTGTAAAATCTTCCTAATCTCAGCTTAAGATAGAATATCCTAATATTGCCACAGATGGTTTAGTTAAAAAATCATCTGTGGCAGCAATTATTTTTTTTTATTTTCATATTTTTCATTTTTTCCTTTACCAAATTTTTGTTATTTTTTACATATTACTTAATATGAGCGAAACATATGATTTTGTATCTCTTGATTTAGAGGAACTGATACGTTTTGGCTATTAAATTGCTCCGACATTTTTTTCCTATCACATGGAAAGAAGCTCCAAGATTTTTTCTTCTGATTTCGATTTTTTTCACTGTTACATTCAATACAAAAATTCTTAAGATTTTGAAAGATGCTTTAATAATTACTGCACCCGATTCTGGAGCGGAAACTATTCCATTCCTGAAGACCTGGATGCTCATACCTTTCTCGTTAATTTTGATAAATCTGTACGACAGACTTTCTGATTGGCTCAGTAAAGAGAAGTTGTTTTACTATTTTACGGGTGGGTTTCTGGCATTTTTTCTATTTTTTACCGTGGTACTTTTTCCTAACAGAGAAATGCTTCATTTTCATGGTTTATGTGACTATCTTGAGTATTTGCTTCCTCTGGGTTTTAAAGGGTTTATCTCGATTTTTCGTCATTGGACATTTTCTCTTTTTTATGTAATGGCAGAAATGTGGCCAACCATTTTGTTGTCATTTATATTCTGGAATTTCATAGCTTGCAATGTCACTGAAGGCGAGGCAAAAAGGTTTTATGGCCTATTTTCGTTAGATTTCGGAGGACTGGCAGCAGGAGGTATTACGGTTTTACTTTCAAGAGTAGACTGGGGCTTTCTATATGTAGATAAATGGCACGGGTATATGTCAGGCTTAGTGGGGGTGATAACTGTCGCAGGCTTGGCACAAATGGGCCTGTACCATCTATATCAGCGGAAATACATTAAGGAAGCCCCAATTAAACAGCCTGTCCCTGAGAAAGGTGCTTCTCGTAGTAAGATGACTCTTAAGGAAAAGTTTCAGTCCATAAGCGAAAGTCCCACCTTATTTTACATTGCGGTTTGTGTATTTTGTTTTGAATTTACTGATCAGTTAGTGGAAGTTGTGTGGAAGGATCAAGTAAGTCAGCTTTATACTACTCCGTGGGAATTCAGCGAGTACATGGCAAAGATTACTTGGATGACAGGAGTCCTGGGGATACTTGTGGTTTTTGGAATTTCAAGCTTTATACTCCGGGAAAAGCCTTGGATTGTGGGGGGGCTTATTACTCCAATCATACTTATCTCTACTAGCCTTCTATTTTTTTCGGTAATGCTTATTCCTTCATTTGCAAATTTTCTTGGACGGCTTAGTGGTAAGGATCCCATGGTGCTAATTGTAACTATTGGATCCGTTAGGTCTATCTTAATGCAGGTGGCCAAATATACCTTTTTTGATAATACAAAAGAGCTGGCTTTTTTGCGATTCCCTGAGGAGATACGTCTTCGTGGTAAAGGCCTTTCAGATGCTTTCGCTTCTCGTCTAGGGAAGTCTGTTTCCTCTTTGTCTCACCAGAGCTTATTGCTAGGTCTTCATTCACTAACAGTCGCAGCACCAGTTATTGCAATAATGGTTCTGTCTTCGGCAGCTGCTTGGTTGCATTCTGTATTTTCACTGGGTAAAGCTATTTCTACATCCCAAGAGGAAGGTGGAGAGTTTTCAGCTTCTGCTTGATTGGGAGTTTTTTGATCTTTGTTAGGATGGCTAGACCCCAATGATTTTTTTTCCATGATTTATCGTAAACAAAGAAAAGGATAGGTCCCAATATGTTGTCAACAACGGCAACCTTTGCCAGGGCAAAGGCGCAGGTAGCACAAAGTGAAGCTTTGACAATGGAACGAAGTCG
>JBLFWS010000107.1:0-11510 GCA_047611865.1 Chlamydiales bacterium
ACCTGCCTAACAGTTACAAAAATTTCGAGAGTCCGCTTTCGAAGAAGGATTCTTTTATCTTGAAATCTTAGCTTCCTATTCAACTGCCTTGTTATGACCGTTTTCGGATTCCAGCGGGAATTGCTGCCCTTCTGTTCGGATAGACTGTTTAACCTACCCTGTAAGTATAACCCCCTTTCGCTTAATAATAGCTTAATCATATCTTAACCAATAGTTTACATTTATTTAGTAGACTAATAGGATTATGACTTAATTTAAATTATTAAAAGGCTGGAAGAGTGAAACTCAACATAAGACTGACCGAGCATGCTGCTAATTGGACAAATAACATTGTTTTACATGATCGATCCCCACTGAAAAAAGTGAAAGCTAGGGCTATAAGTTGTGTTGTATTTCCTATTTTTGCAGCCATTGATATGTTTACTCACGGAACAAACTCTTTATTAGAAAGAGCATGGTCACACCTGGATGCCAGGAAAAACTCATCTAAACACTCGCAGGAAGCTCAAAAGTGCCAACACTTTGCAGCAAGATCTTTTAGGGGCTTATTTGGTAGCGTCATTTTCCCGGTATTTTCTCCAGAAATAGCCTCCCACCACTTCGTAACGAAACTTAAACAAAAAGAGACTATCAGACGTTATGGAAACTTGTATTCCGCTAAAGGGCATGACCTCTTTCCTCTTACAAAAGAAGCTGTCCAAGGCATTGTAAAAAATGCCATAGAGGGTGGAACGCAAGTAAGTATTGTTGGGGCTGGTATGAGCCAGGGCAAGCAAGCACTACCCGCGCAAAATGAAAGCAGCGTCATCAATCTACAAAATATAAATCACGTAAACATTAATTCTGAAACAAAAACAGTAAGCGTTGGAGCTGGCGCTACATGGAAAGATATACAAGAAAAAGCAAACCAAAAAGGTTTGGCTGTTCAGGTGATGCAAGCGTCAAATATATTTAGTGTTGGAGGCTCTCTATCAGCGAACTGCCATGGGTGGGACCATAGAGCTGGAGCTCTTGGAAATACGGTTAAATCACTTACCATTGTTAATTCCAAGGGTGAATTACAAGAGCTGAAACCAGAAGATGAACTTTTTAAACTCGTTGTGGGTGGATATGGAATGTTTGGTGTCATCGTGGAAGCCGAGCTTAATCTGGCTCCAAACACCCTTTTAATAGAAAAGGGGGAAGTCGTAGCTCCTAAAGATTATCTTAAACATTTTCGCGAAACAGTGCAATCCGATGATAAAAAACACATGCACCTTTACCGACTATCCCTCGACCCAGATAAGCTTTTAGAAGAGGGTGTCTCAGTCAGCTATACGGCTGAATCAGAAGATGCTCCCGCGACACCCCCTAAACTTGTGGGTGAAAAGAAGAATGGGACAATGATGGATCGTGTCCTTATGCAGGCTGTTCGTTGTTACAAGCCCTTTAGGAAGTTTATGTGGCAAAGGGAAAGAGAGGATGCCTTAAAAGAACATCGACATACACGAAATGAAATCATGCGACCTAAAATTAACTGTGTACTAAACAATTCAGAAGCAGATTCCGAGTGGCTACAAGAGTTCTTTGTTAAAGGAGAAGATTTAAACGATTTTCTGAAAATGCTTGGGAACAAACTTAAAACTAACGATGTTTCTCTTTTTAACGCCTCCGTCCGTTATATCAAACAAGATGATAGTAGCGATCTTTCTTATGCAAAAGAAGGTGATCGTTTTGCTGTGGTACTATTTTTTAACCAGTCATTACGTTCTGAAGAAGTAGAGAAAACCAAAACGTGGGTTCGAGAAGTTGTTGATTACGTGTCGGACCGAGGCGGAACCTATTACCTACCCTACCAACACTTTGCCACGCAGGAACAATTTCACGATTCTTATGGTAATCAGTGGAGAGGTGTTGCCGAGATGAAACAGAAGTATGACCCCGACACAGTATTTTCCAATGGACTATTTCAAGATTATTTTAAGGAAGACTGTGAACAAATAGAGCCTGAAGAATTCTATGATTGTTTGGATGGAGAATCTGTTGATGCTGAGAGTTTCACAGATAGCTTGGAAGCTCCTCTTTCTGAAGAGGAAGAAATTTCTGTCGTAAGTTCTGATCCTGGTAATTTTCGAACTGTTTTTTCTGATGATGAGCTGCGTCAGAAATTCCAGGACTTTTTAGAGAACATCTTCTGTCGTTTAGATACAGCAAAATTCTACACACTCGTTGATGACATAATGAGCAACGACAAAGTTAAAACTGATGAGCGTTTTTATAGAGAGATATTCACAAGAATCGGTGAAGCCAGGAAAAGTGGTTTTGCCGCAGTTCCTCTGGCGACTTTAGAATCTCTCAAAAACGATAAGAAAGCCATAGCAGAACAAATCCATACTTTATGGGGCAATGCTCCCGCAGCAATCCCTCTTGATGGCTGCGTAGACATTGGTTTACCCGGGCGAATGGTTCGCGAAATTAAAGAGAAAGTTGGACTGAAGGGGAAAGTTACCGTTGTTAACACAGGAACCTCCCTTACTGATTATATCCAATCTGGTTTTCCGCTTCCATATGAGAACTTTGTCCCGCTCAAGGATTACGATCCCTTGAAAGAAAGTGACCTTGCCAGCCGTAGTGTTGATCTAGTGACTTGTTTTATAGGTTTACATCACACCCCTGTAGAGAAACTTGACAAATTCGCTGAGTCAATAAATAGGGTTTTAAAAACGGGCGGATCATTTGTATTGAGAGATCACGATGCAGGAGATCCTAAGCTAAAATCTTTGGTGAACGTTGTCCATAGTATTTTTAATGCAGAAGAGGGTGTTACTCCCGATGAAGAAATGGCAGAAGTACGGAATTTCCAGGTTATGGACTATTGGATTCAGTTGATGGAGAGAAATGGATTTGAATGCCAACGTGACGTGGAACCTCAAGTTCGCAAGGGTGATCCCACAAAAAATGGATTGGTGAGGTTTGTTAAAAAAGAAGATTCCGTTCGTGAAAAACAGTTGATGTCACTAAAAAAGACTATGGAAAGCAGGAAGGGAACTAAGCCCTACAAAAGAAGTGGCTTGCAAACGTATATGACAACCCCGGAATGGCATAGCGTTGACATGTCTAAAGAATACGCGGATTTCCTTAAAACCAAGCCTGCGTACGATTTTCCGTATTTTAAGCATGTTGCCGGATTTTGGAATGTGTTTGCTAACTCGTGGAGTGCTGCAAGAAAAAAACATAGTCTTTCTGAGGTGGCAACCTCAGAGTATATGATGATGAATGTCTTTATTGGCTGCATGACAACTGTAGAGTTCGGATTAAAGGGCTTAGCATGTGCCCCAGTTTCTTTACTGTCGTCACTATTTGGTCGTAGAAATCGTTCTGATGAATCGAAAACAAATTTAGAAAGAATCCTCAATGTCCCTCAAAAGCAACAGCAAAAGACTGCTGAGGATTATGCTCAATTTGTAAATCATACTCCCTTTTTCAAATATCCCTATCTGAAAGAAGTTTCAAAATTTTGGAAAGAGTTTAATACTTCATGGAATCAAGCAAGAGAAAATCATAGTGCTTGGGAAGTTATGACCTCAAGAGATACTTGGGAGAATCTTTTTACAGGAGCTATGCTTAGTTTAGATTTTGCTGGTAAAGCTTTGACTTCTGCTCCTGTGAACTGGATGTATGGTTCAGAAGGAAATGAAGAGGCAGAATCCATTGAACTTATTGTAGAAGACTCTGAGCAGCGAATTTCGAGTGAGAGTCTTGATGATGAGAAAGTACGTATTTATAGAACAGCTGAAAGGGGAGAGGGTAATCCATTTGTTCATATGGAGCTACCTCGCTACAAGCCTTTTACAGAGGTATTGCGAAAAATGGCAAGCCATACAGAGGCAAGTATTGTAGAAATCGCTGGGCAGCACAAAATCCAAATGAAAGTGCTCGTAAAGAGCGAAGTAGGGAATCCTATTCCAGAGGATCTGGAGGGATGTGAAAAGCTTTACGAATGGCCAATTATCAATGACCCGTCACATAAATATCTTGCTTTGGATGTTGAGGTCAAAGACCTTTTAAAAACTATTCGTTCTTTAGATAAAATCGATAATCTGGAGATTAGCTACATCCACGATTTTTAGGAGTCTTATTTCCAGGATATACTGATCTATGATCTATCAAGGGTCAGTATATCTTTTTCAATCTGTCCTTTTTTCTTTTTCTCGTATTTTTTTTGACACTAAAACAGAAATTTATGACTTCAGCATCAATAAATAGATGTATGAGAAGGCGTAGTTCGATTTTTTTTCAGGATGATTGATGGGCAGGATAACAGGATGATCCTGTCTATCCTGTCCATCCTGTAGGGCGTTAAAAGTTCTTCTTGCCTTGTGCAAAAATAACCCTATGCGCATGATCCGGTCCCGAGACGTTAAATTTCCAAATTCGATCCCTCGGAGGTGCTGCTATGTCATTGGGAGAGAGTAATATATATTTACAGACGTTACCCGTGGAGCTTCTGGAAATAATTGGACACTACGTGTTGCCCCAGAGAGGGATTAAATGCTTAGAGGATCTTAAAGCCCATGAAGCAGCCCTTTCTTCTTTGGAGAGCCTGGCGAGTTTCAGTGATGTAGAAAAGCTCTTGGAAAAAGATGTTTTATGGCTTGAAGGCGAATGTAATTATTGGAAGGCTTTGGAAAAAGTACGATTCTGGACTTGTCTTCCTAACGGAATGGATGCGGTACAAAAGGAGTTTGCCAAAGATACCTCGGTAGAAGCGATTGCGGGATTACTAGGACCTTGGATAAATGAAAACCTGGAAAATTTAGAAGAGCTGGAACTTAGTGGAAACTGCGTACCCTTTCTTCCCGATGAGGTGCAGGAATTTAAAAATTTGAAAAAGCTAAACCTCAGCGGTTGTATGCTTGAAGAATTAACGGAAAAGGTAGCAGATCTGGAAAATATTAAAGAACTAGATATCACTCATAATAAATTTATCGATGTTCCAACCGCTTTGAGAAACATAGAAGAGCTGGAAATTATCGAAGACCCATTGCTTCCTGAGCGAGTATTTCATTTCAGTCCTCCAAAAAGATAGTTTACCGAATCGGAAAGATCCTATATCCTTCAAATAAATTGGATGTATAACGGAGGGAGAATGGAATCGAAAGCAGTATTGCCAGAACCTATGGCAGATATAGGGTCCTTTCAGATAGATCACAATTTGTACGGTGAGGTCAATCGTATTCACCTCCAGGACGCTCTAAGGACTTTATATGAGAAAATTCTGATTACAGAGGGGGACCGTTGCCCTTTAAAGGATCTTGAGGACTATATAAAACAGCATCCTCGCAAATTTGATAAGAAAATTATTAGTGATGCTTTTGAAATATTGGAGCTACCACTGGAAGAGGAAGCATACACACAGTGCAGGATGGATACCCTTGAGGAAGCGCGGAATGAAGTGCGTGATGTAGTGGAAAATATGGGTACACCAAATTATGAAGCTGTAATGAAGAATGTTCTTGGATCCGGGAAAACTGATTATGTTGTTCAGATGCAAAGTAAGCGCTTTATAAGTGATCAAAACGAGGAGGGAATTAAGAGCTTCTTTTTTGATTTTAGTGAAAGACTTGTGGATGAAGTAGAAAAAGAGCTGAATTTTAAGAAGTGACGTTAACAGAACTATAGCTTCAGTATTTGTCCTGCTTGTGGTAAGTATACCTCTATCGAGAGATGGAGGTATACCGGGTGACGTAGTAAGGCCTTGATCTTTAACAGTAAGGACAATATCTCAAGTTGTAGGCTTGTGGAGAGTCGTCCCTGCTTAAAAGGGTGATACTCCGATCTTCTAGAGGATTTTTCCCTTTGAAAATTATAGAAAATACATCTTTTAGTACAGGCTGGTTACCTTCGAAATATCGGTGCATATTTCCCAGGTGAGAAGAGCTTGATACGTTTAGGTAAGTCACTTTACGTGATTTTAAGTTAAAATTGCTGTTTCCGAGACGGGCCATTTGCTCAGGTCCTGCAAAAAGCATTTCACTGAGACTCAGGGCTAGGTCGCTTTCATTTATAGTGACATATGCAGAACCTCTAGTAGGGCTTAATTTGTCACACCAGTCTTCATGACCGGGATTATTGACATCTGCAGCTACCATGAGGATATTGTTGGCCACTTCATTGATGATCTTAACACTACTATCAGCTTCTCGGTCTCCACCAGTTGTCAGGAATGACTGGTCTACCACATGCTTGAAAGTATAGGCACCCATACTAAATAAGAGAACGTTGGTCGTGAGGCGATCCTGAATTTCTTTATTTCTTTCGAAGATGCCGTGAATTCGGGTGAAGACGGAATCCAGAGCTTTGTCTGAGGTTTTTGCTCGAAGTTTATCGATCTTATAGGCAGAGAGCTGCATCTTCCCGAGGGAGGGCCAGGAGAAATCTACAACGCGAGATTGGTAGGTGTCACCGAGAGTTTCACAAGTTGTTAGGCAGTTTTTCCAGGGGGTATTGTAGCCATGAACATAGAAGATAAGAGATTGTATTCTAATGACTAATTCGACAAAGGTATCTTCTACCTCTTCGGGGTTCAGAAAACGAACACTCCAGGATCTATTCCCGTCCCTACTAAAAAGGGCTGCTTCAACGTGATCGGAACCGTCAGGATGATACTGGTCCCCGAAACATTACAGAGGGTTTTCTCTATTTTTGATATTTCGGTTTGAAAAGACTAGGATTTCGTTCATACAGGGATTCCCAAGCTGTAAACATGCATGGATTCATTGTAGGAACTTCGTTTTTTTTCTATAGTTTTTTTTGCAGAATAGTTGATATTTTTTAAAACACTTGCATTCCAGTGGGATGTGTCATAGTGTTTGGCTTTTTCTAATAAAATAATAGGGAGAAAATCAAATGACTATTAATAGCTCTTCACTTCAAGATGTCTCAGATGGCTTTAAAACTTTTGATGAAAATGAAGGGGGCTTGCCTGAGAGGAAAAGAGCTCGGACTGGAATTGGAAATACAGAAAAAAAAATGGGATTCTATCCAAAAGAATATGGAATCATATTCTGAGCTTCACGGAGGCCTATGAAGGGTGTTTGCTTATGAGGATATGCAAGGCCTCAGGATCGGCATCAAATTCTGGTTGGATGAATAACTCTGTTGTCGAAAAGCTTTTGAAAAAGCATTACAGCCCCATGAATGGTATAGGCCTGGATGATAGGCTGTGGAGAGTTTTAAGGGCAAGCTTTAGGCTGGAGCATTGTAATACTTTAAAATTTGATAGCCTGCCTATTAGATCGGAGCAACTGTCAGCCTTCATTAATAGGCTCTGTTTTGATGACAATGTTCAATCCACTATAACTTCTATTAGCATGAATAATTGTTCTGAAATTCAAAAGGTAGGTTGTCTTAAAGGTTTAGTCTATTTAGAGTCTGCTCAATTTGCATGGTGCAAAAATCTGGATGTTCAGAACGTCTTCCAGTCATTGCCAAGAGTTCGTGATATCGATTTAAGAATAAAACTTCTTGCTTTGATTTAACTAGCTCTCTGCAGCAGCTTTAGGCTGTCGCTAAGTGTTTTTGACTTAGCTGCACAAAACGATATGAGTAGACAGCAATCATAAGTGCTTGTGCGGTGTAGTAAGTGGAGTAGTATAGAATAAAGCTTGTCTCTACGGGAATATCTATAAGTAAGTGTGTCATTGCGTAGGTAGTGGGGAAATAGAAGCCCCCTAAAATGATTACGCGAACAAGCATGACAAGGCGGAATTCTCCAATACCTCGCATTGTACCCGAGAGGACGGTTTGAATTGCATCTACAAGAAACATTACGCTGATGAGAGGGATTACTTGTGCTGCGATGGAGGTGAATTCTCCTTTTTTATCAAAGATAGCGATGATCTCCGAAGTAAAAAGAAAGACTCCTGCAAGGGTGACAGCCATAAAAATGGCAGCTATCAGGATAGATCTTTTCATACTATCCCTTAAAGCTTCCCAGTCGTTATTTCCTAGGTAGTTGCTAGCAAGAGATGTCATCACTTGACTGAGCGCAATGGAGGGGAGCATAATGATTAAACCCATATCTTTAACCAGGACGTAACTTGCCAGGACGACAGCGCCCATTGGAGCCAGGAGTTTTGCCATCCAAATGAAAGATAGGCTAACCGAGAGCTTATCAATGAAAACGGGTAAAGCACTCAAAAAGGTTTCTTTGAACATGCCGAGGCTTACACCACCAGAAAAGTATTTAACAGCATAGGGGCTTTTACGGTGCTTCACAAAGATGTATATCAGTGAACCTAAGAGCATGGCGGCATACTGAATGATATAGGCTAGCGCAGAACCTTGGAGACCCATAGCAGGAAAACCAAATTTACCTAGTATCAGGGCATAATCAAAGAAAACAAAGGTCGTAGCACCTAAAGCAAAAAAAATCATGAGTATACGGGTGTTACGAATGCTCCGCATGAAACCCATGAACGCAAAATAGGCATACATAAGGAAGATACTGACGGCCTTTAGACGGAGGTAGGGGATACCAAGTTCAAGCATCTCTCCTTTGATGCCAACAGCTGCGTAAATACTGGGGGCTCCCAAAAAAAGGATTCCTGCTATCACAAATCCTAATAAGCTGATCAACCAAAAGCATTCCTGGACAATTTCCCCTACTCTTTTGTAGCGGCCAGCTCCATTTTCTGTGCCACAGAGGACAATCATAACAGTGAGAAACCCTTCTCCAAATTTTTGAACGAGGAAAATGAAGTTGTTGCTTACTCCAAGTATAGCATATGTGGCAGTGGAGCGTAATTCGGCGATAAGTCTGGAATCGATGAGATTTAGGGCAGAATAGAGGATGAATAGGGTCACAAGCTCAGGGAAAAACAGGCTTAATATGTGCTCGTACCTTCCCCAAATTGAGGAGGGCTTCTCTTTAGTCTGAACAGGCATTATTCATCCTTGTTAGCAAGGGATTGATTTTTCAGGGAAATATACGTGTCTCACTGGTTTATGAGAAGATAAAACCCCGGATAGTGCATTAAAATAAGATGCCCTTCTTAAAAAAAAGGTTTTACATGATGGGGATTTTTCCTATACTAAAGGATATAAGGTAAGCATAAATTCGGCGATTGGGAAGGAAGTGTAATAGCGATCTCAAGAGAATAACCGAGGAAAATGCAAAAAAATACATAGGGAGGGGCCATGCATTTCTTTGCAGAGTTTATTGCCGGTTTCGCTTTTTTTCTTGTAGGGCTTAAACTCTTCTCGGTGAATCTCAACCAACTTACGAGTAAACGTTTTCGAACCCTCATCACCAAGTATACGTCGAATGACGTGATGGCAGGCTTTTCGGGAGTACTTCTTAGTCTCTTAACTGCAGGAAATACAGTTCTAACACCTTGTATTGCAGCCGGTTTTGAGACGGTGAAAGCAATTAATTTTAGAAAAGCGATTCAAATTGTTTTGTGGAGTCGGGTGGGGGCTTGTCTTTTTATTTATCTTGCAGGCTTAGACATTCATATTTTCATCCTTTTTCTATTAGGAATGGCAGGGATCTCTTTTGCTAGTAACAAGCCCAAGGGCTATAGCACTTTTGCCTCGTCCGCATTTGATTTAGGATTGGTTCTTTTTGGGATTACAACGATTAAACACAGCACAAAGGTCCTGCTTGAATTTGATTGGTTTAGCCAAATAGTAGAATATACTCAATTGTACCCTGAGATTTCTTTCCTTGCCGGTATTGTATTTATTTTGTGTTCTCAGAGTCTTTTTGGAGCGATGGTAATAGCCGTAAGTTTTATTGACTCAGGGGTTTTTAACATCGAACAGGCCGTGTTATTTTCTTACGGGGTTTACCTGGGTGAGGCTATCCTTAAAATTTTCTACTTAACAGCCTTTAAGGGTATTTTTAAGAAAGTAATGAGTTTGCTTCCAGCAATTTATCTTTTTGTCTTTTTTGTAGCTTTTCTTGATTATATTTTAGAAAACTATGTCGGCATACCCCTTATACAGGCTGCGGCACATGCAATTTCCTCCAGCCCTAAGCAAGAACTGGCTCACATAAACTTTGGAGTTCATTTCGTTGCCGTATTACTGATGTCTATAAATGTAGGTCGCATGGAAGCTTTTATTCACAAAGTTGTTGGTGTCGTAGAAGAAGACGAATTAGAGGTTTTCGAGGTACCCGAAGAACTTCTGGATGATTCGGAGATAACGATGTCTCTAATTACTAAAGAAGAGCTTCGCCTTATCAAAAGTTTTCCGAAATACATGGAAAATGTAAGAAGCGGGGTAGGTTTACAAGATCCTCTATTTCACAAAAGTTTACATGAATACCTTCATTTAAACCTTCAGGCAATACGGAATACTTATTCAGGACTTCTTGGTCGAAGTCGTTATCACAAGAAGGTTTCTGGCCAGCTTTTGGACGGTATAGAAAAGCAAAATCTTCTTATGGCCTTAGAAGATAACTTATTTCATTTTAGTACATCGATTGATTTATTGAGGTCAATGAGTAAGGATGATCCAGAATTTTCCAGTAAATTTCTCAACTTTGTTGAGGCGATGGACGCTACCTTGTTAACTCTTGGTGATGTAATGGAAGATCCAAGTGAGAAATTTAATCTCAGTATATTAAAGCAAATAACTGAGGGTAAAGAGGACTTTATGAAGGAAATTCGCGATCAATATTCTTCCCATCTTGCTATTTTAGGAAGGGTGGAATTGATAAAGGTGGTCAACCTTTTTGAGAGCAGTGTTTGGGTGATTCACAAAATTACTAACGTAGCTGTAGAAAACCATGTAAAGAAGGCCAAATAAATTTGTATTTGTGGTTTATATCCAGATTTAACTACTCGCTAGATTTGGCGATATCGACAATTAATTCAGCAAAGATACCAAGGAATGTTCCAGCGTAAGAACCAACTGTGGCTATACCTTCATTGGTTTCTTTAAGGGCTTCGTATGTGCCAAACTCATTATCTTTTGCGTCGAGGGCAGAGTTAATACAGGCTGCCCCAGCAAAAGAAAAAGGTTTAGAGCAGAATGCGCCACAAGCTTGTCCGGCTTTTTGGATATCTTGACTAATGTCGGTTACGAACCACAAGACAAGGCCAATGAGGCTCCCTAGAACGATTGCGGTACATATTGTTGACACTGCTGCTGAAACGGCTAAGCTCGTAACTTTTCCAGCTGTATTTAATGCAGATCCTACGGTCAACGCAGCTGCTCTTGCAGTGGCTTTAAGCACTCCAAGAATCTTATTGTTTTTCATATCTTTCTTAAATGCTTCGCTTAGTCGGGAGCTCGTAATCTTGGATGAGAGGCCAGTAAATAGATTAGATGCAGCATTTCCTACTGAGCTTGTCCAGCTTTCTTTGTTTTTAACTGTATCGGGTTGGGGGGCACAGGATTGCAAAGTATCGGCCCTTGCTAATGCCTGGTATGGAGTTGTTAATGGAGTCCTACAAACTAGGGGATTAGGAGAAAATCTGGGGGTCTGAACTGTACTTGTACTTGTCTGTAGTTTGGCA
>JBLFWS010000108.1:0-11503 GCA_047611865.1 Chlamydiales bacterium
ACCTCTCCAATATAAGCAAAGAACAAAACGTTTATCAATTTTGATACCCTGCATTTTTAGAAGATCGGGCATGACTCAGTTACATAAGCACAAATTCCTTCGCTTCTCTTAAGTCATCCGAGATTTTTCTCAGACAGCCTATAGGCTTAGGAAAAAGTGTTACCTTGAATTGAACCATGCCCAAAAATCTTATCTAATTGCCTAAGCATGCTGAAATTTAAGTGTTTCAATAGCATAAAAATTCTGGCACAGAATTCCCATTCTTAAACTTGTTTCGGTATATCTGTATTTGCTTTAGTTTTTATAAGAGAGTGTTTCTCAATTGAGAAAAATTACTACGGAGTAAGTCGCATGGAGTTAACACAAGGTTTTTTGTTCTTATTATTTGGGATAGCACTAGGAGGAGTATTTGTTCAAATGTATTTGAGCTCTCAAAAAGCTGTCTTGGAAGAAAGACTTCTGGGCAAAGAGACACAATTATCTGACCTTCGCACAGACTTTGATAAAGAACAAAAAAGTTTTGAAGAAGCGAAGGAGGAGCTCAAGAATGAAAGGGAAAAAAGAATTACAGCAGAAGAGAAAAACTCGGCGATTACTTCTCTAGAGGATCTTGTAGAGAAAAAAACAAAGGAAATATCTACTTTGCACGAGATGAACTCTTGCGTAAGAGTGAAAAGCTCAGAACTAGAAACACGGCTCCAAGAACTTCAAAAAACTTCAGAAGAAAAAATAAAGTGGCTTAGTGATTCTCAAAAAGAACTAAGTGATACTTTTAAGGCGCTTTCTTCCGAGGCTTTAAGAAAAAACAATCAATCTTTTTTAGACTTAGCAAAATCAAATCTGGAAAAGTTTCAGTCCGACGCGAAAGGCGACTTGGATAAACGACAAACTGCGATTGATGGAGTTGTAAAACCTCTAAAGGACTCATTAGAAAAAGTTGATAAAAAAATTCAGGAGATTGATAGAGCCAGGGTTTCAGCATATTCCGGAATGACCGAGCAAATAAAGCTCTTAGCAGAAGCTCAAGTGAACCTGAGCGCAGAAACTTCTGGTTTGGTGAAAGCTTTAAGGATGCCCTCTGTTCGTGGAAGATGGGGGGAAATACAGTTGCAAAGAGTTGTGGAGATGGCTGGAATGGTAGAGTACTGCGATTTTGTTCAGCAGGAATCAACGACTACTGAAGAAGGGCGTTTTCGTCCCGATATGATAATAAAATTACCTAACGGTAAGCAGATCGTAGTGGATTCAAAGGTTCCCCTGAAAGCATATCTAGAATCTCTTGAAGTGAATGACGAAGATAAAAGAGTTGTATTGTTGAAACATCACGCTAGACAAGTGCGTTCTCACCTTTCTCAACTCGGAGCGAAAGCTTATTGGAGCCGACTTAAAGACTCTCCTGAATTTGTGGTACTTTTTCTTCCCGGAGAACCATTTTTCAGTGCTGCTCTTCAGCAAGAGCCTGAATTAATTGAATTTGGAGTAAATCAAAGTGTCATTATAGCTACTCCAACGACACTTATTGCGTTATTGCGGGCCGTAGCCTATGGATGGCGTCAAGAGCAGGTAGCAAAAAATGCAGCGCAAATTAGTGAACTTGGAAGAAACCTATATGACCGTGTACGGACTTTGGCTGAACACTTTGTAGACATGAGAAAAGGCTTAGACCGAGCTGTAGATGCTTACAACAAATCTGTAGGTTCGTTGGAGACCAGAGTTATTGTTACGGCAAGAAAATTGAAGGAAATTGGGGCTTCCTCGGATAAGGAAATTCCTGATATAGAAGTTATAGATAGAACCACAAGATCACTACAGACAGATGAGATGGTTTTGAGTCTTCCGCATAGTACAGATGAGGATGGGGAAATTCAACTGATAGGGGATGGTATAGATGCCAAAAATGGAAACGATGAATGATGACGAAATAATCAATTATTTTGCTTTGTTGGCAAAAACTACTTTTGAATTGGAAATTATTTATCATACATCAGAAGATCTTGAGCACCGTTTTGCTCGTGTTCCATGTCCTTGTTCCACCTCCATTCCAATTTCTAGCGATGAAGGTATTCGGTTTTTACATGCGAACAGGGTATCCATGCCTGATGGCCTAACCTATATTGCTACTCAATATCCGTTAGAAAATCAACATGACCTATTTTGGGATTTATGCTGGGAGGAATGTAATCTCATTGTAGATCTTACAGCAAAAGGGGAAGTAGATCCTGTGTATTATTCTGACTTTGTAGGAGGGAAGTATGAGACGAAGAAATATCTTTTGGAATGCAAAGAAATTCAAGAAATAGATCAGGAGATTTTTTTCTACACATTTTTACTTTCTCAAAAGGAATCGGGGGCAACAAAACCAGTTCAAAGGATTCATTACCAGGCCTTCATGGACTATATGGGTACCTCCCTGGGTAAATTGAGTAAGTTAATTCAGTTAATCGCTCAGTTTTCAAGTGAAAGTCCAAGTTTAATTCACTGCCAAGCTGGAGTAGGAAGAACAGGGACATTGATCACTGCAATGACGATGAAGCATTTGATTGAGAGAAAACTTGTTGATGCAGAGAACCTTCTCGAAAAACTATGTGAGATAATTATTGAAGGGAGAAAGCAAAGGGGCCCACTCTTTGTGGAGAGTCCGGCTCAATTTAAAACTTTGATAGAGCTTATGCGAGAGTATCGTAAATGATCAAAACACGAGTAGCAGAGGATTTTCATCCTCTGCTACTCGATTGAAACACTCATAAAAGAGATCAATTCCCAATCAATGTTATAAAAGGGAATATGACTTAATTATCTGAGTACAAGCTCTTCTTTCTTTACATTTTTGTTAGAAAGAACTTCGCTGAGGCTTTCTTTTCCATTTGTAAAAACTGACTCATCAAGGTCACAAATTGTTGTGATGATTCTTGAAGCGACAAGATATGGATCTGAGTTTGCGCCGGGTCTTCTGTCTTCAGCATAGCCGTAGCCTTTAAGTGAAACCTGATGAGGTACGCGGATAGAGGCACCTCTATCTGCTACACCAGCACGGAATTGGCTGATGTTGCAAGTTTCGTGTTGGCCCGTAAGTCTCTCATGGAGTCCTGCACCATAAACTCGAATATGCTCTTCATGCTTTGTACCCAAGAGTTGGATAGCTTCTTCTATAGCCTTCATTCCAGTTTTTGGGTCTCTCATTGCTTTTGTAGAGAAGTTTGTGTGGCAGCCTGCGCCATTCCAGTCACCTTTTACAGGCTTGTTGTCGAAGCTAACAATTACATCAGCATCTTCAGCAATTCTGCAAAGAAGCCATCTGGCAAACCACTGATGGTCACAGAAATTTATGGTGTCGTTACTATCTCTTTCAAAGCCTCTGTAACCAATTTGGTATTCCCACTGACCGGGCATTACTTCAGCGTTGGTTCCGTAAATAAGAAGACCAGCTTCAACGCAAGCATCGGTGTGCGCTTCAACGATTTCTCTTCCATACACTTCGTCTGCTCCAACACCACAGTAAAAAGGACCCTGAGGTCTTGGAAAACCGTCTTCTGGCCATCCTAAAGGTTTTCTTCCAGAAAAGAGGGTATATTCTTGCTCGAAACCAAGCCAAGTGTCGACATCACCAGAATGCTCTACAACTTTTTTTAAAAGGGAACGGGTATTTGTACTGTGAGCTGTGCCATCGGGATTAAAAACTTCACATAGCACCAGGTAATGGCCCATCCCGCGAATTGGATCATTAACAAAGTTTACTGGTTGGAGCAATAGGTCCGAGTTGCTGCCTTCGGATTGGTAGGTAGAAGAACCGTCATAGCTCCACTCGGGAAAAGTTTTGATAGTGACTTCATCTAGATTTACGACTTCAATCAAACGAGTCTTAGATCTCATCTTTTGGGAAGGTTTCGAACCATCTAGCCAAATATATTCTACAGTGCTGATCATCGGAATTCTCCTATCTAGGGTTTAGTTTATATACGGTTATTCGGATTGAGTTCATAAAGAAATACAAACTTTTTCAAAACTATTTGAATAAGTTTGTTGAATGTGTCGGTAACAGAGTAAATTAAAAAAAACTTAACTCTCTTGACAGGGATCCACCAAATCCTTGAATAAGGAAATAAGGTTAAAAGTTGAGAAGCTAAAAAGTCAAATAAATTTAGGGGGGATAATGAATTACTAGATATTAAAAATATTTTTATACTTTTTAAGAAGCATTAAATCAGGGGTATTACTCTTTTTGACAAATTATACCGAAATAAAATCTATTTTTGAATTTGTTTCCGTATAGATTAGACTCTAGCCACACATTCGTTCTATGGGGTTGAGAGTTTTATCCCACTGGCGGAAGTTGATAGCTTCCATTAGGTGGTCTTCTTGGACTCTAGTGCTTTCACCAAGGTCCGCTATGGTTTTGGCTACTCGTAGAATTCTATCGTACCCACGAGCTGAAATTCCCATTACATCAACAGCTTGACGCATCAAGTTTTCACATCCAGTATTCAAGTTACAAGCCTCGCGTAGGATTCCAGTAGGAATTAAAGAATTACTTATTCCAGGACCAAATTTATCTGACTGACGTTTTCGGGCAGCCTTGACTCGCTGACGTACCAATTCGGAACTCTCGGCCTTCACTGTCTGGCAAAGGTCTGAATAACGAAGGGCAGGTACCTCAATGTGCATGTCAATACGGTCTAACAAAGGACCAGAGATTTTGCTTCGGTATTTCTCAATTTGCTTGAAGGTGTCTGAGCAATTTTTGTCGGGATGGCCAAGATACCCACAAGGACAGGGATTCATTGCTGCAATACAGAGAAAATTCGTTGGATAGGTAAAGTTGCCATTAGCACGGCTTATAGTAACAACACGATCTTCTAGAGGTTGTCGTAATACCTCTAGGGTGGAGCGAGAAAATTCAGGTAGCTCATCGAGAAATAAGATTCCATTGTGCGCTAGAGAAACTTCTCCCGGTCGAGGAGTGGCTCCTCCTCCAATAAGACCTGCATAGCTGACGGTGTGGTGAGGTGAACGAAATGAGCGGTTTCTTACAAGACTTTCACCCTTAGGAAGTAATCCAACGATTGAATGGATTTTTGTAGTCTCCAGGGCTTCTTCAATAGTCATCTCTGGCATGATACCAATCAAGGATTTCGCTAACATGGTTTTACCAGAGCCTGGAGGTCCATATAACAATACATTGTGATTTCCCGCAGCGGCAATTTCCATTGCACGCTTTACATGGGCCTGTCCCTTGATATCGGAAAAGTCTATGGGGGCAGTTGCTTTTTGAAAAAAGTCTTCAGACAGGGTCGAAGCTAGTGGTTCAATGGAGATGGTTTTGTTTAAGTATCCTGCAGCCTCTTTTAAACTTTTAATTGGGATGACTTGAATTCCCGGTACTGTTGAAGCTTCCAAGGCGTTTGCGGTTGGTAAGAGAATCCCTTTTTTCCCAAGGTCTCTTGCAAGCATAGCCATAGCTAAAGCTCCTCGTACCGGGCGGGTCTTTCCGCTAAGTCCCATTTCACCCACAATGAGATAGTCTTCGTGGACGTCTCCTGAAATAAAACCAAGAGAGCTTAGTAAGCCAATAGCTATAGGTAAATCGTATAAAGGTCCTTCTTTTTTGAGGTTACCAGGGGCTAAATTGATTGTGCAGTGGATATCATTCATGGGATATCCGGAGTTTTTTACAGCAGAAAGAACTCTATCCTTAGATTCCTTTACGGCAGCGTCAGGAAGGCCTACGATTACAAGGCTGAGTCTATCAGGGGTTTCAGTTATATCAATTTCGATATGAATACTGATAGCGTCAAGTGCAAGAAATGAAACAGAATGTACATGTGATAAAGTCATATAAAGAACTCTTTTAGGCTTTTTTGAGGTTGTCGATCCAGTTTTGAGGAACACCAGCAGAGAGGCGGTGATCTTCATGAACAAGAAAACCTTTGGCTCTTTTTGGGGTCATTAATTCGGACATGCTGTTGGTCCAGGCATCCCAGTCGGAAGTGCCTTCCGGCTTAAATTTACGAAGCCACTGGAGACCAAAATTGACATGGGAAATTTCGTCTTCCAGAATAGTATGCATTAAGTCAGAGGATTCTTGATCTCCGTAACGTAAAAAGGACTTACCATACATTGGGGCAAAGTCCAAGTTGGCCATTTCCAAAGTTAACGACATGGTACTGACATACTTTATGGGGGAGGTGATGTACTTGGAATGAACCCAAAAGTGTCTGTACAGTGGAAGATCCCCAAACTTAAGTCCAAGGGCTTCCATTTGTTTGATGTAAAGGGCAACATGTCTTTGTTCATCACGTAAAGTATTTGCCAAACCCCTTCTAAAGTGACGAGGTGCTTCGGGAAAAGCCAGCAAGGTGTAGGCCATAATCTCTACAGCAAGAAGCTCATGACCAGCAAATCGGTGAAGGCACACAGCTCGCTTGTCCGGATCACCATGTTCGTGAAAGGCGGGAAGTTTTTCTTTTTTATTTTTCTTCTGAAGAACCATCCCGGAAGGCCGCACTGGTTCTTTCCAGAAAACGGCCTCTCCAGGACAATGATCCGTGAATTCTTTAGGATCAAATAGCTTATCGTCTATCCTATCCGCTGAAATAATGTGGGTTGCCCAATCGCGGATTTCCATAAACTATTCAGCAGTAACAACGTGATATGCAGGAAAGGCAAAGTGGTTGTTAGGTCGGGGACTGCCGACTATAGCAACTTCTTTCCCAATTTTATCCTGCATGTCGACTTTTGTACTATAAAGATAAGCGACAGTTTTGTTGTTCAAACGAAGGAGATAGTCCCCAGGTTTATTCTTGACGGCACGAGTGTAGGGCTCAACGATGCCTACTAATTTCACAGAATTAAGCTTTTCTTCCAGAGCATAATCCGTAGGCTTACCCTGAGGGTTACTTAACTGCCAGTCAAGAAAGAGTTTTTTCTCAATAGGTCCCCAAAGAAGCATTTTGTCTGTGGCGCTGGATAGATCAAAGCTTGTATTCTCCTCAAGGCTTTCCTTTGGAAGTTCTTTTTCCATATTCAGTGTAACAGAGTCATTTCCATTTTCGACAGACTCAACTATGGCTTCTACGACCTGGGGATTTGCCTTTTGAATGGAACTCTCTACCTTTAGGTTGCTTTGTAAAGACTTTGTGGGGGTTTCAAAACTCAACTCTTCTTCGAATTTTGATAGCCGTTTTTCATAAGATGAAATTTGGTCGGAAAGCTTATTGTTGATAGTTGCCCAACTGCGAGTCGATTGCTGGGTTTTTGCTTCAAGAAAAGCTATTTTCTTCTGTAGGTAGGTTTCCTGGACAAGATCAAGGACTTCTTTAGCTTTTGTGGAATAACCGGCAAAATCAGAATAGTCCTTGATGATCTTCTCAAAAGAAGATGAAATTCTATCGATATCAATTTCTTCAAATGATTTGCGCATTTCAGCTTGTGCTATAAGGTACGAAGAGTTTAGCAAATGATGAGCTTCTGAACGGCGGGATTCCATCTGTGTGAGTAAATCGGGAGAGCCGGCATTTTCGAAATATTCTTTCGCAACAAAAAAGCGAGTGCTTTCAGGCGGGGTAATCTCGACCCATTTATTGTTAAGAGGGCTGATGGTTCCATCAATTTTATCACCAGTATTGAGTTGAGCAATAACAGCGGCTTCACGGTTTGGTCCTAAGCGAACATTTACATTGTTTCCTTCTACAACCTTATCTAAGACGTAAGTGCGAAATATGTAAGCTTTGATATCTGTGGGGGGCTTAACGAAATAAAAGCCGTTTTCTTCTCCTGTTATTAAGAAGAGCTCGTCTTTGCTAACTTCACGGATGATTTGAGAATCAAGATTGGACTGTGAACGCATACGAACGTTGTTGCCAATGATTTTGCCTGTAAAGGCTTGGAAATTGCTAGAACTATCCTCATTAGTGACCTTAGAAGATTTTGAGCGTTCTTCAACGGCATTGGATTCACGTCCGTTGTTTGATTCCTCACTGCTGTTATAAGCGATGATTTCCTTTTGGAGCGGAGCTGCAGGCTCACTCCTTTCACTTTGTAACGGACGTGCTGAAAGAGACGAAGCCGAAGCGACGATACTCGTTGCCGTTAGAATATAAAGAACTTTTCTAAGCATCACAAACTCCTGAAACAATAAAAGTTTCTGCTTTTGGTTTTTTTAAGAAATTGGTTTCTGGTTTATGCATCTTCTTGCTACCAGTTCACCAAGAACTAGGGACAATAAACCATACGATATAAACCATTCAACCAGAAACCTAGGAAGAGGGCACTGTAAGTGAAAAAAAACCAATGGATGCCCATTGGGTTTTAGGAACTGTAATGGAGGAGTTCAGAAGAACTAGCTGTTTAAGACAGCTCTAATGTGATCGCAGTTTTTCTCTCCGCAGGTACATCCTACAGGATTTCCAAGATATACGCTGTATACCTCTTTGGAGTCTAAAGGATTAGATACTGAGTATAACTTGTCATTACTTTGGTCAATATCCCATTCGCGAAACTTTAGGTCTTCATCTGTAACTTCTTCATCCTGAATGACTTCTTCATCGTTTACTCCTTGAATTGCATTAGCAATTTGACAGAAGATACAATTACAGTGTGGTTCCGCTTTAGGAAGTGTCATATTTTCATCATTACCAAGAATCTTTGCGATAGAGCTTATCTTTTGAAGAAGTTCTTCTGGCAGCTCAGGCATATCTTTTTGAGCAGGATTATGTTGCATTGCAGCACCAAAACTTTCTAGACCTCCCTGACCAAATCGAATAGGAAGACCCACGATATTTTCATTATTTAATAAAGAGGAAGAGAGTTGAGAAAATGGGTGAGGATATTGGGATTCTTCACTAGCAGAAATTTGAGTGTGTATGTCATCGGTTTTTTCAACATAGTCAATATGCGCTTGAAACGCCTGTTCTATTGTAGAATTATCCAGATTAGGTATCTCGATGTGTGAATCGTCAATCAGGGAGACAATAAATACTTCGCCAGAAACTCTTAGAGAAGAAACGTTTTCCCATGTAGTCGAAATATACCGGGGGATGCTTATGATTTTATCATCGATTTTCATAGTTACCTGCCCAATTTTTTATGTAGCCTTATACGATTACGTTTGAAAGGTGATTAATAATCTTCGCGAAATCGTATTTTATGGTCACTGTTTATTTTAATTTTATGTTCACTGTTTTTTTAATATGCCTAGATAATAACGGGTAAAGGAAATTCCTGCAAGTACTTTAGCAGTCAAAGCCGTGGAGTGCTGAAAAATAATACATAGTTAAAAATATGAATATGTTATAACGTGATGTTCAAGGCTGAATTAACTCAATTTTAAGGGGGGGGAGCAGAATGGATTTCCCTAAACTTAAGTCAAAGGAGAGCGAGGTAGGTAGTCGTTTTTGCAGCAATTTTTTACTCCATACATTCACCCATTTGCAGAATGAGGCAATATGATTAATGTTACGTCAGGTTCCGCAACGACCTTAATTGGTGAGTCCGAAATTTGTGATAAGGAGAAGTCAGTAGTGTCACGTAAAACTTTTGTTATAGATACCAACGTGTTATTGCATGATCCAGAGGCCATAATAAAATTTCCAAATAGTGATATTGTGGTGCCCATAGCTGTACTTGAAGAGCTTGGATCAATGAAGAGACTTTCGGACGAAAGGGGCCAAAATTCAAGGTCTGTTCTTCGTCTTCTTGATTCATTAAAGAAAAAAGGCACCGGAGACTTACATGACGGCGTCTTTATTGAAAATGGGGCAAGAATCTGTGTCGAGATGGATCCCAAGACCCATTTGGATCCAGAAGATTTTCCCTCTCTTCGCCACAATAAAGTCCTCATGCCTGCATTTAATCGTTCGAAAAAGGGAGATCGAGTAGTCTTTGTGTCCAAAGACCTAGTCTCCCGGGTAAAAGCAGAAGCAATGGGCCTTGAAGCAGAAGATTATGAAAATTTAAAGTTTTCCTATCACAATGTCTGCAAGGGAATACAGAGACTTGAAGTCGAAAAACGGGTTATAGATAGTTTTTATAAAGATAACGGAGTGTTTCTTGAAGGGAAATTTCACACTAACGAATATCTTGTTCTCACTTCCCCAGAACAGTCTTCAGCAGTGTGTAGATGGGATTCTATCCAGCAACGTGCTGTACCTCTCATAAAAGGACCTGACAACTTGTGGGGAGTCAAACCTCTCAATGTCGAACAACGTTGTTCCCTGGATCTCCTTCTTCGAGATGATGTTAAGCTTGTAGCTTTGATTGGACAAGCTGGAACTGGAAAAACCCTTATGGCTTTAGCCAGTGGTATGAGGAAGGTCTTTGATGAGCCTGTTTACAACAAAATCCTTGTCAGTAGACCTATAATGCCTTTAGGAAAGGATATTGGATACCTGCCAGGTACCAAGGAAGAAAAGCTTTCCCATTGGATGCAGCCTATCTATGACAATCTTGAATTTCTTTGCGGTAATTCAAGCTTGGAAGAATCCAGTGAAACCATGAGATGGGTGCTTGAAAGCAAAAAAATTGAGATGGAGGCTGTAACCTACATCCGTGGACGTTCCTTACCAAAAATGTTTATTATTATTGATGAGGCTCAAAACTTGACTCCTCACGAGGTCAAAACGATTATTTCTCGTGCAGGACATGGTACAAAAGTCATTCTTGCAGGGGACCCAACTCAAATAGATAATCCCTATCTTGATAAAGACTCGAATGGCCTTACTTTTGCTGTCGGGACCTTCCGAGACCAAAAGATTTTTGGCTCCGTCTTTTTGGATAAAACAGAAAGATCAGAGCTTGCAGCTATCGCCGCGGGCTTGATGTAATACGTAAATATTTGAGCCGCTATTAATAGCGGCTCAATTTATTAGCTCAATAATTTCACGATTAAATTGTCTGCGCTTCATAAAAATTCCCCTCTGTGCTAGAATAATATTATGACCACCTTAAGTTATTGGGGGTGTACTGGTTTCGACTAGGGAACAAAGTACTGGTCGCATGCGGGGGATGTTGGTGACCTCCTTAAGAATGCCTTCACAACTATAATTGCAAACTCTAACATCGTGAAGGGTGACTTTGGAAACTTTGGTCAGTCTGAACTTAGAGCGGCTGCTTAAGCTTAACAGCTTTAGTAACCCGATAGCCCAAAATTGGACCAGGGGTCTTGGAACTATCGTCATTTTACCTGGTATGGTCTCTATTCCCGTTACTTCTAGGGGGTAGTTATCCGAGATTAAATGAAGTTCGTCAGCCCTAGTGGGGTGCCTTGCATGGGGGCTGATTAAACTTTTCAGGGTACTAAGCATGTAGACGCCTTTATGGAGTTTGCCAAGGACGAGAGTTCAATTCTCTCCACCTCCATATCAAAGACTCATCCCGGGTACCAAAGGGGACTTAAAATCCCCCTTTGGTAACTCGGGTTTTTTTGTGTCACTTCATCTGGATTAGCAAATCCACCTTAACCAAAAATTTACATAATGATCAGTTTAGCTAAAATGAAAGGCTGGCAAGC
>JBLFWS010000109.1:0-11493 GCA_047611865.1 Chlamydiales bacterium
ATAGAAGCTCTCTCTTCATACCTTTGGGTGGGAGCTTTCTCTTCATGCCTTAGCATAGAAGCTCTCTCTTCATACCTTTGGGTGGGAGCTTTCTCTTCATGCCTTAGCATAGAAGCTCTCTCTTCATGCCTTTGGGTGGGAGCTTTCTCCTCATACCTCTGTACAGGAACTCTTTCAATTGTTTCGGGCTCCCTCACCTGAAGAGCATCTTCTTCCTTTTCCACTGGCGCCACATCACGTGAAATTTTTCCCAGTACTCTCTTTATGTCAGCAAGACTGTCATCCAAGGTTTCGGAAGCCGAGTGAGGCTCTATATCATTCTGAAATAATGCTGAGGATACAGGTACCCGTACCTTTTCATAAGCCTCAAGGTCTCCTTCATCAACAGCTGCTGTAATTTCCAGTTGTTCTGTAGCAAATAAAGCCTTGATGCCCTTTTCTCTTACGGTACGAGTAGTCAAAATTATAGCCTCGGGACCAAGCTCTTGCTCTATGACAGCTTTGACATCGTCTTCTTTTTCCACTCGGAATTTTTTTATTATCATCACTCGTTCCCTACGTTTCTAGTCATCCGCTTACATCAAAACTTCACTACTAATCGATCCTGTACTCTTTATCTCAACTTCCGAAGACAACTCATTGAATGAAAGCACTGGCAGGCGGGGTAGGCTTCTTTCAATTAACTTTTTAAAATGTAACCTTATTGAAGGAGATGTCAAGATAATTGGTTGCACTCCTTCTTTCGAGGCCTCTTCAAAAAAGGCGTTTATCTCCTCAATAATTTGCCGTGTCGTCGACGGCCTCAAAACTATGCGACTACCGAAATCATTTGTCTGTATACTCTCAGAAACCATCTGCTCAACTTTCGGATCCATGGTAACTGCGTGAATCACATTGCTCTCATCAGCAAACTGCTTGGAGATACTCCTCGATAGCCCTTGTCTCACATATTCTGTCAGTATCATTGTATCGGTCGTTTGAGCAGCGTAGTCTGCGAGGACCTCCAATATAGTTACAATGTCTCTAACAGGAATACGCTCTTTTAAAAGATTTTGCAAGACCTTCAGCACCTGTCCATTCGTCAAAAGAGTAGGAACCAATTCTTCCACGACCGTTGATGCATGGATCTTCGCGTTATCCAATAGCTTGGATACCTCCTCACGATTTATCAATTCATGAGCGTGAGCGTGAATAACCTCTGTTAGGTGAGTCGCTATAACAGAGAGTGTATCAACAACTGTATATCCAGCAGCTTCAGCAGCATCTTTTTGTGAACCAGAAATCCATAATGCTTGTAAGCCAAAAGCAGGCTCAACGGTTTTGATACCTGATATCTGCTTCTCCACATTCCCTGGATTCATGGCAAGATAACTGTCTAAATACAACTTACCATTCGCAACTTCAATACCTTTAATTTTTATTGAGTAAGCATCAGACTCCAATGACATATTGTCCCGAATACGTATGGGTGGCACCACGACGCCAAGTTCTGAGGCTATCTGCCTCCGAATTACCGTGATGCGTGAAAGAAGGTCTCCCCCTTGTGCCGAATCCACCAAAGGTATGAGGCCATACCCCAGCTCTATTTCCATCGGATCCACGAAGAGAGCTCTCTCTACATCGTCACCCGACGGAGTACCTGTCTCTAACTCCTCATCTGTTGCTGTCGTCATCCCTACATCCAATGCACTTAACTCTTGATCACTCGCCCTCCACATAGAATAGGCATAGATCCCGAGAGTCCCCGAAATAGGTAACATTACAGACATTGGCATCCCGGGAACCATACTCAAAAATAATACGATCGCAGAGGTCATGAAAAGAACCCGAGGATTGTTGAACAGCTGCTTCTGCAAAGATCTACCAAAATTATCTTTGCTAGAAGAAGACCTGGTAACAATTACACCGGCGCCGACAGAAATCAAAAGGGCTGGGATCTGGGAAACCAATCCGTCACCCACGGACAGGATAGTGTACACTTCAGCAGCTTCTTGCCATGTCATCCCTTTCATGGCCATACCAATAATCAATCCACCAACAATGTTGACAATCGTGATGACAATACCTGCCACGGCATCACCACGTACGAACTTCGAGGCACCATCCATTGATCCATAGAAATCAGCTTCAGCAGTGATCTTTGCTCTGCGCATCTTTGCTTCGGTGTCATCGATAACACCTGCGTTGAGATCCGCATCGATAGACATCTGTTTACCGGGCATGGCATCCAAGGTAAAACGGGCGGCAACTTCCGCTACACGACCACTACCTTTTGTGATAACGACAAAGTTAATAACGGTAAGCAAGATAAAGATAACGATACCAACAATCTGGTTTCCTCCCGTTACGAACTCACCAAATGTTTTTATGATATCCCCAGCTTGAGCTTCGGCAAGAATCATTCGTGTAGAAGCAATGTTCAATCCCAGGCGGAAAAGTGTCAGAAAAAGGAGTAAGGAAGGGAAGGAATTAAATTCAACTGCTTCTTCTACGTACAAAGTCATGAGCAAAGTAGTGACCGCTAGAAGAATACTGATAGAGATAAAAGCATCAAGAAGCACCGGGGGTAGAGGAACCACCAGCAACATGACGATTCCCACCACGGCCAGTGACATGACCACGTCAACGTGTCGCTCTAAACTTCCTAATTTTCCTAATATCTGATCAAGCATCGGTAAAACACCACTCTCTTCTTAGTTTATGGTGCAGCTGTTGCATTAGCCCCTTTTTGCTCTTCTATACCATAACCGGGTAGCGGTAAAGAAACATCTTCATCCCTTGCTTTCATTTTTTCATCTAAACGATAGATATAAGCAAGGACTTCTGCCACTGCGTGGTAAAAATCTGGAGGCACCATCTGTCCCACTTCAACTACTTTGTACATAGCTCTGGCCAAAAGAGGATTTTCCACTATTGGCACATTGTTTTCTCTCGCAATATCCTTGATTGCCAGGGCCATCAAGCGGGCTCCCTTTGCAAGACATACTGGAGCAACCATATTATCGGGATCATATTTTATCGCGACGGCATAGTGAATGGGGTTAGCGATAACCACATCGGCATGAGGCACGTTCCCTTTCATGCGCGACTGAGAAAATTTCTGCATCATTTCACGCATTCTTGATTTTACGTGCATGTCACCTTCCTGCTGCTTGCGCTCCTCTTTCACTTCCTGTTTTGACATCTTCATATCTCGGGCAAACTTCCATCTCTGGTATATAGTGTCAGCAATACCCAGGATAATAAGAATCAAAGCAATCACTAAGCCGATATGCAAAACAGATTCAGCAAGAAATAACAAAAGCTCTTTAGGTTTTGCATTAACCATGGTCTCTATTTCCGGCAGCAGCCCCATAATAAACGATCCCACAACAAAGCCAACCACAGCCAGTTTACTCAAACCAAAAACCATTTTCATAACTGCAGAAATCTCAAAAAACTTCTTAAAGTTCTTCATGTTAAAAATATTCAACTTGTCCCATTTTGGCTTCAACGATTCAGGAGAAATCACCAAGCCGACCTGATAGATGTTGACTAACAGGGCCATAACAAATATTGCGCCGAGGACAGGCATAATCATTAACAGGGTATATTTAATTCCAACATCAAACCAAAAAACGAGTCCTGCATGGCTAACATACTGTTTATCCAAATTCGTAAATATCGCTACCGTAAGACCCGCTAACATCTCGTATAACCCTTTAGATACGGTCAGGAGCATGATCATACCGGTAAGCAATATGAACGCCGTTGTAAGATCCTGTGACTTGGCCACCTGGCCTTTTTTTCTAGAATCGGTCAGCTTTTTTGCTGTGGCATCTTCTGTCTTATCCGCTACATCATCAGCCATGTATGGTCCTTAGCAAGAGATCCGATAGAATATTGAACTCATCCCCTTGACTCTCACTTCCCTTCAACATCTTTTTAAGGAATGTTTCTAGTAAATTTCAAGTTTTTTTTTAAAGAATCAGCCACCTAGGTCGTATATTAAAACGAGCGAATGTCTGATTTTGAGTCCTTTTTTATAATTGAGCATCGCTCACAACTCTCCATACTTGGACAAGTAGAGGAATTGGGTGCGATTCAAAAGTGTGGCAAAAGTGTCCAAGGGCAACATTTCGTAATTTTAATAAACGACCTGGGTCCTTTATTAAAATTAGCGACAACTATTTTTTTATAGATCTTTTCTCAGGGGAAACGCAAGCGTCAAACCAACCCATCTTGACAGTATACCCATTATGGTTTGGCATTGGCGAAGCCTTCATGAGTCCGGAGGACGTCCGGTGAGCCTCGGGTGACTGAGCTTGCGAAGGAACCCGAGGACGTTTTATATGGGAAAATGAGCCCTCCAGGCCGATTGAAAGGTGAAACAAGCTTCAATCGGCCTCGTTCCTCGGGCTCTATATCTCCTAACTCCCACCACGGGTTCCCTCGCAAGCTTAAGTCACCCGAGGCTCTAACCGGACGTCCTCCGGACTCATGAAGGCTTCGCCAATATCACATCCCATTCTTTAATATGGGTAACTGTCAAGATGGGTTGATTTGACGCTAACGGGGAAACTGAGTTTCGTGAGGTCAGTTTTTTTCAGGAGGGAAAAGATTGATGAAGTCAGTATAAAAATTAAGATCGATAGAGAACCAAGTTAAATTCTCAGATTTCTAACAGTGCCTTGAGATACAAGATTTTTCGAAAAAAAAGATTTAAGAATAAGAGAAACTGGCGTATAATCTTGCCTGAGAAAATTATTTACATCTCCCTATTTTACAGGTCTTTATGTCCATATTCACTATTGCTTTTGCCCTTTTTATCATTATGGATCCTATTGGCAATACGCCCGTCTTCATTTCCATGCTTAAAGGATATGAAATCGAACGGCAACAAAGGATCATCATACGCGAACATCTTATATCCCTTTTTCTGCTCATAAGCTGTAACTTCGTAGGTGAAGCTGTTCTCAGATTACTACACGTATCGCAAGCATCCGTTTATATCACCTCAGGAGTTATCTTATTCCTAATTGCCTTAAGGATGATTTTTCCACATCTCGGCCCCAGAAAAGTCACCGTTCCCGCTCCTGACGACGAGCCCTTTATTACGCCCCTTGCTGTACCGCTAATCGCTGGGCCCTCCGTTATGGCCACCATCATGCTGTACTCCGCTCAAGCAAGTGACTTCGAAATGGTTGGAGCTATTCTTATTGCCTGGATCGTATCCTTATCAATTCTGGTTTGTAGCCCGTACATCCAAAAAGCTGTTGGCCCAAAAGGTCTTATAGCGGTTGAGAGACTCATGGGTATGATTCTCACTTTAATTAGCATCGAAAGGTTCCTGGTAGGAACTAAATTGTTTATTCACTCCCTGTAAATCTGCAAGTGTCATGAAAAATATCAAGATCACCATAGCTTACGACGGTAGCGAATATCTGGGTTGGCAAAATACCAAAATGGGTCCAAGTATTGAAGGTACTTTACTCACTGTACTCGAAAAGGTCCTCCAGGAAAAAATCTCTTTACAAGCTGCCAGCCGTACCGATGCGGGTGTCCATGCCAGAAGTCAGATAGTGAATTTCATTACAAAGAAAAAAGACTTAGACCTTGTATCTCTTGAGAGAGCCTTAAATAGCCTACTCCCTCCAGACATTGCCGTTCTCAAGTTAGAGTTTGCCCTTAAGGATTTCCACCCCACTTTGGACTGTCAAAAGAAAGAGTACCACTACCACCTATGTTCCAATCAGGCTCAGCTACCTCACAACCGCCACTTTTCCTGGCACTACCCCCACTCTCTAAATATTGAACTTATGCGCTCGATGAGCCAAGCCCTTATCGGCAAGCATGACTTTGCAGCCTTTATAAACTGCATGAATAATAAGATACCTGATGACACTATCAGAGAACTTACTCGTATTGACTTAATAGAACTTCCAGAAAATCGCCTTCGTTTTGAAGTGGAGGGGCGTCATTTTCTGTACAAAATGGTGAGAAACATTGTAGGATATTTGGTTTATGTGGGTTGTGGAAAGCTCAAACCCGGAGCCATATCACAAATTCTTGCCAGCAAGGACCGCAAGCTCGGAGGTATTACCGCTCCCGCTCTCGGCCTAACATTATTTGAAATAAATTACTAAACTTGTAAAGTAGCCTTAACTACAAGGCAGGAGATTGCTTATGTTCGGTCGCAACGACCCATGTTGGTGTGGCAGTGAAAAGAAGTGGAAGAAATGCCACTACCCGGAAGTTGCTCCTTTGAGTAAAAGGAAGAGCATCATAGCCCAAGAATACAAAAAAAAATTCAACATCCTCATCAAAAACGATAAAGAAATCGAAGGCATCCGCAACTCAGGGCGTTTAGCCGCAAAAATTCTTGATGCTACAGTCAAAGCCGCCAAAGAAGGCGTCTCCACTGAAGACTTGAATAAGCTCGCCCATCAGATGCATCTAGATGCAGGAGCTATTCCCGCCCCCCTAAACTACGGGCACCCTCCATTCCCCAAGAGCATCTGCACCTCTGTCAATGAAGTGGTATGTCACGGCATTCCCGATAATAGCCCTCTGATTAAAGGCGACATCGTTAATATCGATGTAACCTGCATTCTTAATGGATACTACGGTGACTGCAGCCGCATGGTCGTAATTGGTGGCGAGACCTCGCCCGAACGCCAACGTGTTGTGGACGTTTCTCTGGAGTGCCTAAATCGTTCCATTGCTATCATGAAGCCAGGTACCCTTCTGTCAGAAATTGGGAATGTCATTGAGCCCTACGCTCAATCCAAAAGATGCTCTGTTGTACACCAGTTTGTTGGACATGGTGTTGGGGTAAACTTTCATGAAGCTCCACAGATCTACCACAATATGAATGATGTTCACATCCCTGTAATTCCAGGAATGACCTTCACTATTGAACCTATGGTCAACGCCGGTGTCGCCGAGGCTGTCATCGACTCCCGGGATCACTGGACTGCCCGTACTAAAGATGGTAAGGCTAGTGGCCAATGGGAACACACACTCTTGATTACAGACGATGGCTGTGAAATCCTGACTGCGTGGCCAAAAGGCTAGTCAGATTTTAATAAGCACAGAGGAAGAAAGGAGGTATAGGAAATACTTATCACTGATTTGTGAAGAATTTTCTTATGCTTCTCTTTTTCTGTGCTGTGAATTATACGACAGCATCACCTCCCCTCTACTTCGATCATATTAAACAACTACCAACTTCTGATATCCTTTATAGTTACCTTTCTATATATTATTCGCACGTTTATCAAAAAAAAAAAACTCCACCCATAAAAATATATAAAAAGGTTTTATTATGACTGTACACCCTCCATTATACGTAACTGTTGCCGCTTTTGGAGCAGCTTCTTGTGATTACATATCTGGAGAATACCGTAATACCTGGTCTCGCACCCTTAGCCCAGAAGCGCTCTATACCTATATGGCTCCAAATGGATAGGCTCATTCAGTACGGTGCTATCGACGAAGACATTAATGTCGCGGCAACTCAAACTCTGGATATTCTGAAAGATCGTTTGCAAAATTTGAGAGATCGTGCCCCTGATGATCAACTGAAACTCCAAGCTACGAAAACAGCAGAGGCTATCGCTGATGTTCTATTGAATGTCAAAACTTCCCACCGCCTTTCTCCTCTCAGAGAAGATGCTAAACTAGTTGCAGTCAACTCAGCCAAGCAATTTATTGCTATCAGTGTGGGTCACCGTGACTGGCGTAGTGTTAAAGTAAGAGAAGCTAAGTAAGGACGCTGTAAACAAAAGGAAATCGTGGACAGATAGGCAATTCTACTATCTTCCCACGATTTCCTTTGATATCATCACTTACAGTAGATACAAAGATGTCGGCAATCGAGCCCGCGTTCTCTATAGTTAATTATAGATACACCAACTACAGTTCTTCAATCATTGTTAATGTTAGTCCAATCCACATGAGATTGATCGAGAAGGGCTGCTACCAGATCAGAGAGCATCTCTACTTCAAAAAGAGCTTTCTCCTTTTCTTCTTCAAGAATACGAAGCTCTGCCTCTAGAATCTTGTCATCGATGCTGACTTCTAGACCGCTCATCTCTCTTTCTTTCTCTAGAGAAAGAAGCTCATTTTCTTTTTTGAATAGCTCTCCACGGGTTGAATGAAGAGACTCTGACTTTTGCTCGAACTGATTTTTCAGCTGCTTGTAGAGAGCTGCTGTACGACGTAATTTCACGACTTCATCTGGTAATACTTCAGAAGATTTCTTCTCTCTCTTTTCCCCTAAGAATTTTTCATTTGGAATAGACTGGGTTGTCTCTATCTTATGTGAGCCTTCTTTGTAACGCGCTACTGTATCAAGAGCCGTCGTAAAATCGAGTGAAAGCTGAAATTTTTCTGTTCTGATACGATTCAGTTCATCTCTAAGTAAACGATTGTGTCCAGCGATCTCGGTCGACTCCAACAGCCGTCCATCCATAGCCTCCAGCTTTTCTTCCAGAGAACCTTTTCTTCCCTTCCATTCTTCAAGTAGCTTTTGTTGTAAAAGAAGTTTCTTCTGGGATTCTGCGTGACGTCGAACTTGAATGTATAATTGATAATCACGATCTTCAAGCTGCTTACGGAAAAATCCCTCTTTAGCTTTCGCTGTCTCTTCTAGTTCTCTCAATTGAAAATGATTTTCCTGGAGCTCCCGTTTCATGGTCGCCAAAATACTATTGAACCCAGCCTCTGTTTCTTCACGTTTCGCTGTATCTCCAGAATTTTGCTCAAGAATTGCTTTTATCTCGCTAAGCTCTACCTCTCTTTCTCTTAGTAGCTCTTCTCGCTCGAGAAGTAAAATTTTTCCCTCTTCTACTTCTTTGATATAAGCCTTTTCTCTATCGTCATGGCTGGACTCACACTTTGCCTTCCAGTCTTCTGTCTGTTCAGAGGAAATTTCAAGACTGCGGTTTAGCTCAGCTATCATTTTTTTGTTCTCAAATAACTCTTCTAAAAGAAAGCTCTTCTCTTCTGTAAAACGAGCTAGGTCTCCCTTAGCAGCTTTGGAAGCTCTGTGTAATAGTGTAATTTCTCTTTGCGCATTCTCCGTCTCTTCCTTGCTGTTTCTTAAGCAAAGAGCAGCTTCTTCCCTTTCAAGGTCCATCTGCAGAGTAAGTTCTTTCAATTTCTCATCGATACGCAGAAGATGTTCAAGGCGACTTTTTGATTCTGATTGAAGGCGTTGAATCAAGCTTGCGACTTCTTCCGAAGATAATGTACCCACCACAAAACTTAAGGAAATCGCTGCCGCAACTCCGATATGCCATAAACGTTCGTCAGCATCAATACTTCCAAATGAAACAAGTAGCAGAAATAGTAGGAGCGTAATCGAACCAAGCATACCTCTGAGCTTCCACATCCAACACGCAGGAACACCAACGATGATAGCTAAAGGAAGGTAAAAACTCTCGGGTGAAAATTTAATCAAGCTAATGAGCAAGGTCAGAATAATTATGCAAGGACCTAAAACAGCCCAGAACTGCAGCTTATTTTCCAGTTGTTTTTTTATCCGATTCACTGATTTTCCCTTTGAGTTTTCGTATTTGGCATTTGCTGTCAACAGCTTGAGTTAGCATTTATTGGACATTCTAATAGACAAAAAAGAATTTTGCAACGGAAGATCGCTATTAAAGAGAATGGAAAGTAACCTTTACAAGAGCGTAATCATCTTCAAAAGCTTGCTCTCCCCTTTCATCATTGGAGAATGCGAGGATACGACGAATGTCCGCCTCTCCTGCCTTTGACAAAACCGCCACGTGTGAAACAAAATCATTATATTGTACGTAAGTACCATCAGGCTTTAACAATTCAAAGGCTCCGTCACTAAAGAGGTAAAGCTCCCCGAATTTTTTAACCACAGTTGTTGCATTTTCGAATTCAGAATCTTCCATAGCTCCTATGACCAAACCGGGAGTCTTAAGAAGATCTACTTCGCATTCCTTTGGGCTATCGCCCGTAACAAGAATTGCAGGATGGTGTCCTCCGCAAGAGTGGTAAATCTCCCTTTTCTTTTTGTTGTATATGCCATACCAAATCGTAAAAAACATACCTTGGTGAGATTCCATCGGAAAATAGGCATTCAAAGATTTCAATACGTTTTTAGGATCATAGAAATCCGTATCAGGCAATGATTGGGAGCGCAGTACATTCATAACCGTTATGGATAGGAGGGCAGCTCCTACTCCATGACCACAGGCATCAATCACGTACATGGCAAAATTTTCGTCATCCAACCAATGGTATCCAAAAGCATCTCCTCCGAGGTGCTGACAGGGGATATACTTCCATTCTGTGCTAACCTCACCAGTAATTGGTTGTGGCAAAGCTGCCGTCACATATTGCACCGCTTCCTCCAGCTCCGCCACAAGTATTCGTTTGCTTTGCTGTAACTTTTCGTAGGCGTCATTTCTTTCCAGAAGATGGATATAACTTCCCGAGTGATAGCGTATCCTTGCTAGCAGTTCTATTTTTTCCGGGAGTTTTACCAGATAGTCATTTGCTCCCAGGGAGAATGCTTCAGCTTTTACATCTGCTTTTTCTTCAGTTGACAAAACTACTTTGGGTATGTTGCGCAATTCATTTGTCATCCGATATTCACGCAAGAGAGCCATACCATCTATATCTGGCATCTGCAGGTCTTGCAGAATTACTGTAGGTTGCAGCTCTATCGCTCGTGAAACGGCTTCTTTTGGATCTTGACAATAGTGAAATACTATGTCGTCCTGATCTTTTAGCATCTCACGAACTGCGTGCGCAAAAATGGGCTGATCATCCACCATAAAGACGGTGATACGATGTTCTTTAGAAATTTCCAACCCCGCACGGAGGTGCTCGCTACTATCTTCAGTCATATACCGACCTTGTGTCAAACTTGTGAATTCTAATCTGGTCTTTTTCCAGAAGAAATTAAAACTCTAGTTTATGATTATCTAACATATCATGAATATTGACGACCAGTAGCGGGCGCCCATCTTCCATCATAGCCGATGCTGTTATATCTTTTACCTTACCCAAATTTTCATCCAAGTCACGTACCACGAGCTCCCGCTCTCCCACTATTCCATCCACAATAAATCCCATCTTCTTTGAACGATCCTTCAGCAGAACCAAGGGGAGTTGTTCTCTATTATACAGCGATTCTTTTTCTTCAAATTCGAAAATTTTTGCTGCACTGAGAATGGGGATCTTTTCTCCATCCAGCTGAGCAAAGAATTTCGCCTCCTCCCTTTCAATTTGATCAGGAGACAGAATCACAATTCTTTCTATACTTCCCAGAGGAAAAGCAAACAAGCCATCTGCAATTTCCACGACAAGAGCATTTATAACCGACAAGGTCAGAGGTAAGTAAAGACTGAAGGTCGTACCCTGATCAGGGATAGAGCTAATACGCATTTTTCCACCGAACTCTTCTACCATATTTTTCACTACATCGAGACCAACTCCTCGCCCGGAAATATCCGTAACTTTTCCACCTGT
>JBLFWS010000110.1:0-11305 GCA_047611865.1 Chlamydiales bacterium
TAATGGAGGTAGAAATACTGCTTAACAACAGACCTCGAAAAGTGTTAAACTTTTCCACACCTATAGAGGTTTTTAGCCGCCTTAGTGAGGCTGCCTAAATGTCGCACTTCAGAATTGAATCGGCGATGATTAAGGAGGATTCCTCGAAGGCATTATTTTTCTTCGTATCGATTTGGGAGAAGGTCACTCCAGACAATGATAGCCTGATTTTCATCGAGGTCGATTAGTGTCGTTCCTTTAATGTGTCCGAGGGTTTCAGCATTAGAATCAATTTTTATCAGTTGGTACCACATAGTGACTTTAATTCTTGTATTTCCGTTGTGGGTATAGATCGAAAAAGTGAGGTTAGGGTTTTTACTTCCAATACGGGTGGAGCTTTGTGTGGGAAATATGTCGAGATATGAGTTCGTGTAGCGCTTCCAAATCATTTCGGTCATATCAAAGACTGTTGCTTGAGTGCAGAGTTTTGCTACAGCTTTGGCTTGATCCGGATTTTTAGTGCATCGTAGTAGCTGCTCCCAAAGGACGGCCACTTGAATGTCTTCGATACCTTTTTTGGGAATGACCGAGCCGTTGACATATATTGCTTGTCTTGTAATGTCCAGGAAGAGCTGGTCAGGTAATTGGATATTTTCAAAACCGGGTATGGGGCGGGTTTTTTTGAAGGCTATTTCAGTAGCGTTAAAAACTTTGGAGGGGAAATGATCAAAGATCATCCATTTATTTTCACTAGTAAAGGCATTAACAAATTCGGACATCGTTTCTGCGCGTGTACAGAGATTCGGTGTAATAGGACAAGGAAAGATTGTATCTAAATTTTCAGAGATCGATTGAGGATGTTCCTCTTGAAGGAATGGGGGTTTGGATCCGTGATGAGTTTCTACCCAAGTAAATTCGATGGCACAATGCTCCTGTACTTGGATGATTTCAGAGAGATTTAGTGATATCCATAGGCAGTCGGCTAAGTTGCCTATATCGATCCAGATATAGTCGTTAATACCTTTTATTGATTCTTCATTGGATGGAAGGAGGGTCCATTCGTTAAGGATGTCATCTTCGAGGTCGTCGAAATATTTAGAAGCAAATAAAGAGGTTTTTTCAGAAGCCGTAGCACCTGTACTTGTTGGGGCGGGCTCTAAAAGAAGCGGAGAATTTCTGCTGAAGGCTTGTGTTTGTACTGTAGTTAGGGACATTGATATTAGAGTGGGGGTTTAATTTTAGATTAATAATTTGTACGCAAAAGGGAGGGCATCAATTAGGTCTGATGCGATAACACTATAGGAGGTTAACTGCTTTGAAGCATGTTCGCCGGCGAGGGCATGAAGATATACTCCTAAACAGGCAGCATTCTTTGTTGAAAGCCCTTGAGCGAGCAAAGAAGCAACAATACCTGTCAAAACATCACCTGTTCCTGCTGTGGCCATGCCAGGGTCCCCATAGGGAATGACGAAAGGTGTTTCTTTGGGTTGAAATACAAAACTTGGGCTACCTTTGAGGATAAGGGTGACATTATTTTCTTTGCTGAACTTAGAGCAAAGGTGGATGAAATCCATATTTAATGGGTGTTTTTCTTTTAGCCCAAGAAGCCTGTGCATTTCGCCGCTATGAGGAGTCATAACAGTATATTGGGGTAAGGATATTTTTTCCATGGATAAAATGTTTAAAGCATCAGCATCTATTACACAGGGTTTTTTGATTTTTGGGAGAACTTTTCGTAGCAGAGTTTTACTTCCCTCAGAGGAGCCAAGACCCGGACCAATAAAGGTCGCTGCGGCGTCGTTAAGGGTTGGAATAAGTTCCTCTTCTTTTCCAGTGTAGAAAGCTTGTTTGATAAGTTCATAGGGGCTGTTTGCTAGTTCGGCCTGCATACCATCGGGGTGTAGGAGGCGGACAATGCCAGCACCACAACGTAAGGCTGCATAGGAGGCGAGGATTGCAGCCCCAGGCATTCCTGGGGATCCGGCAATTCCCACTACGTAGCCGGCTTGATATTTGTGTCTGTTTCGAAGTATTGGGGGGAGTAAGGAGCTCGCATGTGCGTGTGTCATGGTAATAAAATCTTCTTCGGAAGAGTTTACATATTTTGTTTTCAGTCCGAAGTCCACTAGCTGGAGTTTCCCCACGTATTTCCAGCCATTTCTAATAAAAAAGCCCGTCTTTGGAAGGCAGAGGAAGATTGTTATGAAGGCTTCGATGGCGATACCCCCAGTCTCACCTGTATTTCCGTTTAGTCCTGATGGAATATCAATTGCAATAGTTGGAAGGAGGGACTGGTTGGCTTTGGATATAGCGGCATGAAAAAGACCTTCGACTTTTCCATGGAATCCGGTACCCAGGATTCCATCCAAGAGTATCCCAGAGCTAGGCAGTTCTATTTGTTCATGAGCTTTTATTAAGCGTATCTTACCGTTTTTTTCCTGGAAATGCTGTATTTGATTTTGGCAAAGAGGGCTACATTGCTCGCTTGGGACGAGTTGTAATGCTTCTACTTGATATCCTTTTTGGGTGAGTAGTGTTCCCGCAACGTAGGCATCACCTGCATTGTTTCCTTTTCCACAAAGTAGAGTAACTTGTTTTTTGTGTTCGTGTATCGCGATTTCGCGTTCGATAACGTTGGCAATACCAGAGCCTGCATTATACATGAACTCTTCTCCCGAAGAGCCCTCTGTAAAGGCTATTGCTTCGATACGGGACATTTCTTTGGCTGCAATGACTTTCACTGCTTATGCTCCTGAAAAAGATTGTGCGCTATAGAATTAGTTTAGCGAAATGTTGATTTTTTCAGGATAAAAACACAAATTATAGATGTTCTTCTTTGATAGCCCGCTTTAAGAGGTCTTTTACGGCTTCCGCAGGTGTTAAATCTTTGTAAAGGATATTATAGATAGTCTCCGAAATAGGTACTGGAATACCCGTTTTTTGGCTTATTTGAAAAGCTGAGACGCAGGTATAAGCTCCTTCAACAACTTGTCCAATTATTTTCTTGGCTTCTTCAAAGGAATGGTTTTCAGCTAGTAGGCGGCCAAAGCGGTAGTTTCTGCTGTGGGTTGAAAGGCAGGTGACACAGAGGTCTCCCATTCCTGACAAGCCATTGAGGGTTTCAGGATTACATCCTTTAACTTTTGCTAATTTTCGAATTTCGTGGAGCCCTCTAGTCATAAGGGCTGCTTTTGTATTGTCTCCGAACCCTAAGCCATCTGAGATTCCGCATGCTATGGCGACTATATTTTTCATAGCTCCGCCGAATTCGACTCCGTTGATGTCGCTGTTGGGATAAACACGGAATACGGGGGTGGAAAAAGTTTCCTGGATCTTGAACATGGTGTCGCGACTGTATGCTGAGCAAGTTACGGAGGCAGGGAGGCCCTTGACTACTTCTTCTGCATGACTGGGGCCGCTGAGGCATCCAATCTGATTGCGGTGGTCTTCACCTAGGGTTTCGACGACAACTTCTGTGAGGAGTAGGCCGGTATTTTGTTCGATGCCTTTTGAGGTGAGGGTGATAGGGCATGAAGGAATACCTAATTCTTTAACTTTTTTGAAAACAGGACGTATTCCAGCAGAGGTTACCCCTTCTACAAGCATATCGATGTTATCCAAGGCTTTAGAAAGGTCTGTAGTTAATGATAGAGTTTTGGGGATTTCGATTTCGGGAAAGCAGGGATGCCTTCCGGTTTCGTTAACTGTACGCACTAAATTTTCATCAATTGTCCAGGCGATTACGTCGTAGCCTTTGTTCGCTAATAGGGAAGCGAGGCAAAAACCCCAGGCTCCGGCGCCCAAATAACCAATTTTCATAGCAGATCTCACTTTCGAAAGTTACTTATTAACAATAGTTTATATATTAAATAGAGATTTTTAAAAAGCTGTTTTTGGATATTATGTGAAGTTTGATACTATTCACCTTGAAATATTTAAGTAATTTTTATCGAATCAGTCAAAATCGAAAGGTTAAATTATGAGAGTTATAGCTATCCTTATGTCAATTTTACTATTGACAGCTTCCTGTACTTCTCACACGAGGTATGTTGATACTTCTGCAGGGAAAAATATTAAATCATCACATCCCGTAAAAAATGTTTTGGACGCGTATTCATACTATTTACAAGATAATGAAATTTACTCGATGGGAAGTGGAGTTACGGAAGACAGAAGAGGAGGTATAATATCCTTTTATCAAGTGGGAGTTATAAAGAAAAAACTTGATATGAAGGAAGCAAGAACATTAATGGTCCAGTCTGTTCAGGAGCTTGTAAAGCGCATAAATGAAAATAAAAGATTGAAGAAGCGTTTAGCTTTTAATCAGGTAACCCCTTCAAATATTCACTTCTCGCTTATAGTGACGGATGAAAAAGGAAGTCATATTGAGGACGGAAAGCACGTTACTAAAATTGGTTTGAGAGATGGAATGATCAAATACTATAAGTTTGATTCTGATGCAAAGGTCGTTCATGAAACTTATGAGCCCGCTCAATTGAAGTCGCGTTATTACTCTGATGGGACAGAGGGGAAGAAGCGAGAGGACAATCTTGTTTTGCTAGAACAGGAAATGTTTTCCGCAGCATTGGCAATCTATGAAAAACCTAAAGTTGCTCTTTGGGCAAAAGAAAGATTGGAAGCTTTGCAAAAGAAAATGGCCGAAGCTCAGGTAAAAAGTGATGTTCTTTTGAAGAAATCACCTAATATTGAGCTCACAGAAATAGCTGCTCCGCAGAGTATAGAAGGGCTGGAGCTCAGTGAGGATCTTAGAATGATAGTTGAGGAAGAAGAATTATCTTCTCAGAAAGAGACAGGAAAGGTTGAGGTGGAAGGAGTTCCTTCTCTTTCAGAAAAACAAGCTGACGAGAAAGAGGTGAGTTCTGAAGAGCATGTAGAGAAGCAGAAAGAACAATAATTCACTTTGTGTTGCAAGGGGGTGTCAACTCCCCCTTGTTCATATATTTAGGGGAGGTGTCATGCTGAGTGGAGAGCAAAGAGTTATCCAAAAAAGGCGTGATTGGAACGAACAGGCTTTGGCGAAAGACGGCTTTTGTCAGCAAGTGTGTCGTCAGGTGACCAAAGAGGACTTTTCTAAAGTTATAGAAGACATTTCATGGAAATTGGAGCTCCCTGGAGGGGGGCATAGCTTATTGGATGTGGGATGTGGAAATGGGTATCTTTTACAACATCTTCAAAAGCACTGTTCTTTTGTTTCAGGAAGTGATTTTTCAGAGGAGATGGTTCGAAAAGCTCGCTGTAATATTCCTTTAGGTGATTTTATTTGTGGAGAGGCTTTGAATATAGGCTACAGAGAGAACTCTTTTGAAAGGGTATTGATTTACAGTGTCTTTCATTACTTCCCAGATCAATCCTATGCAAAGCGAGTTATAAAAGAGGCTGTTAGAGTTTGTCAGTCTGGGGGAAAGGTATTGTTAGGTGATCTGCTGGATAAGCGCGAAGAGGAAAGGATTAAAGGGAGTAGTGACTTGGAATATGAAAAAACCATTCCCTTGATTCAAAGGTACTCTTCCTGGTTATTTCTTGATTTAGAAGAGATTCTTAGTTTTATTCGGGCATTAGGCTGTGATTGTGAAATTTTGCCACAAGCAAAAGAATGGCCTCTTTCATCATATCGAAAAGATATTAAAATTTGGGTATAAAGGGATGTTGGAAAGCAAGCTTTCGAAGTTTTCGGAGAGAGAATTCTGCCTTACAACGAGTTCTGGCAGTGCTGGAATCATAACGGCGTTACGTTCTTTGTGTCTTCCCTGGGGTGCAGAAGTGATTATGCCTTCTATATGTTGTCCAGCAGTTCTTTCAGCAATTCAGCTTGCGGGATATAAGGCCGTATTTGCAGATGTTGATATTGACAGTTTGTGCATGGGTCCATCTCAGGTAGAAGAAGTTCTTACTGAAAATACCAGAGTAATTTTAGCTGTGCATTCTTTGGGCAGAGCATGTCCCATTGAAGAGTTGGAGTTATATGCCCAAGAGAAAGGGCTTTATCTTATAGAGGATGTATGTCTTGCGATTGGGGGGAATATTTCTGGGCGGCCTTTTGGAAGCTTTGGAGATTTTAGCATATACAGTTTCGGGTATGACAAAATTATTGATGTGGGTGGAGGGGGAGCTTTACTGACGAGTAATGAGCAATGGTATAAAAATGCAAAAGAGTTTTTAGAGGGAAATACTTTTTTTACTTCTTTCTCAGAGAAGAGGAAAACTTATGTCTTTTCAGCATTGACAAACTTATCAGAAGGCATTTCAGTACGGTATGACAATGCGGTTTTTTTAGATAAACATTTAAAGGGATCAAAAATCCGTAAACTTCCTCTTAGATCGAATGGGATTTATTGGCGATACGCTTGTCTCTTTGAAGGGGACAGGGATTCTCTCGTTGAAGAGGCTGGCAAGGAAGGGATTATCATAAGCAGTCACTATCGTGCCTTGCATCCTTTCAGAACAGGAGAGGCATTAGTTAATGCAAAAGAGATTTCGGATAAAGTGATCAATTTTTTTGTAAAGAAAGGGACAGCAAAAGAATATCTGAATAAAGTCGTGGAATTTATGGATCAGTATGGGAGGAACAGTTGTTGAATAGAGTAAGGAATCGTTTGGAAGTATCTATTGGTGGTCGCATGGTTGGTGAGGGACATAGTCCGCTTATTGTAGCGGAGATGTCTGGAAATCATAATCAATCCTTTGATCGAGCAATAGAAATTATTGACAAGGCCAAGGCAGCAGGAGCGGATGCAATAAAGTTTCAAACATATACTCCTGATACGATGACATTGGATTTAAAGAGAGACGAATTTTTTCTAAAAGATATGGACAATCCGTGGGAAGGAAAAAGTTTGTATGAGGTCTACAAAGAAGCGTATACGCCTTGGGAATGGCATGAGGATTTGGCTAAACGTTGTAAAGATATTGGGCTTCTTTGGTTTAGCAGTCCTTTTGATGCTAGCGCTGTAGACTTCCTTGAAAAACTGAATGTTCCTGCATATAAAATAGCTTCTGCTGAGAATACGGATATTCAGCTTATTCGAAAAGTGGCTGCAACTGGGAAGCCAGTGATTATTTCTACAGGTATGGCTACAATTGCGGATCTTTCAGAAAGTGTCGAAGTAGCAAGAGAAGCTGGTTGTAAGGAATTGATTTTATTGAAATGTACTTGTACTTATCCGGCAGCACCAGAGAACTCAAATCTTCTTACTATTCCCCACCTCAGGGATTTATTTAATACTCCAGTGGGCCTTTCAGATCACACTCTGGGTATAGGTGTAGGGGTGGCGAGCGTCGCTTTAGGGAGTGTGTTGGTTGAAAAACACTTCACCCTTTCTCGAGAAGAAGGAGGAGTCGATGCTTTTTTCTCTTTAGAACCCCATGAGTTGAAAATGTTAGGTGAGGAATGTCGTAGAGCCTGGTCTAGCTTGGGGGGAATTGTTTATGGGCCTGTTGGTAAAGAGAAAGACTATCTTAAATGTCGAAGATCTCTTTATGTCGTTAAAGACATGGAAAAAGGAGAACTCTTTTCAGCTGATAATGTTCGTGCGATACGTCCAGGACTTGGTTTGCCGACAAAGTATTTTGATGTGCTGAGGGGAGCAAAGGTTAGCAGAAGTGTCAAAAAAGGGACCCCGGTAAGTTGGGAGATTTTGACTATATAATTCAAGATTTTGTGGGATTAAAAGCCTTTTCCAAAAAGTAATGTTGGATGTTGGGTAACATTATTTTACTGAGCTATACTTAAACTAACCCGTATTGAGTATGTGAATTTAACTCTCGATTGCTTCCCAGGAAAAGGTTTTAGCTGCGACATCTGGGGAGATGTCCCCATAAAGAACTTTTTCTAGACGAACGATTTCCCCGTCCCAGCTTCCCTTGAATTCAAGAGTAAGGTTTCCTTTGTTATCCCATGACTGGAAGTGCGCTAACTCTCCTTCATGGGAACCCATTTTGATGAGGGTTCCTTCGCTAGACCATTTTTTAAAGTTGACTCGAGAGGTTTTTTCCAGGAAGACTCTTTCGTCAACAAGTTTATTATTGGAATTCCATCTTTGTTCCTTGAGAAGGGTATTATTATTGAACAGCCTTTCCGCTCTTTTCTCACCTTTGGGATTCCATTCCTGCTCCAAGCCATCTTTTGTATTATTTTTGTATAAGATTTCGCGGAAGACTATTCCATTAGCATGGTAAAGTGTACAGGTACCATTAAGTTTTCCCATAGTGAAGGGGAGAATCGTTTTTGGGCTGCCGTTATCGTAATAGTACACTTGTCGAAGATGCTGAAGGTCATCTTTATATTGTAGGCTGCTGTATAGATTACCAGAGGCAAAATAAGAATGAGCCTTCCCTATCTGTTTTCCATTTAAAAACCATGATTTGGAAAGAATCTTTCCCTCTTGGGAAAAGCACGTTGAGGGTCCGTGTAAGTTTGAATCAGTGGAGTAATAGGATTCACTTTCCACATTTCCATTAGGGTAAAATGTTCGGTATTGACCGCTCAATTGATCCCCCTTTTTTATAAATGCGGAATATATGTTGTTCTTTTTCTGATCAGCATAGGTTAATTGCAGGGTGTGCCCTTGTTCGAGCTCCATATTTTCTTCTAATTTTTCAGGTAGGAGAGGAGGGGAAAAATCTTGCCGGATGTTTATATCCAGTTCGTCATCAATAATTTCAATTAGAGAGTTTTGGAATGAGTATTTTTCTATAGTCATACTTTTTCCTTAAATTTTGTCAGCTTACCCAAGAATTCTTTTGTGTCACAATAGCCATTTTTGCAAGATTCTTCGATGCTATGGTTAATGGTACTGAGGTGGGCTCTTGAAGCTAGGATATCACAGTCGACCTGGTTCATATGGACCTGGCATATTTTTAGAAATCTTTCGGGATCTGTTTCAATGCTTAGGTCGGACTCGATTTCGAGGATTTGTCTTTGAAATGTTTTAGAACGGATAAAATTAATGGGATAGATGAAGCTTTGGTAAACAGGGTGGTCTTGGAGTTCATTTTTTAGATAGGAATAATTACCTAGATTGCTCTCGTAAGGGTAATCAGGACTTTCTTGCAGCCCTGTTATGATTAAACCTATTACATTTTTTATTTTTTCGTTGATTGTTATCGTTTCTTCGAGGCCTCGGTAGAGTTTATCGATTTCGTCTATGACTTTATCTTTTACGATGATGTTTCTATTAGGTTGTTGGAGTTTTGTATGTATCAGTGGCTTTAAGTTATATGTTTGTTGGCAGTATTTACTAGCAGTTTCACTGAGGGTTTTATTCGGGATTCCTCGAATACCGATTCCTCCTTCTGTAGCATTAATAAAAGTCTGTCCAGGATATTTTTGAGGAAAATGGGAAGAATGATCGGCTTCGAACTCCCATTTCATATATGTGTGTACGGGATTTCCATAGATGTCTTTTTTTAGGACACAGACGTCATCAAGAAGAGGGTTTTGTTCGGAAGAAAACTTATTCACATCAGATTCAGCGTGGACGCCCTCTGCGTACATTAGGTTATCTGTAAAGGCTAGATCCAGTCCGACATATATTATTGGATTACAACCTAAAAAGCAGGCCCATTCGGTGAGATGATGTTGCATACTCAAGCCATTGTCGAGGATATGTTTATGAAGATTTAATTTTTGTTCTAACTGGTCCAGAATTGGATAGTGGGTATTGCCATAGCTATATATTCGAGGACCATGCAAAGCATGATACGCGTGTTGGTTGATCCTTGATTTATAGATTACAGGCATTTCGTAGTTGGAATGATTAACCATTCTTCCATACTGAGCAGGGTGGGCATCAGCGCTTCCTCCAAAATGGGGTTCTATGCCGTACTTGTCTAAAGCGGAAATGGAAGAACCGGGGGCAAAGATTAGAGCTTTATTTTGTAGGGTTTTTAAAACGTGAGCATTTTTTTGGAGGGATGGACCTGCTCCACAAATGATCGCGGGAATTTGAGGGAAAGTGTTTTGCAGCTTTTCTCCGATATGTGAGCTATTAAGAGAGAGTATTGTGGAGTAAAAGTTGATAAGATATTTGACTCCGAAATAGAGGTATTCCGGTTGAGCTTGATGTACCATGATGTGTGACTTGACAAGACCGTCTCTAAAGGTGTCGAAATGCTTGCTTTTGTGGGCTAGGTAATGAGGAAGAGGGGTGATCTTTTCTTTCAGATTGTTGAAGAAGAGAGTGAAGAGGTCGAAGGCTAAAGACCTTGAGATGTCGTCATTATCTAGAAAGGTGATTTTAACTCTAGGGTGAGCAAGAAGTTCATAGGAGTCGGGCATTTTGAGGAGAGCTTCAAGGACTGCTAAATCGTCTTCGAAATAAACGAGGTGTCTTACTGAAGAATTATTAAGCCAAGATTTGAGTTCTTTGAATGAGTAGCCCAGACCGATGCCATATATAACCAATACATTAATATCTGAAAGATCTATTGAAGAAAGCCATTTTTTTGTTTCTTTTTCAGCACTATAGTTGGAATGTAAATATTCCGTTTTCCCCTGGAAGGAGTATGACGCGTTAGTTTCTCCACGTTTTGTTTCGCATATTGTCATGCTCTCTATAGGAGAGCTTTGGAGCTTTGTTACTATATCTGGGAAGCGTTCTTCCAAGAGAATTAGATTTTGTTTAAGCATGGCTAGATACGGGGTAGTTAAAATAAAATAGGGTTTATTTTATTTTTAGGGGAACGTCGCTTTTTTAGCAATCTGGAGCAAGAGCTTAGGTCGTGTATTAAAATCACGGAACGCTACTTTTGGAGCCTTTTTCAGTACTTTTAAATGGCGTTGTTGCATAAAACATGCGTCTACAAGAGGCTTATGATTAAAATTTTACCACCGAGATCACAGAGGGCACAGAGAAAATAAAAAATCACAGATCAGTTGATAGCATATTCTGAGAGACTTTATGCATTTTTCGGGATGGTTCAGAAAGAGGCTTTTTTAGGTAACAAAAAGGGTTGTGGGATCATGCCGTTAGAATATGTCTAATTGCCAAAATTGCGAAGGCTAAATCGAGAAAAGTAAAGCTATGTTTAAGCTACCTGTTCTTGAAGTATTGGAGAGGTGCCACTACCGTGGCTATTAGGAGTTATCCATAGCCGGCTTATTCAAATTAGCTAATAATGGGATAATTTTATTTCTTTGTTGGAGAGGGGTGTATAGGTGATTTCTTCTTAAGGCGGTGTAATTAACCACAAGGGTAACACTTTTGTTCACTCACATGGGTTACACTGTTTACCCACATGGGTAACACTTTTGTATTAAATCCAAATAAATATAAATTTAATCTTCTTCTTCTGCTGTTCATCATGT
>JBLFWS010000111.1:0-11139 GCA_047611865.1 Chlamydiales bacterium
TTCTGTTTTAGCTAACCAGCATTGAAAATCAATATCTTGCATAGCATCCCCCAGATCAAAGTTTTCTTCAGTACTTCTTCTAAGTTATCGGCTATATGCCTGCATACTTAACTTGGACAGAGCCAAACAATTTCCTATGATCTCTTTTGTTACTTCATCTCCCTTTTCACGAAGAAACTCCTTTTTTTCTCTCGCTCTAGATGCGCCACCCATTGAAGAACTTCCGCTAATTCCTATTAAAACTGGAGCGGATTCACTTTCCTCAAGTGTAGGAATTACATCTCGACTAGCAACCTCGACCTGCTTGACAGATCCCTCTCTTACTAAAGATAAAGGCTCAAGTTTTATTGCGTTTGATTTTCCTAAGCTTGGAATTGAGTCTGAGGATGAGCTAAGCATAAACACCTTTTCTATATTAAAACAAACAGCACCTACTACTAGTTATTTTAATACAAAACTTGAATTACATCAATGTCGTGACTTAATTACATACTAACAAAGGTTACTTACTGCGCAAATACCTACATTTTAATACGTTTGCAGAATTCATTGTTCGAACACAATGTGGTTTATTTACTTTTATAAAAGAGAGTATAAGGATATTAAAAAGGTCAACAAAAAGGTAATAGGGAAATTTCTAAATTAGAATGTGCAGATATTAGACATACCCACAAAAAAATGGGGCCGATAATTCGCCCCCATTTCAAACAACTTCGTTTATTTTTTCATATCCGAAGCTTCTTTAAACTCCAGAATCATCATACCGTATCCTGCCGCGCCATAAGAATTCAAGGTAGAAGCAAAGGATAGCATTACCCTGGGCTCTTTCTCGCAAGCTGTGTAGATAAGATCTGCAACCCTGCTATCCACAAACCTTTCTTGAATATACGGGCTCTTTCCCAAACTTGACAGTACAGCTTCTTTTACTTGAGCTATTTTCTCATCAGTAACTGTGACTTTTTGATCTGCATTATATTTATCTTTGATATTCAAAATCAAAGGAATTTCATTCTGTAATAATTCATATCCGGAATTAACATAACTATCTAAACTAGCGGTCATAATGAATACCTATATGTTATAAAAGAGACGGGTAGAACATACAACAAACCTATATATCTGACAATAAACTCACATGCCATAGCGTTGTTGCATGGTCGACGCCGATACGGTGGGATCACAGAGAAAATGTGAAATATCTGAGGGAGCGGGGCATACGATCAGGCGTTGAATGCCAAAGTTTGAGAAAGTAGTAGCTCAGTTTCTCCCTGACTCATCCCTCCTCTGTGTTCTCAGTGGTGATTTTTGCGCAACAAGACCACATGCCATCACAAATTTCAGAATAAACAGCTGTAAATTCATAAAAAAGAATTATTCTTCACTCTTAGTCATAACGACGTCTTACTCTATAGTATTAAATTCTCATCAAAAGAGTATCGAAGTCTCACATGTGAGAAGGTCAATGGCGGCTTCCAATGAATATCTAGAAGGACTATGTGTTGCCACAAGGAGATCCGCGTCAGGAAAAGCCTCAGCGTCTCTGGGGTCCGCAAGATATTAACTCATCAATAAAAATTTATGTTGTACTAGTCGTAATCAGAATATGCCCCTAACTTGGGCTAATGGGTCTATCTAGTAGTACGTTTTTTTTGTTTCATCTGAAGTTATTTCAGATTTTTCCGGTCAATTCGCGGGAATCCTTCAGAAATTCAAAACAGAACTTTTGCTTGCGGAAGCGGTCTTCTACAATCCGCCAAGACAAACTGGGACAAAAACTCTATGTCTTCTTTTTCCTGTCAGGCCCCCGCGACTTCCCTCTAATTCAGGAGCAGGAAGGAGTACTCCACCTCCTCTATACCCAACTCTCGATTTAGAAAGAAAAAAAAATGCGCATTAACTTTGCAAGTATCATACCCCAGGTTCGCCTTCATGAGACAAAAGTTTTTCTATCGCACCGACGTTACCTTTAAATTCTGCCGCCTGTAAAGGTGTCATACCAAATTGGGTTACCTTATTTATGTCAGCTCTGTGAAATAAAAGACTTTCTGTAACGGCTGTGCCATCAACTTCAAATAGTGCTGCTGCGTGAAGTGGAGTCATTCCTAAATTGTTTGTCTGATCTACAAAAGCACCTTGCCTTAAGAGACTTTCTGCAATAAATCCATGCCTGTTAAACGCTGCTATGTGAAGCGGAGTATCCCCACGAGGATCAGCCCTGTTTACATCAGCCCTGTGATGTAAAAGCTTTGTCACCATAGATTCATGATTATTCTGGGTTGCTATGTAGAGCGGTGTCATTCCATCTCGATGTTCTCGATTTACAGAAGCTCCCTGGTCTAAGAGCCTGTCTGCAATAGCGCTATGTCCATTTTGTGCTGAGATATAGAGGGCCGTCACATCTTTAGAATTTTGTCTATTTACATCTACTCCTTCTGCCAGAAGACTTTTTACTTTGGCCTCATCCCCACTTTTTGCCGCAATGAAAAGAAGTGGATTAAAATTAACACGACAAAGGGGGCAAGTGTCCTTTTTTTCAGTCCAACGCACGATCATTGCTTTTCTAAACATGTGCCTGCAAGGTTGCTTAACTAAAATATCTGGTGATTCAGTAAGATTAAGTGCCTGAATCATTAAACTTTCTTTTGACTTCTTTTCAACAACTTTACTTACGAGATCCAGATGTTCACTAAAAGGCCTTTCTCTGTAAGAGTGAGATAAATGTATATTAAATCTTTCTAGAGAAATTGGACACAGATCGTCAGAATTGTAAAAATTCGGATAACGGGGTTCTATTGTCATAATAAAATACCTTCATTCATTGAAATAATACTTTAATTTATTATACTAATGCTTTTTTTTAAAAAATAATGATCTCGTGAAAGATACATTAGTCCAGCATATACTACTATAGTATCCAGTTAAATTAATGCATATTTTCAGATACTAAGTGTAAGAAGATCAATGGCGGCTTCCAATGAATATCTAGAAGGACTATGTGTTGCCACAAGAAGATCAGCATCAGGAAAAGCCTCAGCATCTCTGGGGTCCGCAAGAAGCAATACGATCGATTCTCTATTTTTCCCTATCTTCTGAAACAAGACTGCCTGCACAGGCTGAAGAATAACTTGGTATGCGCAGAAAATAATTCTGTCTGCAGTAAGATTCAAATCCTCAGAAAAGTCGTCAACAAAATGAAAGCTTATCGAATCCCCCAGGGATGACCAATCAACTTTTTCGACATTTTCTTTCAAGCTTTTAGGAGCCACCACCAAGGTCTTGACAGCTTTATCTGTGAGTTTGCCCTTTTTCAAAAATATCGTAGATTTTTTTGCTACCTCTTTAGCCAGCTTTTGATGACTCGCCCATTCAGAGATCGAAATTCCCTCACTTCTGTCCATTACTTTGTAACGCTGCTTCAATAATAGAATTCTTTCTACCGATTTGTTAAGCCTATCTTCTGAAATACGACCATTCCTTACCGCCTCAAGAACAGCATGGTAAATTCCTATAATTTCGTGTACGTGCTCTCTTTTGCCGTCTATAAAATCTCTTCCGCCAAAAAGCAGAATATCCACTCCTGCGTTAAAAGCTTGAATGGCTCCTTCAGCAATGCCCGAACAGCTATTCACAAATCCTCCCATAAAAAGCGAATCTGAGATAACGACTCCACGATACTGAAGATTTTGGCGAAGGAGGGTGGTAAGAATCTTTTCTGAGAGTGTCGCACAATTGTAAGGATCTATTTTTGGGAAAAGTATATGACCCGTCATGATGGCTGGAGCTTTTCCTGAAAGATTCTTAAAAGGTAAAAGCTCTGCAGCTTGCAATTCTTCCATCGTCTTATTGACTACAGGTAAAGAAGCATGTGAATCTACATCTGCGTCGCCATGCCCTGGAAAATGCTTTGCTGTTGCTATAACTCGTGATTTCAAAAACCCCTCCAAAGCAAGAGCCCCCAACTTGCTCACCTCTTCAGGAACCTGTCCAAAAGAGCGTATACCGATAACAGGGTTTTCGTAACGGGTGTTCACATCCACCACTGGAGAAAAATTCATATTGATTCCGGAAGAACGCAATTCTCTGCCCATGGCTTCTGCACAAGTTCTCGTAAGAGCGGGCTCTTTCGTTGCCGCTAAAGAAAAATTTCCGGGGAACTCGGTGAATCCCTTTTTCAACCTCGTCACACGCCCCCCCTCCTGGTCGATACCGATGAAGAGTGGTAAGACTCCTTGATCATTAGCTAATGCTTGCAAGCCGCTGCTTAGATTTGTAACTTGTTCATTGCTACTTAAGGCATTAGACCATTCATAATAAATGACCCCTCCGATTCTCACCTCTTCAATTAACCTCCTTGCATCGCCATTTGCTTCTTCTCCGTGAAAAAAAGTCATAAACAGCTGCCCCACTTTTTCTTCCAAAGAGAGCTCTCTTTCCCCAATAAGCATTGAAAATCACCTGTTCTTCTGTTACAAAATATCACATCAATTTATTAAGCCCGGATTCCTCCATGACCCCATCTACGACATTCACTACTTTGGATTGGTGTGTAGTCGCTGCGTACTTCCTTATAGTCCTTATCATTGGAGCCTACTTTTCCCGAGGTCAAAAAAACGACAGGGGCTTTTTTCTCGCTAACCGATCCATGCCCATGTGGGCCGTTTCCCTTTCCATTGTTGCTACATCCCTATCGGCCGTGACCTTTATCGGCGCCCCTCAAGAAGCCTTTCGTGGAGACCTATCCTACCTCATCCTCAATCTCGGCGGGCTGATTGCCGTTGTCATTATCGCCCAATTTTTTATTCCCGCCTTTTACCAATCCAATAGCCTCACTATATACGGTTACCTCGAAAAACGCTTCAACTCCAAAGTACGCATTGCTGCTGGGATATGCTTTTTAGGAGGCCGCCTTCTTGCATCCGGCGCCCGCCTCTTCGCAGCCTCCCTTGCTGTCTCCCTACTTTTTTATGGCAATGCTCAAGGGAGCACCAGCCAGCTTATTACTTGCATTGTTATTTTAGGAGCTACCGGTACAATCTATACCTTTTGCGGAGGTATCAAAGCTGTGATATGGACGGATGTTCTCCAAATCTTTGTCGTTATTGGATCAGCCCTTCTCAGCATTGCAGTTCTGTACCAAAGCATCCCCCTTTCTTTTGAGGGGATGATCTCCTACTTATCCAATAGTCCAACCCATATTGATGGGGGGAACAAGTTATCTGTACTACATACAAGCTTTGACTGGGCTACACCTTATAACATCTGGACAGGCCTTTTCGCCATTGTCTTTCTCAATATTGCCAGCTACGGCGTCGACCAGGATCTTGTTCAGCGTATGCTCACTTGCAAAAATGCCTGGCAAGGAGGCCTCTCTCTCATTATTTCCAACGTCATTGGGATTGCTGTAGTCATACTCTTTATGATCATCGGCTTGATGCTTTTTCTATTCAATGACCCTGAAATAATGGGAAGCAATGTCGCAAACTTTCAAGATGGAGCCCTCATTTACCCGCAATTTTTAATTCAACATCTCCCTTCCGGTGTATCTGGATTGGCGATGGCGGGACTTCTCGCTGCGGCAATGAGCTCACTCGATTCCGCTATCAACGCAATGGCTAGCAGTGTCATTGCCGATGTATGGCGCCCACTAAAAAAAACTAATACAGAAGAGTTCGAAGAAGGTACAAGCACAGCACGATGGACTGTCGCCGGTACGGGTCTTGCATTAACTCTTTTTGCTATCTTCGCCGCACTAAGCTATGACCCTAAATCCGACACACTACTGGGCTTTGCTCTTGGTGTTATGTCCTATGCATACGCCGGACTCCTTGGAGTATTCTTCACAGGCCTTTTCACCACAAGAGGTAGTACTTTGAGCGTCTACAGCGCTCTTTTTGCCGGAGCCTTCACCGTCCTTCTTTTACAACCGTATATGCTTCCAGCATTATGCGGTTTCTCTCTAGCGTGGCCTTGGTGGATGGTATTCGGAACAACTGTAAGCTTTATAACTTGTATAACAGGAAAGAAATAGTATGCATAAAACCGTTAGTACATCTTCTAAATGGACTGAGATAGAAGAAAACTTCAAAGAAAAAAGCAATTTCAACCCATCTACCCCAAAAGATCTTCTACCTCTCATAGAACTTAAAAACGGCGAAGAAATAGGTAAACTCTCATCCTTAAGCTTTATCCTTTGGCTAGCTAAAAACCCCAAAGGAGTCGCTGTACTTCCCATAGGCAAAAACTCCCTATCGTTTCTCTCCAGCCTGACACACTATGTCGTCCATTGGACTTCTCCAGATGTTCAAGAAGAATTAAATAGCCTTGGGATCTTTATGGAAATGTTTCCTGATACAAATAACGTCAAGTTGGTCCAGCCCTTTATTTTCAATCCTCCCCTTCATCAATATCAAACCAGTCTTTACAAAAAACTCCTCCATATTGCGGACAAACATATTCTTTCTTTAAACCTCGAAGGGGTCAAACCCAGCAAGGTAGAAAATGAATTTAGCACTCTCTGCCAACATACCCTTCGGCAATGGGGTGGCATTGGTTTCTACCTTTCAGAAATAGGTCAAGATGCTAATATTGGCTTCAATGCTCCTGGGTCTAAATTTAAGGATATCACACAACAATATCAGCCACCATATTCCACCCTCGCACAGATAGCTTCTGACTTTGGTGGCATTGACCATGTCAAAGGGAAGACTTTACTAACAATAGCCCTCGGTGGATTCCGTTCCGATGCTACGATCATCATTACAGGTACAGGCGAAGACAAAGCCCTATCTATTAAAGACGCCATCGAAAAAACCGACAACTCTCACTTACCTATTAGCGCCGTTCGAAAATTAGCAAATATACGCTTTTACGTCACTGAGGGAGCGGCCTCCAAACTTTCTTCCAAACGCGGTGAAATAATCCGCACAGAAACCCCCCTTAGTCATAGGACAATCGACGATACGCTCATTGATCTTGCCCTTGAAAAGAAAAAACGACTTTCAGACCTTTCTTCCAATGACCTCGAAAGTGATGAGATGGGCAGATCTCTCCTATCCCGCCTATCCGACAATCTCGAATCTACGATTTCACAATGCAGACAAAGACTCATCGACAAAATGGGATTAGGACTTTCTCTACCCAAGAAGAAAACAATTCTGCATACAGCGCCCCACCATGACGACATTATGCTCTCCTATTATAGTAGTATCGACCCTCTGCTTTCTGAGAACAAAAACCATTTCACATACCTCACCAGTGGTAGTAACTCCGTTACTGACAAATTTGTAAAATCTCGTCTGACTCCCAAAAACAGAAAAACCTCTCCCTTGTCTTACTCTGAACTTATCAATAGATTCTCCAAAGCCTACGAGGGCAATAGCCAAGAAGAGATGAATCTTCTTGAAAAAAAAATAATCCAGCAAAAAAAGATGGAGTTGGACTCTGAGGAAGACCTTAAGCCTCTAAAATCTTTTATCAGAGAGTCTGAAGTAGATCGCCTTTGGAGTTTGAAACAGGTCCCCCAAGAATGTATCACCCATTTTCGAGGTAAGTTTTACTCGGACATCAAGTTTATTAACGAAGATGCTCGCGAATTTAAGAAACACATTGACGCCATCAACCCTGATATTATCACGCTTGCTCTAGACCCTGAGGGCACAGGCCCCACAACGCATCATCTCGTGCAGCGTATTATCACTGATAGCCTTCGACGCTTTCTTGGAAATCCTCCCATAGAAATCTGGGGCTACCGCAATGTATGGTTCCAATTTTCCTGTTCCGAATGCAACCTTATCATTCCCGTCTCTAAAGACGCCCTCCAGGAACAGAACCGTGCTTTCCTCTCTTGCTTTCCCAGTCAGTCGAAGGCTGCCTTCCCCTCCCCTCGCCACGACGGCCCTTTTTCAGAGCTCTCGGAAAAGATTCTTAGGGAGCAGTATGAGCAGATTGTAAGTCTTCTCGGAGAAGATTTCCTCACCGATCACCCCGACGAACGCATCCGCTCCGCCCGTGGATTTGTTTTCATTCAGACCCTCTCGGTCAAGGAAATCATCCAAAAGGTCACCCACTAACTTAAGGCTTTCTATGACAGAGCAAATCCCACTCCTTTCCCGCCTGCATCACTTCCCGTATATCTTTTGTATTGACGGAGGTGGATCCAAAACCGTCATGCAAGTCATCAATGGAGAAGGGAAACTACTTCCTTTGAAGCAGAATGGACAAGTCGTAGAAGCTGTTCGCTCTGGTGCCGCTAATATCTCTACCCTCTCTAAAGATATAGTCAGTAAAAGTCTGAAAGATCTTTTCCATCACGTCACTGTTGATGGAACGGAGATTTCCACTATATTTTCCAACTGCGCCGTAATCGGTGGCTTTGCTGGTGGGGAGCACCCTGAAAAAAGAGAAAGCCTTCTCTCTATCTTCGAAGATATAGGTATTCCGAGAGAAAATGCCTTCATCCGTAACGATGCTGAGCTGGCTTTGGAACTCGTGGGCAATGCTGGAGCTATCCTCGTCAGTGGAACAGGTTCTATTTGTTATGGGAGAAATGGAAACGAAACGAAACGTGTGGGAGGCCTCGGGAGATATCTAGGTGACGAAGGCAGTGGCCATTTCCTCGGTATGCAAGCCGTTAAAGCTGCGCTAGAAGAAGAATTTGTCTGGGGAGAACATACAACATTAACCCTTGCGCTACAGCAGCACTTTCAAATGGAATCTCTAGGACCTTTGGCCTCTACCATCAATAGTGGTAAAATGGCAGCCTTTGACGTAGCCGTTCTTGCAGCTCATGTTTTTCACCATGCTCAACGCGGGGATCTCGTGGCAAGGAGGATCGCCTCTGAAGGAGCTCACCATCTGAGTAAGCTCCTAGCATCACTGCTCACCCAACTGAAGATATCACAATGCAACGTCTACCTCGTCGGTGGAATTTTTAAAATTCCCTATTCTGAACAATTCATTGAAACCATTCGCCAGTCACCGGAGGTTTCGAGCCTGGATGACCCCCTCTTGATCAATGTCAGCGACACATATATCGCCACACAAAGTACTATGGAAATCCTACGCCGCAATCAGAACCCTCGTTTCTGTGGACTCAGTTCCCTTCCGCATTCTCCCTCTACCCTCTCTGAGGATTCCCTAAAAAAAGTCCACTGCGGCCAACTCTCGACAGAACAATCCCACTCCCAGACTTCACAACTACACAAAGTCTTTCAAAAGTCCAGCATAGAAGGCTTTGCTCTCCTCCACGATATTGACAAACAAGTGACAGCAAAACTCGCCTCCTTTCTGGAAGAACATTTTGTGGGCCTGTCTAAAAAAGTTCAGAAAACGATCCGCAAAGGCGGACGCATCTTCCTCGTTGGAGCGGGATCCAGCGGCAGAGTCGCCGTCTCCCTCGCTCGTAAATGGAGAGAGCACTGGAAAAATGATAAGTACTCCAATGCTGTGATACCTATTATCTCAGGTGGTGGCCGCGCCTTTGTACGCCCCAGAGAAGGTGATGAAGACTCCATTGAAAAAGGGAAAGAAGCTCTTGCAAACTTTAAGCCGTGCTCGGATGACTTGAGTATTCTAATCTCGGCAAGTGGTTCTGCAAAATTTCACTTGGGAGTAGCATTGGTCGCCCATGCACATGGATGCGAAACGTGGATCTTTCAAAATACTCCCGAGTTACCTGAACACACCCAAGCTATAGTCCAGGAATATCAGGTACTCCCTCTAGTTCTCGACTTAGGCCCTCAGGCTATCACTGGTTCCACCAGACTACAAGCTGCCAACAGTGCACAGCTCTTTCTAGGCCTTCTTCTCGACGCCACCATTAGCGATTATGAAGACCCCCTTAAACGGGCATTAGATGTCCTCCGAAACTACGAAAAATCTATTGATTCTCTTCCTCAGCATTTCGACGATTTAAAAAGAATTCTGGATACCACCGTAGAAATCTTTTCTTCCAAATCAGCCAACTTCTTTAGACAATCTGATGAAACAGAAGAGGGTTACGTCACCTACATCAGTGGTGATGACACCCTTACAGAAATCCTCATTGACACTGCTGAGACCGCTCCAACATTTTCCCTCAATCCTCCAAGAACTATCGAAGAAAAGGAAAAAAAGAAAGCCGAGTACAGAACGTATCTTTTAGGAGAAAGCAGCAACAAGGAAACATGGGCAAATCTTATCGGACCTTACCTGCCTATAAATACACAAAAAGACTCTAACGACCTCTTACTTTCCCAAAATGCAATCGGATTTGGCTCATACCTTGATCGTCCTAAAGGAACAGGTAATTTTGCAATTGGAGTCTTTACAGGAAAACCTAAGAAAGTTCTGGAAACAGAAATCGAAGCCATTAAAACTATTAGAGGCCGCACTGCCATTATCTCCATAAATAAAACCCAAAACCTGGATATCATCCATGATATCATCCATCTAGACATCCAAGACATCTACGAGGACCCTTTAAAACTCATCCCTTCCCTTGTCCTCAAGCAAACCCTCAACTACCTTTCTAACGGAGCTATGATACTAATGGGTAAAGTCCACGGAAACATCATGGTTGACCTCTCTCCGTCAAATGACAAACTTATCGATCGTGCTGTACGCATTGTTAAAGAAATTTACTCAGAAAATCACCCTGGCGAAGCTCTTTTGGATGATGAACTGGTTTTCCAGGCAATATCGAGAGCCTTCCATTATAAGAAAGAGCACGAGAAATATCATAACACCTCTTATCCATCTCCAGTAAAAACAGTTTTAGCTATGTTAGAAAACCGTTGCGGGGTACAAGAAGCTTTTCGAAAGTGTGTTTAAATAGCGTTGTTGCATAATTTAATACGTTTACAATCATTTATTTAACCACCGAGAGCACCGAGAACACAGAGAGATAGAAAAATGGGCATGGTTCAATTCAAGGTAACACTTTTTCCTAAGCCTATAGGCTGTCTGAGCAAAATCTCGGATGACTTAAGAGAAGCGAAGGAATTTGTGATTATGTAACTGAGTCATGCCCGACCTTCTAAAAATGCAGGGTATCAAAATTGATAAACGTTTTGTTCTTTGCTTATATTGGAGAGGTGCCACTACCGTGGCACAGAATCTTTTTTTCCTATCCCCGAGCTAAAGTACGGGGCTATCAAGAGG
>JBLFWS010000112.1:0-10920 GCA_047611865.1 Chlamydiales bacterium
AACTGTGAAAGCAGGGATTGAGATAAAACGGCAGAAGGCTGGGTGGGATAACAATTACCTATTGTCTGTGTTAGGTGTAAAGTTTTCTTCATGAAATCGCCCTGTCTAAAGGACAATCCCGTCAAAACTCATTTTTTATATCTTTGTAATAGCAGTAGTTCTAATAGTTCACTACTAATCTACTATTGTAGTAGTCGCTTTTTTATTAAAGTAGAATGTATGCGCAAACAAGCTTAATAATCGGATTTGGCCCGATATTTTCCCGCCTGATGAAGCCTTTGCTTTTGCATAATTTTGTCTTAGATTTAAGATTTTATTGATTCTGTTTTTCAGAGAAATTTTACATCAAGGGCTCAAGCGCGTTTATTGGTGCAGGAGCTGTAAAGGCTTGCGAACTGAGTGATTTTGAGCATAGACAATTGATTTTTTTATAGATTTGAGTTATAATACCTATGGGGGTAGTTGCGATGACACAGTCGATGGGCTGTGCTTGAATCTTCTATATGAGGGAGAAGAGCGATGGTCACCCGGTCTTATTTTAGTCTTATATTTACCATTTTATGCTTTGGTCTTATGACAGCAGGAGTTGATGCGGTTCACGTCGATCAAAGCATTTCTCTACCTGTTAAATTCATGGAAATTGCACAAGCGGATGAAGTTGTGACTCAAGCTTCAAAGCCCGCTGTAATTCAGGAAAAAGTGGGAATTATACTTTCCTTAAAAGGTAAGGCTATTGCGATAGGTAAAGATGGAGAGAAGCGAAAATTGATGGGAGCCTCCCCGTTATTTATCGGAGATCGTATTGAAACTAAAAAGAAAACTACTTTACAATTAAGTTTTACCGATGGTTCAACTCTTAGAATGACCGCCCGAAGTGACTTTACTATTGATGATTACAAGTTTGATGAAGAAAAGGGAATTGCTGTAAATAAAAGTACTGTTGACGACGGTACTTTAGGTTTTTTAGCAGGTAAAATCGCGAAAATAGCTCCACAAGACTATAAGATCCACACAGCTACAGCGACAATCGGGATTAGGGGGTCCGGAGGTGAATTTAAGACATCCTCTGGCGATAACCCTAGTTTATTGGCTAGAACCTCAGAAGGTCACGTCCTAGAAGTGGAAACAGAGGGTTTTGGAAGCTTTGTATTGGATGATCCAGCCGTAGGTTTAGAAGTAACTCCCTCTGGTGTTGCTATGGTTCCAATCGAAGGATCTTTGGTGGATCAAGCAGAGCAGGCTGCCGAAGAGGAAGAAGAAGATGCTGAGGAAGAAGAGGAGGAAGAAGAGGAAGAGGAAGAGGAAGAGGAGGAAGAGGAAGAAGAGGAAGAGGAGGAAGAGGAAGAAGAGGAAGAGGAGGAAGAAGAAGAGGCTGAAGAAGAGGAAGAAGAGGCTGAAGAAGAAGAGGCTGAAGAAGAAGCTGAAGAAGAAGAAGCTGAAGAAGAAGCTTCAGAGGAAGAAGCTGAAGAGGAAGCTGCCGAAGAAGAAGGTAGTGATGATGAAGGCGAAGCCGCCGGTGAAGAAGAAGCTGCTGATGAAGGTTCAGACGAAACGGAGAGTAGCGACTCAGAAGAATCAGCGGGGGTAGAGGAGGATGAAGCTCCCCCTGAAAGCGAAGAAGCACCAGAAGATGATGGTTCTCCTGAAGGAGAGTCTGAAGCTGGAGACGGTCCCTCAACTGACGATGGTGAAGGGACGGCTGTTGGAGAAAGCGAAAGTAGTACGCCGCTACTTGATGAAGGTGATTCGGGAGACACATCCGTAGAGGTGGCTTCTGCAGGGCTTGATGATGAAGGGCCTATTGTAGAAACAGCAAGTGTAGAGGTTGAAGCACCCGACTTGGAAATAGATATGGAAGTACCCGATGTAGAGGTTGAAGTTCCTGTCGTTGAAGTTGAGGTACCTGTTGTAGAGATAGAAATTCCACTTATTGACTTCTCGGATATTATTGATCGCAGTGCCATAATTGAGAGTGTTATTTCTGAAGACCAAGAAGAGACTTTTGTACAACAAGCCGAAATCACGACTGTTCCAGAGGTTGAAGAAATTGTTTCAGAAATTGAACAGCTGATTACGGATTCCAGTGTTACCCCCGAAGATATTGAACTGGAAGTAGCCTATGGAATCGTTTTTCAGCATCTTAAAAACAAGTTTTTTGCTGATCTAGATGAACTTACCGATGAGGTCGAGTTGGACCTCTTCGAAAACATTACTTCAGCATTAATTATTGTTGGAGGAGACTTTGATGTGGCTCCCCAGGCTGATTTTTTCTTGGAAGAGATTCGGAATTTGATCCTCTTTGGTGGTATTGATTTCGATGCTTTTCAAGCTGGGGATAACGGTGAGATACTTGCCATTTTAGAAGATGAGTTTGGGGCAGGCCTTAATGGCAGTGTTTTGGCAGGAGCTATCTTTGAAGAGCATATAATAGAAGCTATTGACGAAATCAGAGCAGAGATAATTCAAACGCCAGCTACGACGAATATAGAGTCTGAAATCATTCGTTTGATTCTTGAGCACGAGATCTCTATAGAAGCAGGAGTACCCCTGGAAGCAGAATTGATAGAGACACAGCTTAGGGAGATACTCTTTACAGAGGGTACTGTGAGTGATCTTGTACTCTTTACCTTTCAGGACGAGTTGGAAGAGACTTTGCTTGAGATAAATCAGGAAATAGCAGAAATTCCCGATGGGAATCAATTTGTTGAGGATTTCCGAACTCATCTTTTGGATGGAACTCTTCTAGCTATTGAACTTGTGAAACCGGGAGAAGACTCTTTTCTCATTGTGGAGTCAAAGTATTTAGAAGGCAGGGTTCTCAGTGACCTTGGTCAATTTATTCTGGAAGAACAAATTGAATTGGCAATGCAATTATTAGCATCAGAAGTTCAGGGCTTACCAAGTGATTCATCCATTATCGATTTTGTGAACGTAACATTACAAGAGACGGAAGACCTGAGTGCTTTGGATAGCGTAGAGTTTATTTCCGATCTTCAATTGACAGCAAGAGAAAGCCTCTTAGAAGGGAGTGGAGAAGGAACCCTTTTTGATATCTTATTTGAGGGTATGGTTCTTGGGGCATTTCAGGATGTTACCAATGGAATATCAAATGTTCCCGACGCAGCAGGGATTTTATTACTGTTGGAAGAGGGCTTGGCAAGTGGGGATATTTCACCTTTTACGCTAAATGATACAAGTTCTAGTTCCGCTGTGATTGCAAGTTATGTGACAAGCATAATAGCTGATCCGGAAGAAGGGGAGGCGGGGGTTTTTATTCAAAGTCTAATAGAGAGGAATTCCTATGAGGCCTTCTCCACTCTTTACGAATCCACCTCGAACCTTCCAAGCTTCTATTCGTTTAACTCAAGATTAAATAGCTACTTTGTTGAAGGATTAATATCCTTATCCGATTTCTATGAGGAAACAGCGGTAAACGACGTGGCGGAAATCATCTTCTCCATTTACTTTTCTTATCCCAGAGGTGAGAATGACCCTAGATCAGAAGTGGTATTTGATGCCATGGTAGCTTATTCAGCATCCGAAATTAAAAGCGCATTGGAGAGCATTCCCGATTCAGGAGGGATGAGAGATTTCGTAGAGAATGAGGTAGCAGAGGGAAACATAGGCCGGAGTCTTCTGGATGATTCAGATCTTATGCAGTATTATCAAAGTTATTTTTATTATCGTTTAACTGATTATATTTATGAGGAAAGCGGTTTTGAAAATATCTTAAGTTTAGACATTGAAACGAAGTTAGAAGAAGCCTTCGAAAATGTAAATTACATATATAGCCCCTACATTGAAAGAACATATGCTCTGGACCCCTACTCAGTGGTAAGCAGGGCTGGTATAGATGTTTACGATGAGGATTGGGCACTGCCGTCTGTATGGCAAGAAGATTTGGAAGCTTATAAGATTATGACAGGGGTTACCTGGGGGTTTAATTCAGAACGAGACCCCAATCTTCCAGATTCTCTTTTTCAGGATGGGTGGTTTATTTCTGGTGTTGGACCGAGTACAGATATTCAGGGAGAGACTCTAATTGATCAGATAGGGCTTGGTGGCCAACACTCGTATTATTCGGGTGTCTCCTATCAAAGGCTACAGAGAGATGCCTCATCAGGTGTAGAGTTATCTCTAGGTTTATCTGTGATGGCTCTTGATGGTGGCCCGACACCTGGTCTGCATGGCATTACCTTTATACCTGAGCAAGGGACTATCATTGTGTATGATGAAGAAGGGGGCAATGTTAACGTTGATGGAATATTAAGTGGACTGGCCATTTTTGACGTTTTCGGAAATAACGGTGAGGCAGCATCTGATAGTTTACTTTTTGCAGATATTGAACAAAATCTCGCAAACATAAAATATGCGGGTGAAGGGGCAGAAAACCTTTATTTCACCTATAGCCGAGAGCATATTCCGGGAGAAGAATTCGTAAAAGGTGGAGGAGTCCTGACAACTGTTAGCAAGACTGATGATATAAGCCAGCATACACAAGTCGAGCTCGTAGGTTATGTGGCAGGGGCAATGGGTAATGACGTCTTCTCTGAACTTGATACCAATGCTTCGCATCTGATTCAAGGTAAGAGCGACTACACCCTCGACTTTAATCTGACAGAATTTGAGAGCTTTATGGGCACTCTATCCGTAGATCAACCCTCTAATCCGCTTGAAGTTTTTGTAAGTAAAGATGGCTTTATTACTACTCTCGATCTCAACTCGAGTGCAGGGGAGAATGAAGCGGGAATTTCTTCCTTTAATACTACAAACAGTTTTATTGCAGGTGTCCCCGGGTTAAATGAATTTCAGCACATAGGTTGGGGGATATGGTCTATAAATGAGGGGGTATCGGAAGGGCGGGGGCTAAGAGGCTTTACCTCCTTTGGACACCTCAATTCTATTACATCTGCCGCTGACATGGAAGCTCTGAGGAATGGCGGTAATTCAAACTACGTTTATTATTCGGGTCCTGCGATGGGATCTATTTGGAACATCAATGATACAACGGCACCTACGATAGATTTTGGCTATGCAGGCATGTCTGTTAATTTTGGAACGGGTGCTGTATCAGGGAGTCTGAGTTACAATACAGGTTATCTTTACCTGCAGCGGCCTTCGGGAACAGATATCAATTCGCAATTCACAGGAACGGCCACGCTTAACGGTGGTGGCTCAGGTTATTTTAGAACCCAACTATTTGGACCGGGCGCTGCGGAAGGAGCGGGTTCTTATGGAGCGACCAATGGTGACTTACGCGCTACAGGGGTGTTTGGGGTGCAGGTATATGAACATTAACAAGATCGATAGTTAAGAAAGAAGGGCCAAATAAGCTGTCAAGACATCGGCTAATCGCTAGTAAAATTCGTAAAATACTTCTTGTTGTGGACCAGTAAGAAACAGCATTTGCCGGTTTCCTTTGAAATGATCTTCAATCATTTTTGTGTAGCTTCTTTTTTTGCATTAAATTTATTTTGACGATATAGATCATGGGTGCCAGGCCTGCAAGACTGCAACTTGATGATTACTGCTTTGTTCATCATTGAAGGAGCCCCTTTTTTAGACAAGTTGAGAAAGAATAGTTGAGGCAGGTACTTTGATGGGGCCTTTTTCTTCAAAACAGTTGTCAGGAACAAATGGTAAGTCTAGGGCAACTTGAAAGGCATGGGGAGTGTCCAGCATTTTATGAAAATATACTAAACCCTTGGAAATAGGTTTGTTTGCTGATTTTTTTGCTTCAATTAAAAACCAAGGTTTTTGGTTTTTCGTTATGATGAAATCGACTTCGCGTTTTTCTTTGTCTCTGAGGTAGTGTAGGCCGTACGCTCCAAAGCCTAGGTCATTCCACATATGAACGGCTTTCAGTAAATGAGAGGCGATGAAGTTTTCTACTCTTGCTCCTTCATCTTCTACCAGAGACCAGTCCCACAAATAGAACTTTGGCTCTTTTAGCAATGACCTTGTCACATTTTTTGCCCATGGTCGAATCTCATAACAGTAATAGAATGATTGAAGTATTTCAAACCATCTTCTGACAGTATCTACACTTTTTCGGATTTTTTTTGCCAGGTTACTGTAATTTCCTTGTTGACCTATTTGATGTCTTAGGAGTTCTGCCAGCAGTTCAATTTCGCCTAAATCCTGAATCATGGTCGATTCGCGCAAATCTTCTTTAAAAAGCAATGAGTGCTTTAGCGCACTCCATCTTCGGTAAAATGTACGTTTATTTTTGGTATATGGTTCAGGGAAGCCGCCAAAATCCATTAAGTTTTGTAGTTTTGTTTGCGGGATTTTTTTCGCTTGATTGGTGGGGTCTTCATTGACATTTTGCCCGGCGATTTCTGCAATACTAAGAGGGTGCATTCTCAATATGAAATATCTTCCCATTAGGCTATCTCCGCCTTTTCGATAAACGTCGAGACGGCTACTACCGGTAACGAGAATAGAAGTTTTATTTTCATAGGTGTCGAAAAATCCCTTAAGGAAATTTTTCCAATGGCTGTATTTATGTATTTCATCGAAGATAAATAGGGTTTTCTTTTTACCTAAACGATTGAGACCCGCTTCTTCGGCAATTGCTGAGGGGCCTTTCAAGATGAGTTCTTTATGGTCTTGGTCATCCCAATTAAGGTAAATACTGTTCGAGAATTTTTTTTGTAATTCTTTACTCACAGTGGTTTTCCCTACTTGTCGTGGGCCGGTAAGAAACAGCATTTGTCGGTTTTCTTTGAAATGATCTTCAATTATTTTTGTGTAGGTTCTTTTTTGCATCTTTTACCTCAGTGTATATTGACTATTTTACGACATATCGTAAAATAGTCAAGACTATTTTACGATATGTCGTAAATTGGTCGTGCCTGTTTTACGAATTACCGTAAAATAGTCGTGTTTGGACTGGGGATTTGCTTTTTTTAGTCATGGGTGCCAGGCCTGCAAGACTGCAACTTGAATTGAAAAAAAGGCATCTATTCCCTATTTTATATCTCTGAAAATGGGAGGTATAAATTGGGGCGAAAAAAGCGTAAAAGCATATCAGGTGCAAGTTACCATGTGATGCTTAGAGGGAACGATGGTCAAGATATTTATGTCGATGATCTTGATAGATGTAAAATGTGCATGTTGATACAGCAAGGTATCGAGCGCTATGGTCATCGCATTCATGCATTCTGTTTTATGTCTAATCACATCCACCTCTTATTGCAAATTGGTGATATCCCACTTTCCACAGTCATGCATAACCTTGCATTCCGATACAGTCAGTTTTTCAATAAACGACATGATCGGATAGGCCATCTTTTCCAAGGGAGGTTTAAGTCGGTTTTGATCGATGAAGATGCTTACTTTAAGCGATTGCTTCGATATATTCATATGAATCCTGTTAGAGCTGATTTGGTTGCCGAGCCAGAGGCGTACCATTGGTCGGGTCACAATACATATCTAGAGTTAGACGAGATTACTTGGTGTACTACTTTACGGGGACTTAAGAAATTTTCAGATTCGAGGTCCCAGGCACAATCTTTGTATAGTGCGTATGTCAAAAAAGAAGAGAGTTCTGAAAGCTTAGAAAAGCTGAGGCGGGGTTTTTCCGAAAGTGACGGATTAGGCAGTGACACTTTTCGAGAACTTCTTCGAAAAGAAAAATGTCAGGGCAAGTTGCCTCCTCTTTCCTTTGAAACCATACTTACCACTGTAGCAACAGAATTTGGGATTTGCAAAAACCAAATTTTATCTAAAGGACAATCGCGTCAAAACTCATCTGCTAGGGCATTTGTAGCGCATTTTGTGAAGCAATTTGGTTTCAACACGATTGAAGATGTCAGTGCGTATATGTCTAGGGAAGCGAGTAGCATTAGCAGTCTTATCTCTCGACTTCAGAACAAGAAAATGTTTTGTCAAGAAACAACAGAAGCATTAGGGAAAATAGAATGTAAACTTATTGAAGTTGCAGACTTGCAGGCCTGGCACCCATGACCCATGATCAGCTGGGGACCAAAATCAGGATAGTTGCTTTTTATCAACTCCAGCATCCCTGTCCGGATGTTGGAGTTCATTTTCTTATTACTGGGCTTACCTCGATTACGGTGCGCCAAGTTTGCTAGCCCTCCTTTCCTATATCTCTTGCATAAACGTTTTGTCTGCCTAAGGCTAATACCCATTTGCTCACTAGCTTTTATTTGAGCAATTTCACCTTTGATTGCGTTAGATATGATTTCACCTCTGTAAAGTTCTTTTTTATTCATTCGTATAATCTCCATAGGCCTCCCAATTTAGAAAGAGAATCCAAAGATTATAACTAAAGGTGACATTTCAACTTAGTTTTATAGGTGAAATTATTACGTTGCGTCTACAATTTATTAGATTATATTGATTTAAACCATTCACCATCTGTATAATACCCAGACTAATATAATTTTATTATTACTAATAATTGACCGGGTTATAATGATTACTCCAGACCTAATGTACGCTTCAACTGCTCTTGATGGAAATCCTGGCGATCTTTGCCGTTTCCTTCAACAACTCGATAACGAAGAAAGAGTAATTCAAGACGAAGTCAAAATGAGAATCGTCAGCAATAATAATAAGTTGAAGACCGAAGCTACTGGGTGGTTTGCAAAAACTAGCGGTGTTATTACTACGCTTTACGGAAGTATTTATGGCCTTCTTCGATGGTCAGACTATAGCGATGCCTGTGAATCACACCATAGAAAGCCTTTTGATATCAATCCAGTAAGAGATTCGGACGGAAATTTGACTAGAGATATTTATGGTGATGTTAAAATGGCTTTCGTAGACAGGTCAAAACCTAAGTTCTCGGATTACTTGGGAAAAAGGGAAGTTGCGCAAGTTGTTGCTGCAGGATTAGTCTCCGCAGTTGTTATTACTGCGACAGATTATCATGACAGTAAACATCGATTAAATGATCCGGATATAGTCCAAAATCGAGCTACCCGATTGTCAGTAAAGGTCGAAAGAATCAGAGATCGTAAATTAGATATTTGTCCCAATGGGGGGCGACCAAGAGAAAGAAGTAGAAGGGATGAGCTCTGTCAATTGACTGGTGCAGAAACTTTTTTTCAAGTTACGCTTTCATCTTATCGGAATAGATTAACGGTGAATTATGTTCATCATTTTCCAGAGGAGAATAGTTGATGAGAATTTCCGAAAATACCATCAATGAAATCAAGATTCAAGCTACTTCAGGTCTTTTGGGCCTTACGTTAGCCGGTAGTGCTTTTTCCGCTTTTAAAACGGCAAAATTTGCGGTCGCTTTTTTGCAGTCCATAAGGTTCCCTTGTTTGTTGGTTTCAAGTCTGCCTTTGTATTCCATGATCGGTGCAGTCACCACGACATATGTAATGGCAAAGGTAACCCTCGACCTTTTTGAAATCAGACGACGATATAGACTCAGAAGCGAAGAAGTTCTTCCTAGAGAGAGTCAAATATTTAACCATAGTCGACGTTAGGATTCATACGGTTTTTTACGCACCTAGCCGCAATATCTTTAAACTTGAGACAAATGGAAACTGTTTAGATGCTAATATGTGATTATTTTAGAAGCGACCTCTTCGCCAATGACATAAAAAACCTTGGAGTAACAAGCCTTGGAGTGACTTCCTTATCAGCTACTGCCTATTCTGCATATAAAGTGTCACAGTTTGCTGTTAAAATTTTTCAAGTGGCTAGATTTCCCTGCTTTCTTGCTTCAACGACGCCTCTTTATGCCTTCGCTGGGGCTATTGCAGCGACCTATGTCTTAGCAAAAGTTACCTTAGACTGTTTTGAAATTAATGCATTGTATGCACACAGGTTTGAAAACCGCCAATTTGACCGCACCGCATTTGACCCAAATTGGGAATGGTGTTCATTTGGATTTCTAAAAAAACAACCTCAGTTTCTTTAATTTATATTAAGTAAACACCGACTAAGGACTCGAAATGGCTTTACCAGTTGCAGTGGGACTATTTTCGTATGCAAATACAGCATATCAAGGATACATCGTTTACGATTCTGCAAGGGATATATTTCAAAGTGGTAAACAGGCTTATCGAGAAAAAAATAAGCTTTCAAAAATTGAGCTGGCAAATCTTGCTGCAAGAGGCACATTTGTAGCTGCCGCAGCTGCTCAGATTTCGAATGTAAAAGTCATTAAACCCGTCATCATGACTGGGCTAGAATTAACTAAAAATATCACTCATTATGCTGTTAGAAGAACTGCCGGTGGTCAATCGTGGAGAGATCTCACGCAAATGGCTACAGTTGTGGGCAGAAACTCGGAAAAATACTTCTTCAAAACAGCATGTAATTCGTTGGACTTTTGCTCAGCCCTCTTAGATCATGGAAGGGGAACTAAAGATGCTTTAGTAATCAAGAGTGTCATCGAGGACATCAAAATGAGAAACGGGAACTTTTTTATCTGCCCCATTTCCAAACAATTAATCATTTCAGTGCTTAAAGATAACGAAACACTCATCCTGTACGATAAAAAGGCTGTCTTGGATAAGCTTGGAAATAAGAAAAGAATAACATACAAGGGAGAGGTTATTGTGAAAGAAAATCTTGTTGAGGCTCCTAGAGATCAAGTGAGGATCAATAAGATTTTGAAAGATGTGGCTAAAGAGTTAAAAAGAAAAAAAATCAACAAAGCGTTAATCAAAGAAAAGACTGGTGTCACATTCTAATGGAGGGTTCACCTTGGTCAAGGGTGTCAGAAATGGGATCAGGCTTGACATTTGGACATTTGGACATTTGAAAAACAGCGATATTGTAAAGTGAAAATTTACCAATCGTATTTTCGCGAAATTAAGCGAACGCAAGTTTTGCGATCTTTTGTTCTATTCTGAATGTATCTTGAAAGTATTTATAAGAAAAAGTAGCGGCAGTCGGATTTGAACCAACGACACCCGGATTATGATTCCG
>JBLFWS010000113.1:0-10759 GCA_047611865.1 Chlamydiales bacterium
GAAGGAGAATTAATCCCAGCATTAGGAGCATCTGAATCATTTGAGCACCAAAGCTAACTTTGGGAGGAATTTCACTTTCTACGGGAGGACTTTTTAAATAATTTCCTACATCGGGATAATAGGGGGCTCTTTTGCTTTGCAAAACGGGTGTTTCTTCAGCCAGGTCAGGAGCATCAGCCCATGAGGGAGAAGTTAAAAGAAAAATTAGCAATAAAAGTGATGAGAAAAATGTTCGTATTGTATTTCGTTTCATTTTCTTTTGACGCCTTCTTTTGTAGTAGTTCTTCGTAACTGAACAGTAACGATTTCCTTAATTTTTTGAAAATTATTTTATTAGAACGTGGCAAGAATGCAAGATGCAAGAAAAAAAATCGATTGAAATTGTATATTCTGCCTGTTCTGTAAAGTCCTTTTTGTCTACCAGAGCGTGTTTTCAAATTGCGAAATACTCTCAAAAGCAGCGTTTCGCAATTTGAAAACACGACCTAAGCTTATGGGAAATTTACCCCAGCCTTAATCTTAGTAGAGCAGTTGTTTGAAACTTATCACGTTTTGTAGTAAAATACTCTGTTTTTAAAGCTTTTCCTTAAGGATAAAAGTTCCATGAAAGGTGTAATTAAAATTTTAAACCATAAGATCTCCTGTATTATCGGAGTACTTCCAGAAGAAAAATCCAGGGAGCAGGAGATATTTGTTGATCTTGAACTGATCAGAGATTTCTCCAAGTGCGTAAGAAGCGATGACGTTCAAGATACTATTTGCTATGTCGCAGTTTCCAAGCTATGTACGGAAACAGCTCAAAAGGGAAAATTCGGACTCTTGGAAACCTATTGCCATGTAGTTCTGGAAGAACTTTTTCAAAAATACGATCTTGAGTGGGCTAAAATTACAGTGAAGAAACCAGACGCTTTGCCCACAGGAGATTACGCTGTAGTGGAACTGGAAAAAAGCCTTGAAAAGGTAGGTCGATAGGATGTGGACTCTTGTTACGGGGGGAGCAAAAAATCTGGGTTCAAAGATTTGTCTGGCATTGGCAGAAAAAGGATATGATATCGTTATACATTATCATTCCAGCAAATTAGTGGCTGAAACAGTGGCGGAAAAATGTCGCTCTTTTGGAGTTTCAGCAGAGACTATTCAAGGAGACTTTTCTACCAGAGAATCACTGAAGATTTTTATTGATGCATACATACAGTCTTACCATAAAACTTGCGGTCTAGTGAACAACGTAGGCAACTACATCATTAAGTCTGCATTGGAGACAACAGCTGATGAATGGCACGCTCTCTTTCAAACAAATCTACATGCTTCCTTTGAATTGACTAAAGCATTAGCTCCTAGTTTGAAAAAGTGTAAGGGGAATGTGATTAATATGGGATGCGTTGGAGTGGACTCCACAAAAGCCGATACCTACGCAACAGCCTATATGATTACGAAGCAAGGGATGTTGATGCTAACTAAATCATTTGCCCGTGAATTAGCTAAAAGTGGAGTTCGTGTGAACATGGTTTCTCCAGGACACTTAAATCATTCCGTAGATCTTCCTGAAGACCATGCGGAAATCCCAGTAGGAAGGCCTGCGTCTTCGGTAGACCTTACTCGTGTAGTGACATTTCTTATGGATGAGAAAAGCTCGTATATTACCGGGCAAAATATTGATGTAGCAGGAGGCTTACGATTATGACAGTTATAGTGAAAACACAAAAGACAGATGAAATTCGCCGTCTGATTAGTTTGGCAATACAAGATGGGCGTAACAGGCAAAGCTCGGAAACGGGATTCGTTCATTTTAATTACAAGGACAAAGCGGATATCAATGAGCATAGTATCCCCGTATTGGAAAATGTGTTGTTCGCTTTGGCCCTTTTACGTAGTCGGATGTCAGACAATGTGTTGGAGAGTAAGGAGATTTTGGAAAAAATTCTTTACTTTCAACATATAGGAAGCTCTCCTATGGAAGGGAATTTCCCTTTATACCTCCATGAATTTCCGACTTGTAAACATAGGTGGCTGGCTGTTCAACTGATCCCTCCTTTTTTCTGGATCTATAAAGAATTTCGAAATATTTTGGGAAACTCTCTCCGTACCCGTATCGAAGAATGCCTTCGTCTTCTCATCTCATATAGCTTGCAAATGCATAAAGAAAATCCTGCTCCATATCATTTTGCAGTAATCTTAGCTGCAGGAACGAGAGCTGTAGGAGAAACTTTGAATGTACCCAAATGGAGAAATGACGACTCTGTTGAGAAATTGGCAGAGCCAAAGAGCAGAGATTTATGGTTCTCTCCAAGAAAAATGGGAGAAATTCTTACGGGCTTGCAGATGTGCTATACAGAATTATCAGGAACTCCTTGGGAGACTTTTTTACATCATCTCACCAGCACCTGGGATCCTCAGACTCAGACATACATAGGACCTCCTGTACAAGAATACTATTGGAAAAGTGGTCTAGAACCCAGCTATTATGACTTCTTTCTCTCCTGTCAAGCAAAGGGAGAACTAAAGGAGTATTCCCCAGGGAATATTGTAACTCTCAAAGGGGCCTTAATTCGTTCTTTTAGTGAAGAACTCCCCTCACAGTTGGAAACTCTTAGTATGCAGGGATCTCTTAATGGTAGAGCGTGGGAGATGACTAAGGAAAAAAACTTTTCATATTCTGTACAGGAGCATGATGGTTTGCCTCAGTCAGATGAGGGTTATCATGTTTTTCGTATGGCATGGGGAAGTTCTGCTAAAGTATATAACCTCGTTTGTCCAAAGGGGAACTATAAGATGAGCTTCGAAAAACATGAGAATGGAGCCGATTTATTTTTTACTCTTCCGGAAGATATTGACCTTAATAACAAAAAACATTGCCGCGAAATTGCTTTTTATTGCGATCTTTGCGAAAACATCAATTTGAGGGTTAAAGGTAAAGCTGCTACAACCTTCCAATTGAACGAAGATGTTTTGGTGAATAGTGAAAAAGCCCAGCTGACGTTACGTTTTGCTAAAGTAGAGGGTGATGGTCGTTTTTTTGGACATATAACTAAAGGGGATCGCCCTGCACAGCTTTATCTGAAAAGAGAAAAGTCCCTCTCCGTTTTTGATACGCTTATTTTACTAAGAACAGTTCATCGTAGTGGGTCCTGTTGTATTAAAGTTGAAATTCGATTTGACGCGAGGTAATTTGAAATGAATTTTGTTCACCGCCTGCAAATTATCTATCACTCTTCTATTGGGAAGTTGTTGCTGGCTTTTTTTGGGGTCATTGTAGTTCTTGTGTTTTTTTATATAGTCTTACGCTTGCGGCAAAAGTCGGTGGATGCGCTAGCATATCGTTACCAGAGCTATTTCGAGAAGGCTAACAAAAACTTAAGTTCCTTCATTGTAGCAGGAAGGCATAAAGCTGACCTATTCGGTCGGCAAACTGTACTGAAGAGAGAGGAAGGGGGGGCTTATGAATTGTCCCTGGTAAATTCTCCCGACTTTATTGACGATTCCTCTTGCGAAAGATTCCGCTCCTATCATCGAGTTATTTATACTTTATCTCTGCCGATCTTTTCTCATTATACTTGGACGTATGATACGGATATGTTGATCACGGTACAAAAAGGTTTCGTAAAAGATGATGGGCGTTTGCTTACAACTTTGAAAGAGTATTCTCTGGATAAAAAAATAGGTCAGGCTGATGCTGAGTTGATTCTTATGGAGATAGCTCGTGCTCTTGCTGCATTGCATGAATGTAAAACAGGACATGGACAGAGTTTATATTATGGCTACCTTCTTCCTCGATCGATACATCTGAGTTTTGATTCTAATAAAAGAATAGAACGCATTGTTTTGTCTGACCATGGAATTCCTTTTGCTCTTGGAGGGAAAGCTTTTGTAAAATTGATAGATTCTATCTCAAAAGATACAAAACACGATTTTCTTGAAGAGCTTGTCGTAAAAGATATCCTTCAAGATATCCATATGCTCGCCCCTGAGCAGAGAGACCTGGAAAGATGTCATGAAGTAGGACCAGCAGCGGACTTCTTTTCTTTTGGCGCACTTGCGGTTTCATTGCTTTCGGAAAAGAAATTTCTTAGCCTTAATGAGATTGATTGGGAAACGGTTCCACCAAAATGGGTCCCTTTTCTTAAGGATTGTTTGCAGGATTTAGTTACTGCACGACCTAAGGATTTCATGGAGTTACAGGATAGATTATATGATCCTGATATGGCTTTGACTATTAATGACAATATTGATGGTTGTGAAGAAGAGTTTGAAGAGGATGAGCCTATTTCCTTAGGAAACCTTGCCAAGGTATTACAGGCTTCAAAAGCCTTCCAACAGCAAGAAGAGGCTGTGGCTATCGATCCGAAGGAGATGTCATTTTTTGATAAAATGCTGTCAGCTGGAAATCTCGCCCTCACAAGAGGGAAGTGGGCAACGGCTAAAAAGTTTTTGGAAAAGGCATATGAGGTAGACCCCGAACATGCTGAAGTAAATGTGGGTATGGCTATCGTTTTCTATGAGGGTGGCGAGCTAAAAGAGGCGGAGGGCTACTATCTTACAGCAAGGGATAAAGATTCAATAATCGCTAAAAGATTTCGTGAGCATATCGCTTTTAAAGTGTAAGAGGGTCTAGGTTGTGTATTAAAATTAGGGAATGTCTGATTAGATACTCGATCTAAGCCGTTAATGGTGCGCACTCACTTCGTTCCTCATGAAGGCTTCGCCAATGCCACAAAAGATAAAAAAAACGGCCATTCGTAATTTTAATACACGACCTAGTCCATAAGGCAGCAAAAAATAAATGAACCACAGAGAACAAATGAGTAAAGAGAGAGGGAAGTGCTTAGTGAAAAAGTGCACGTTCTTTCGGTGCTCTCTGTGGTTTCATTGAGAACTCATGAAAAAATATATTAGTTCACTACTTATTCTCCTACTTATTTTTCTTTCTTCTTGTACGACTAAAGAGTACAGACAGCGTTATGTTCACCTGAATGAACCTTTTGTTGAAGATCATTTTGTGAAAGAAGGGGATTATTTCCTGGTTTTTCTTGTTGACGCTCGACATCTTGATTACAGCGACTCAAAGCAACTTGTTAAGAGCTTGGCAAAGAACCCTGTTTCGAGAAGAAAGGGGCTCGATGTTGGTCATGCCTGGGTTTTCCTTCAAGGTAAGAAAGACGGGAAAAATTATTTTGTGGAGGGTGGGCATAGTGGCGAATGGGGTGTCATCCAACCGAAGTATTTTCAAGGGGTTATGAATTATATCGATTATGGTTATGCCAATCCGAGTGTAGAGCAAAAGAAGCGCCCACGAGTAGAGGAAAACCCCATAAAATATCTATGGGCGAGTTTATATGATGGAGAGTTTCAGCAAGGATCAGGGGGGCATAAGCCCACTTTTGCTGCGAGAATAGAGCTTGACGAACAGCAGTTTCATTTGATTGAGTATTTCATGCTTTCTTCTCAATACAATTACAGAGACTACTCAATGACAAGAAATCAATGCTCTTCCTTTCTTGCGCAAATAGCGACTCTTGTGGACTTGGATTTGGAAGAGGAAGTCACTGTAGATATTGTCCCGGTGATGACGTTTGGGGGGAGAGTCTTACCCTTGTGGAAGGATCCAGCCTATTCGAAGATTACCTTTTCAAGTCCAGATATCATAGAAAGAAGTTTGATGAGAGCTGTCAGAGAGGGGAGAGCAAAATATGCTCTGCCCTGGTACAAAGAGTCCGTACTCTAAGCAGCGTCGTTGCATAACTTAATACGTTTACAATTATTTATTTAACCACAGAGAGCACCGAGAACACAGAGAGATAGAAAAATGCATAAAGTCCCTCAGAATATACTCTCAACTGATCTGTGATTTTTTTATTTTCTCTGTGCCCTCTGTGATCTCTGTGGTAAATTTTTAATCATAAGCCTCTTGTAGACGCATGTTTTATGCAACAACGCCCGGAGGCACTGAGATCACAGAGAAAGTGTGAGATGCCTGAGGAGGGGGGGGGATGCGATCAGGCGTTTTAAGCCATTAATTGAGAAAATAGTAGCTTAGTTTCTTCTTGTCTCATCCCTCCTCTGAGTTCTCAGTGGCTCGATGGTGAATTGCAACAAGACCACTCTAAACTCTAGATTCCTGGCGACTTCTCCAGCTTGCAATACCCTTTTCGATAATATCTTTGAACTCCAGGCTGAACTGCTGTGACATCTTAATGCTGATTCTTTGGATCGCGGAATAGGCGTTAAGAACACGGGCTTTTCTATTTGTGTCCAGAGATTCAATTTCCCTAGTGTCGTAGCTTAGCAGAGAAGATTTTAAGGTATCGATATCTTTGCCTGAAAGTTTCTCCAGGAGCTCTCGGGCAACAAACCATTCCTCAAAAAGTTATTTTAATATTTCAGGGAGAAACTCAAACTTATCATCACTCCACTCGACTTCGTTGTTAAGAATGATAGAGTCCACTCCTATTGAGGCCTTAAGTTGAGATAAGATGGCAAGAGCGGGAAGGACGAAAAAGACCTTGCAGTCATGGGAGGAAAGGGATTCTAAAAAAGATTCTCTTTGAGTTTCGGGTAAGACAGCTAGAGTTTTGGCCAGGCACCTTGACATGGTCTTTTGCTGAGAGAGTTTATATTCTTTTACGAGGTGACTTTTTTCAGCATTACGGAATGCAATAGCATAATCCATAAGCTGCTCAGATATGGGAGATAAGCGGACTTGTGATTGAGCTTGAGAGAGTTGGATGGCCGGAGAGCTAAAGGAGCGTCGGAGTTCTCCAGTGTTTTTCAGGAAAACAAGACTCACTTTTTGACTAAGGTTAGAATTTATCACGTGCTCCAGATAAGCAGATGTCGTCAGATGAAAAGATCTATCGGGAAAAAAATCTGGAACGTACATAGCATTTTCCTATAAGAGCTGATTTAAAATACCACAAGTAATTGGAATATAATAACAAAGGATTGATGTTAAGATCAGGGAGCATTACTTAAGAATGTTTGTCTTTTTCAAAAAATAGATGATAGCATCGTCGGTGAAGCTATATTTGTCGTCTAATACAAAATTGGTCATAAATTCAGATGATCTTGCTTTTTTGAGTTCCAAGTTGAGGTCCCCTTCTTTAGATGAAGGGTTGAGGTAAAGATCGTCCTCCTTTACTAGAATTTCGCAGAGCTTTCGCCAAGCCTTTGGGTCTGTTTTGTTTTCCTCTAGAAAGCTGGAAGCTTTATTCTTTACTGAGTCGAAGCGATCCTTTTGAAAATCGTCATCAACAAAATCTTGAAACCAATCCATAAAAGTTTCTCTCTCAAAAAGGTTAAGCGAGGAAAGCTCATCTTTAAATTTTTGGATAACCTGGTGAGGGCCAAAGCGACTTAAAAAGAGATTCGTCCAAGCCGTATCACCATCTTCGTTAAATCTCTGGGCGAAAGGATCTTCAAAATCTATTTCAGTTGGGACCGGGAGTTTTAGTGTTCTAGCTAGTAGCTTACTATAGTCATTGTAGGCGTGGATAGGTTCAGGGTTATCACTTATTTGCTGGTGTCGCGAGGCATCCATTCTACTAGCAAGTCTTTCTACAATGCCTATTTTCATATTCAGCAGGCTAGTTTGTACTTTTTCCGGAAGACTCTCAATCTTTATGGAGCCAGTCATTGAGTGGTAGGTATTGTGAGCCTGCCCAGTATAACGAGTTCCACAGTTTCCACCAGCTTCTGCCAAATCAAGAATAGCCGAAATTTTTCGGTCTTCATCCATACCTCTTGATTGGGAAATAATATGAAGAACAGTTTTTTTTAAGTTTTTATAAAATTGGCTCAGTTGTGCAGGTTTGTCCATTGAGGGTGTACCCACAAAGGGTTCCTCTGTCTTAATTCTACGAACAAATGTAACAAGTGAGTTTCTGAGGTCTTCGGGGGTCGTAAGGTAACCATCGTCTGTAAGTTCTTTTGGATTCCTGTAATGAGGAGCCTTTGGATCACTAAAATTTATCTTGTCAAAAAGTTCTGTAAGTTCGTCAAGCTCAATAAAAGGAGGTGCTGGGGGGATGGCGATTTCTACTTCTATCGTGGCCTTCATCTGATCAAAGTCGATAGAATATTCGGCGTCACGGCAAAACTCTGAAAGTTTTGCAGGGAAATTAGTTTTTAGGTCGTCGAGGTAGGACTGAAAATCGGCCTCAGAAGAACTTGCCTTCAAACTCCTGTATAGACTTGGATCTGCACCAAGAATAGGAATAAGAAGAGGGTTGAAGCTTTTGTTTTTCACCATTGTTTCATTGAGGAGATCTTTGGGGGTATCAGAGAGATATTGCAATAGATTGTTGTCATAGACTCCGATAAGAACTTGCATTTTGTCGAACCCGGCGAAAAAATGAAATGCACCACTTTCGTCAGAATCGTCAAAAGAGTATTCAAAGGGAGTAAGTTGAAAATGAGTTTCGTTTAAAGGGTCAGCTCCGGCCTGAAGTAAAAGTAATGTCATATCTCGGTTTCCGTTGTCCATCAGGAAATGCAGAGGAGTCTTCCCTAGTGAATCACTAAAATTAACATCGGCATCTTTTGCGATAAGCTTTCGGATAACGCTGTTAGAATCAATAGCGCAGGCAATGTGGAGAGGTGTTTGTCCTATTGACCCAGCGACATTCACTTCGGCTCCTGCGTGGATTAAGCTGAGGGCTATTTCCTCATCACCAAAGCCGCAGGCGTGATGCAGGGGAGTTCTTCCTATTGCATCAGGGATATCTAAGGGGGCGTTTAGCTCTAATAACTTTTTTGCGCTGGCCGCCGATTCAATTCTGAAGTGCGACACTTATATACATAACTTACTGATTATAAGCGCAAAAGTGCTCTTAAGACATGTTTTCGTACCAATGGTTGCCGAACCCCCTTGAATACGTTTTTGGCCAATATTACACGAATCACGGCCCAACCTCATCTAAATTTACATATTTTTAATAAATTATTTAACAACTGCCAATAATCCGATGTTATAATAGTTTTTAATTTAAACGAAATAACAAAAGGAAATACAATGCCCTATTATTCACTTCAACCAATGGCAGCTCCTCATGACTTCCTACACATACAACAAGCTCAAGCCTCTGCAGCTCCCATAACTTACACCCAAGCATGCCCAGCTGTATCAAGGCTCACTTATCAGCCCACACATTATATGTCTCCTTCAGTAAGGGCAGCCCCACCAGCATTCACAGCTTCACCAATGGCCATGCAACCAAGAATTTCACCAACAAGAGTTTCTTACCCATATTTTGCCCAAACTAGACTGCCCACCCCACAGCCGGTAGTGAATCCTCATGTTGCTAAAATATCTGAAATTCAAAACTCCATTTGCGCTATCCAAAATTCCCCAGAAGGAATATCTGGTACAAATCTCCAAAGAATTAACGAATTGAGTGCTAAAATCGCCGACCACCAGTCTAAATGTTATTCAGCACGAGAATATGGCCAAGGTGATGTATATAGACAAATTCAGGAAAGCTTTCAATATGTTGTAAACTCTCTAGCGACACTTATTCAGCTACCACCCAGGGCCACAACTTATCAGGCAGCTCCAATATATGTACAAGCAGTAGATCCAGAACCCTCCTGTATGTATAGAACTTTCTCAGAAGCTTCTACTTCAGTAAGGTCGCCAACAGAAACCCCACCTCAATCACCTGCTGTTAACCCAACAAGAACTCAATATGCTTCGGCAAGCACAGCAAATACTCCAATGGATAAAGCTATTGCTGTACTTCAGAATCGTGGAATAGCCATTCAGAGGCAAGAGTGGCTAACAGGATTCAATGGAGGACAAAATGACGGAATCGCGAAAATTCATACTAACCAAGGTGTTTTCTTTCTAAAGATCCTCAAACAGGATTCCCGTACAGCGGAAACGATCACAAGGCTAAAAACTTTGAAAAGTCGTTTACCAGAGATTCTTAAGCACGGTAGCAATAGACAGGGACTTCCCCAAATTGTTCATCCCATCGCTGCCGACGACAATTGGGTACTTTTACCTGGAGCGAAAGGTCTCTGTGTAAACGAACTCATCAACGATCGTAATATTTCCGTTGAGGAGCAACAAGAAATCGTGCGCCAAGTAAGTCAGTCTCTCGAAAAACTTGATGACTTAGGATGGAGGCATGGTGATGCCAACACAATGAATATTTTCTATGATCGAAACTCCCGATCTGTTCACCTTATTGACAATGATTGTCTATACGACCAGCGTCAAGGTAACGGATTTCGAATTCCAAAAAAAGATCCTGATGGATTTAGAGAAAGCCTCAAAATAGTGGGAAAGGGCCATCTAATCCAACAAGCTCCTGCCCTTCCCACTTGTGTAGGTGAAATCTATGAAAGAGTTGTTCCAGCCCACAACCCTTATCTTATTAATAGATCAGCTTCAAACTATGCAGTATCGGAAAGGGCTTTAAAATCCCTTGCTCTTTATGGGCGTGCAGGTTCAAGTCCTGTTCCGATCAACTAAGATACAATGGCTTAAGTCTTTCCAGACTTAAGCCTTTTTTCGTTAAGGAGGAGTTTGTCCAACTCCTGTCCAACTTTTTCTGTGCTTGCATGATTTTTTTATGCCTTTGAGTTTTTTAATGATGATGGCGAGCAGAAGTAAAATTTTTAAAGATTAACTATTTTTTTACTTTCGCCGATTCAATTCTGAAGTGCGACATTTAGGCAGCCTCACTAAGGCGGCTGTAATAGCAAGTAGAGGTTAAAAGAGGGCTACCGTTCATATCGCAGCTTTTGGGATCGGCTCCTC
>JBLFWS010000114.1:0-10669 GCA_047611865.1 Chlamydiales bacterium
GTCCCTGGCTTGTCAAGGGCCAGCGCTCTGTTCTGATAAACTGAACAACTTCCCTGTAATCGTCATCACTTAAACCTGGAAAGATCACCATACTATCTGTATTTTCAGATCCTTCCTCTCCAAAAAGTAGTACTCTTTTCTGAATAGTCTCGCCTTTAAAAACTACCTGAAGGTTGAAGTGGTAGTAATCTACCATGCATGCAAGAGCCAGATCTCTTTGAGTAAAGCCGTCTTCCACTAAATCTTTTACAGCTATCTTTCCCACTAACTGCTCAAAAGTCATAGATTGAAATTGACGAATAACTTCTTTGTTTCCACGAAAATCTGCCAATGGAGCCTGTTGCTGAGCATTCGCAGCGGGCATATTTTCGTAACGGGGGAATTTTGTTTGTTCGTCGAGCACAGAATAAAAATAAAAAGAAATAAACCCTATATTTAATGTTCCACTTACAATCAGGAGTTGAGTTAAAAGACGGACTTGACGCCAGAGTCTTGCGTTAGAAGTATCTTCTTCAGAGTATCTTTGTGTTTTATTTTTTTTCTTTCCGAAGAACATTTTCACAGCCTTTTATTCAGATTGTCAACTATTTATTATAGTGTATGATTTTAAGCAGGGATGAGCTATGAACTTTCACCTTATAATATAAAGGAATGTAGCAGATTTGCCTTTTCTGCAATACTGCACATTTGATATAAAAGATCTATTTCGCTTACAAACTCATGCTGTCCTCCTCTCTTATTTTTTAGAAAAGAGTGCATATCGGAGCTTAAACCCAAGAAATTTTTCGGAAAAGATGAAGCTACCATTATCCTGGATAAAAGAATACATTGAATTACCCCATTCAGCTGAAGAAATCTCTGACATCCTAACGATGGCAGGCCTCGAAGTGGATGCTATTGAACAAGCCCCTTTACCCTATGAAAAAGTTGTCGTAGGTAAAGTCCTGGAAACTAGACAACACCCTGAAGCAGACAAGCTTTGTATCGCAACCGTCAGCGATGGATCTGACGAATTTCAAGTAGTCTGTGGGGCACCCAACTGTCGCCCTGGCCTTATTACCGCCTTTGCAAAAATTGGTGCCAAATTAACATCTGGTGAAAAGCCCTTTAAAATTAAAAAAAACAAGCTCCGGGGTGTCGAATCCATGGGAATGCTATGCTCCGAAATGGAACTTGGCTTCTCAGAAGAAGCTGAGGGTATTATTGAATTCCCGGAAACTTACGTTGAAGGCACCGACCTCCATGATATTTATGGAGACATCATACTTGAAATTTCTCTTACTCCAAACCTTGGCCACTGTGCGAGTATACTTGGAGTCTCTCGTGAATTATCAGCTGCAACAGGCATCCCCCTAAGAGACAATATTCTCCACACACTCAAAAGTAAACATGCTTTGGGTGACGAAAGCAGTACCGCCATCAACGACATAGCCTCTATTTCTGTTCAAAATACTGAGCATTGCCCAAGATACACCTGTCGAGTAGTGAAAGATCTCAAGGTAGCACCTTCCCCTACTTGGCTTCGCAACCGTATCGAAAGTTGTGGAATGAGAACTGTTAACAATGTTGTCGATATTACCAATCTTGTTCTTATGGAATTTGGCCATCCCCTCCATGCCTTCGACTACGATAAGCTTGAAGGCCATGGTATTATCGTTCGAAGTGCTGTAGAAGGAGAGAAGTTCCAGACCCTTGATGATGAGCACCATACTCTCAATAAAGAAGCTCTACTCATTTGTGACCATGAAAAACCTATAGCTTTAGCTGGTGTCATGGGTGGACTCAATTCTGAAGTTGGAGACCTCACGAAAAATATCCTTTTAGAATCTGCTTATTTTCAACCTAGTAACATACGCAAAACCAGTAAAATCACAGTACAATCTGAAGCTTCTAAACGCTTCGAGAGAGGAACTGATCCAAACAATGCTCTTCTCGCTCTCCACAAAGCAGCTGATCTTATGAGAGAGCTTGCAGGAGGTACTGTTGTTGGAGGCTTCATTGATGTAAAGGAAATTTCTTTTGAAAACTGGAAGGTTCAATGCCGTTACACTCGTATCAATTCTGTGCTCGGTTTACAGCTTGCACTAGGTGAAGTCGAAGAAATATTTAAACGCCTTGAGTTATCCTATGAATTCGACGGGGACGATACATTCACTGTTTCTGTGCCCACGTACCGCAACGACATCCATGAGGAAGTCGACCTTATTGAAGAAGTTGTGAGAATTTATGGATACGATAATGTAGAGATCAAACCTGCCCATTATCAATCTAGCCCCTTACCGCATACGGCTCTTTTCCCTTTTGAAAAGAAAATTCGCTCTCAACTTGTTTCTGAGGGTCTCCAGGAGTTTTTAACCTGTGACCTCATCAGTCCTCGCCAGATAGAAACCATCAAAGGTAATGGTATCGATCCTGATTCTATTATCAAAGTTCTTAACCCAACTTCGGTCGAGCAATCCGTACTCCGCCCGTCTCTCCTCTCCGGTCTGCTACAAGTTGTACGTTACAACCACGACCACAAGAACTTTGAAATCAGCGGTTTTGAAATTGGAAAGATCCACTTCAAAACCGAAGAAGGCTATATGGAACAAACTATGGCGGGAATTATTCTCAGCGGTAAGACATGCCCACACAACTGGTCTTCAAAAGATGAAGAAATTGACTTCTACGACCTAAAAGGAATTGTAGAGAATCAATTTTCTTCTTTAGGTATCACCAACTACACATTTGATAAATCTTCCATGGAAGTCTTCCACCCCGGAAGGCAAGCGGCCATCCACATCCAGGATACCATCGTTGGAAGCATTGGTGAACTCCATCCTGCAATATTGCGAAAGCTCGATATCGACCAAAGAGTATTCTTTTGCACGCTAAACCTCCATGAGCTTCACTCTTTTCAGAAGACCGAACAAAAGATGGAAGAGATCCCCGTATTCCCGGGGTCGGATAGAGACTGGACCATTACGATGAAAGACGAAACCAGTATGGAAAATGTCTTTTCAGCTCTCAGCTCTATCCCATCAAAGCTCTTGCAAAATGTCACACTACGCGATATCTATAGAAGCGAACAACTCGGGGAAGGACTCAAGAACGTCACCTTGAGATTTGTTTACCGAGACAATAGGAAGACCGTTTCGCAAAATTCTGTAGAAGCTGAACATGCGCGTATTACCGAAAAAGTCCTGGCTTCCCTAGGTGAACATGTTCTCAGGCACAACCCAGTCTCATAAATTAAAGAGGTTTATAATGAAACGCATACCTTTTTTCATGGCTTTGACGGCCATCGCCCTACTAGCTAATAGTTGTGGCTCTACTCTACCCAAAGGTGTTCTCAAAGAAAGCTATATCCATAAGTATGGGGTAGCTATGTCCAAGAAAGATTGGCAAAGCCGAGGAAGTCATGGCAAAGTTGTATCTACACTGGATAACGGTTCTCTCATCACAAGATCTTATGAGGGTGGAGCTCTTAATGGAAAAACCACTACTACTTTTCCCCACAGTCTAACCATAGAAAAGACTGAACTCTATGAGAATGGGAACCTTATCTCTCAGGTTCAACATTACACTTCGGGCATTCCCATGTTAGAAGAAAGCCTGGAAAGTAAAGGAAAAAGAGTTACTACCTGGTATGAAGACGGTACTCCCCAAAGCTTCGAAGAATATGAAGGCAGTCACTTGACCAGTGGAGAATATTTCACCTATCAGAATGAAATGGAATCTCGTGTACAGCAGGAAGAAGGTTTACGTATACGCCGTGATGCTTATGGAAACATGCTTTCTAAAGACCTTATCCAAAATGGAGACATGATTTTAAGAAGCACCTTTCATGAAAATGGTGACCCTAAATCTACTACCGAATATTCCTCTGGAGTACCTAATGGCCTAAGAAAAACTTTTTGGATTGGTGGACAACCAAACACTCTAGAAGAATGGTTTGAAGGGAAGCAACACGGTATTACCACTATCTACCAAAATGGACAGCTATGGGCAACAGTACCTTATGTTAACGGAAAAAGAGATGGTACTGAAAAGCGCTTCCGTGAAGGCGACCTCCTTGTAGAAGAAATTGAGTGGTCTGAAGGCCAAAAGCATGGCTCTTACAGAACTTACATCGGGGAAACCGTTTCCACTAAATGGTTCTTCCAGGGTAAGTCAGTAAGTAAGTTTGCCTTTGAAGAATTCGCCAGATAGACCTAGCCCGTGTATTAGAATGAGAGAAAGCGGCGTTTGTTACGCCGCTTTCTTCTCCCATAAATTCTTTAAAAGATCCTCTAATAGAGGGTCAATTATACGCCGAACTTAAAATATGAAAGTATTCCCACAAGGCCCCTCCCTTACTCTTAGATTACACATTAATGCAGAAGGCATTGAATCCAGCACTCTTCTCAAGGGAAGTGAAGAAAAGGGACTCTGCCTTCAGATTTATAACGAAAATAAGAACCCTCTACTTAGTCATCAAATCCTTGATTGGGTCCAAAACTATGTAGAAAGAAGACCTTCATCTCTAGTACTCCCATTAAATATAGATTCGTTACCTCCATTCACTTCAAAAGTTCTACAGTATTTAGCTGCCATTCCATTTGGCTCTACCATCAGTTATGGAGAACTAGCCCAAAAAGCTGGCTCACCAAAAGCTTATCGTGCCGTAGGTAACGCTTGTAACAGAAACCCATTCCCTCTTTTTATCCCCTGTCATCGTGTAATCGCCTCCGGGAAAAAAATTGGCGGTTTTGCTATGGACTTAAATATTAAAAAAGCCCTCCTCTCTTTCGAAAATTCTGAGCTACAGCTCTCTGAATAAAGCTCCCACCACCATTTAGAAATCTAAGAAGTCGATCGAAAACTTATACCGAAATAAACCATAATCTATATTTATAATAATTTTATTCAAAACCCTTAAAATGTTATATAGATCCTAAACAGCTTGTTACATATTTCGAGTTTATTCTATCGAAATGGCGTTGTTGCATAACTTAATACGTTTACAATCATTTATTTAACCACCGAGAGCACAGAGAGATAGAAAAATGCATAAAGTCTCTCAGAATATGTTATCAACTGATCTGTGATTTTTTATTTTCTCTGTGCCCTCTGTGAACTCGGGGTAAAATGTTAATCATAAGCCTCTTGTAGACGCATGTTTTATGCAACAACGCCTATCGGAATTACTACCGCCACGGGAGAGGGTTTGGTAAGACAAAAAATCAAAAATGCCAAAGACAAAATCAAAAAGAAAACACGGTATATTTACTTTTCTTTTCTTCGATGGTCTAAAAATGCACTCAAGTCTTTGCTTTTTTGGCTTACCCGCCCCATTGCCCGAGTCATTATTTTTACCGGCTCATTAAAAACCTTCATGTATCGAAAGCTGAAAACAGCAAAAGCTAACAAACAGGTTCTTTTACACCTTGGGGGAGAAAGTCTTGCCTTACTCACCTCCGATAAAAGACGCATTGACGCTATGTATTTCGATGCTGCAGAAATTCACCCCGATCTTAATAAATACCTACCTAGTGGACGCCCCACTTTAATTTTTTGTCTGGGCAACTCCACTTTGTATGAAAATTCCTTGGAAATGATTCGTTTCTATCTCGATCAGGATGTCAACGTCATGGTCTTCAACTATGGAGGCTATGGGCAAAGTCAAGGATCTCCCTCCGTTTACAACACCTATCGAGATGTAGAAGCTGCCTATGAATACATTAAGAATGTTCAAAAAATTTCTGACAACAGAATCATTGTACATGGATTTTCCATTGGCGGTGGTCCAGCGACCTATCTGGCTTCAAAATATCCCATCGATCTTGTTTTAGATAGAACCTATGCTAAACTTGGGAATGTCGTTGGTGGAATATTAGGGTGGTTTACCGATTATCTTTACCCCTATGATAATGTCAGGAAAATCAAGTATATCAGAGGGAACATTCACATTGTTGAGGCCGCAAATGATGAAATTATGTCGCGAGAACACGTAAAAGCCCTCTTTAACGAAATTATCCGCGTGAGACACCCCGAAGCTCACGGTTCTGAGGTTAAGGCTCTCCGCTCCCGCTACGTGACCGTTGTTCCCAGCACTCACACAGATTGTTGGCTAACGGATATTATGGGGATATATGGTGACGAACATGCTAATTTCAATATCAAAGTTCTGGGGCCTCTCCAGAAACAATCTCAAAATTCTAGCGGATTTTTTCAGAAAATTTGGAAAAAAATCTCGCAATGAGCCTCTGACACACCCATTTCGTATATTTCCCCTTGTTTTTAAAATATAAACAACTATATAATATACTACTTATTTGCATTTTAAAACTCAAACTAGTTGGTTTTATGATATTTTCATTTTTAAAGCTGTTAATTTTCTTTATTACGAGACCACTAGCTCTTTACAGGATCTATCCTGGTGCAATAGCCCTAATGATGGCTGGACCCATTCAAGAAGCCGAACTAGCCGAGCAAGACCTCCTTGAAAAAGGCGGCGTAAGTGTTTCTCTCGTTACCGAAGACAACCGACAGATAGAAGGGATGTATTTTTCTGTAAAAGATAGCCTACCCGAAGCTACAAAAAAATTCTCAGACGAAACCAGACCTACTGTTCTCTTCTGCCTCGGAAACACCATGTTCTACCAACTTTACTGGGAACACTACGAGTTTTACCTTAAGGAAGGCTACAACGTCATGGTCTTCAATTATGGCGGATATAGAAATAGCGAAGGCTCTCCCACTGCCCAAAGAACCTACGCTGACGTTGAATCGGCCTATCAATTCATTAAAAAGAACAAGGGAACAGCTGATAGCAGAATCCTGGTACATGGCCTCTCTCTTGGTGGAGGCCCAAGTACTTACCTTGCCTCAAAATACCCCGTTCACCTTGTTCTTGATCGCACTTATTCCAGATTAGGTGACGTATCTGAAAACCCCGCTCTTGCTGGTCTTGCGAACTTTATGTACCCTTACGACAATATTGCTAGAATAAAAGAGTTAAAGGGAAGAATTCACCTGATTGAAGCCTCCAACGATAGAATGATGTACCCAAAACACGTCACTGAGCTTTTCGAAGAAATTGTCCGAATTAGACATCCAGAAGCCAGTCCTGAAGAAAAAGAAAGTCTTCGGCTTCAGTATGTGACCACAGTACCCGGCTCCCACAGTGCCTGTGTATTACTCAACAATCCCGGTTTTGATATCCCTAGAAACAATTTTGTCGAACAAGTAATATCCCCAATGGGCAAAGCTAGCTAAAGCTCTCGCCCCTTTTTTTTAAAAAAAATAATTCTTTTAATTTGCTCCCTTGAACCTATAGAATCAAAAAAAGGAACTTTGGAGCACCTATGTCTTTCCGCGTTTTCAAAAAGCCCCTTTACTGGATTACTCGCCCATTAGCGAAGGCTATGGTATATCCTGGATCCATTCGCCTATTCATGTCTGAAGCGCTCCGAGATGCCCAAAGAATGAAAGCCCACATGATAGACTTAGGTGGTGAAGGATTACAAATTTCTACTTCAGACGGCAGGCTGTTAGATGCTATGTTTTTTGACAGCGGAAAAATTCATACCCCAAAAAATTCCTTCTGGGAAAAAGCTAACTCATCATCTCTCACCGTCATTTTTTGTGGGGGAAATGGAATGCTCTTCGAACATGCATGGACCATCGTAAAATTCTTTCTCACACAAGGCCTTAATGTCATGGCTTTCAACTATGGAGGCTACGGTGATAGCGTTGGTCCCCCTACAGTGGAAAATACCTACAAGGACATAGAGGCTATTTTCCAACACGTCACCGAAAAAAAATCCATTCCCTCATCCCGCATTGTCGTATACGGTCTTTCAATTGGGGGAGCAATGGCTGCCCATCTGGCTTCCATACACCCTGTTCACTTAGTCCTGGACAAAGCATTTACCACCATTGGTGAAGTCCCAAAAGTGAAAATACTAGGGATCCTGGCAGATTTCCTCTATCCCTACGATAATATTTCGAAAATCAAAGCCATCAAAGGAAACATCCATATTGTAAAATCAAATGAGGATGAGTTAATCACCGGAGAACATGGAGAAAGGTTTTTCCAGGAGATTCTCCGTACCCGCCACCCTAGTGCAGAAAACTCTGAAAAAGAGGCACTGCATTCCACATATGTAACCCTTGTCCCAGGCAACCACAACGCCTGTTGGATGGATAGTACACCCGCCTTTTTCTCAGCCCAAAACAAGTTCATAGAGACTTTTCTAAAAACTCTCATTTAATCTTCCGTTTCACCCCTTCTTGGCATCGTTTTAGCATTAATTACCAAGTCAGCACGGAGGGTTTTGATGAACAGGAAAAATCTACTACGAAAGGTTGCCTATCTTGAGTTCGCAACAGACCAGCTCATTACAGAGCTTAAGTATGTGGACAAGCTACTACGCATAGTGGGTTTTCCCAACGGATTAGAAACGGTTAAGTCCGCTGCTCAAGAAGTTATGAAAAAAGAACAAGAAGAAGAGGAAGAGAAAAAAGAAGAGGAAGACTGGCTGCAGTAAATTAACTGGATCAAGTGTAACCCCCAAAAAGAACAGGAGGGATAAGGGGGATAAGAGGACTTGTATTACTTCCAGAAAGGTTTTCATGAGGGGTAACAACATCATCAGCCAATGCAGCTTTCAAATAATGTTTCTTTAGCTCTAAACTTTCAATACTACAAAACGTTTTATCATAAAGTCCAAAAGCTTTAGCAAAATCTTTAGTCCTATGACTTTTTAGTCCATCAATAGTAGCCATTAGTGATTCTGCAGCTTTCCTGGACTTTTTGCCTGTTGCTTCGACAAAAAGTTGATACTCAGCACGCTCCTCCTTTTGAAACTCCATTTTTTCTAAAACCTGAACAACCTTATCTGCTGTTTGGAGAAGTTGGTCATACAATGGCTCAATTTCTGTCTTCTGAATATTGTAGTGAAGTTCGCTATTGATTTGCTTGCCGAGCAGATCCATTTTCTTCAATAGCTTGTTATGTTCCTTGCTTAAATCCCTAATCTTACGATTTAAATCCATGTAATTGGCATATAGCTGCTTTCCGCTGTTCCCTGTCTTTTTTCCTATACATCTCCGAAAAAAGTTTCCTTTCCTACCCACCAAGTGATGTTTTTTACTCAAGCCAACAACACCAAATAACAAAGCACCGGCAAGAAAAGTAATCACTCCATACCCTGTTACTGCTAATCCTGTCACTGCAGCACTCTCAGCTCCCAAAACAATGGCAGAACCAACTCCTCCAGCAACAGCAGAAGATGTACCCAGGCCCACTACACAAGCATTTCTTGCCACAGCTAAACAACGGACTAACCTCCGGTAACTTTTAAAGTTATTGATCTTCAAAAAGAAATACGTCTTTTTAGCTTCAAAAAAAGGAAGATTTCTGTGCTCTTGAAGAGCTTCATAAGCTTTTTCCAAAGAAGCTATTTCATCGTTAAGAGCCTTTAGAATTTGAATGTCACTTTTTAATCCTCTCGCTGCGGCCCAGGCCAGAAGGCTGCCATACACAACTCCTCCTACCACATTGCCCGCAATTCCAAATGATAATGTTGCTGGAGCCCAGCCAGCCATGGCTGAAGAGCTAAAATACGTACTAGACAAAGCCGCACTTAAGCCAAGATCTTCCAGCATAGCGCCTAGTTCTTTAATTTCTTTAGTCTGCTGCCCGGATAATTGAGATATAGCCTCTTCATTAGCATCTTTATCGAGTCGAAGGTAGGTAATGGAATTATTCAACTCATGAAGATTTTTATCTGTCTCATATTGTCCCTGCTGAAATAATAATTCTTCTTTATCTCGAACTAGAGCACCAATTTTCTCTGCAATCTCCAAGATTTCTTTTTTAAAAGAAGACACCTGCTTCTTTGATTTTTTATAAGAATGGCATCTGTGCGCATAGTTCGCAGCCTGCCAAACTGTGAGCAATACACAGATTCCACTTGCTATCACGTTGAGAAGAGGAGCTACATCAACACCACCTGAAGAGGAAACGGTAACCTCAGCTTTTGCAAGATCGCCCAGCTCCGTAGGAGGACTTGGGTCAGGTGCTTTTGTAAAATCGATCACATTCGCCACTTTCCCATCCCGCATCAGCAGCTGTGGCAATACCATCGGCGTCTATGTCAAGTCTACCGCGGACTATCAGTACTTCTGGAGTCCCTTCAATTGCCAAGTCCTGACATATGGATTCCCTTTTGGTCATACTGATTTTTTGTCTAATGAGAAGATCCTTCATCTCTCCAGATTCTAGTTGATCGATGGAATGGAGCCGCATGTCTTTCATCAAAAAACGATAAGCAATCTTTTCTTCCATTGTCACAGGCGAAGAATCTCCCTTCATAAGAAGTTTAAAGGCAGCCGTTTCTTCTGTAAAAGCATTTTTGGAAGCATCAAGAGCTGCAAAGAGCTTTGTCATTGCAGGAAGAAAAGGAGCTTGTTTATGTCTGGATAGAAAAGCTTCACGTACTTTCTGCCAACGTTTTCTTGCTGTAAGACTGCGTTGCTCTTGTGTCAGAGAAGAAATACTGAAGCTAGCCTTTCTTTCTACAGGAACAGCCAGCAATTCAAGTTCATTATTTGCTCTAAAATATTTGCTGTAGAAGACGAGTCGATGCTTTTATTTAATTTTTCAAGAAGGCTTGCGTCTGCACTTCCAGAGTTAAGTGAA
>JBLFWS010000115.1:0-10655 GCA_047611865.1 Chlamydiales bacterium
AAGAGGAAGAAGAGGAAAGTCTTGAAGGGATAGACGAAGACCTTCTTGCAGGATTGGGGGAAGTAGAAGCCCCTGCGGAAGAAGCCGTAAAAGAGGAAGAAGAGGAAAGTCTTGAAGGGATAGACGAAGACCTTCTTGCAGGATTGGGGGAAGTAGAAGCCCCTGCGGAAGAAGCCGTAAAAGAGGAAGAAGAGGAAAGTCTTGAAGGGATAGACGAGGGCCTCCTTGCAGGTTTGGGGGAAGTTGAAGCCCTTGAGGAAGAAATTCAAGAGGATTTCGATGGAGATGCTCTTCTAGGCATTGAAGAAGATGACCTTGATGTTTTGTCCTCAATGGATCTTCCTGAAGAAGATGATGTTGATGCACTTACAGAAGGTATTGATGAAGAAAGTTTAGCGGCTTTATCCTCAGGAATGGAAGAAGAAGACTTTATTGAAGGAATTGATGGGGATGCTCTTCTTGGAATAGATGACGAAGAAAGAGAAACAGGGTTTGACATAGATGCTACCCTCGATGAGTTATTTGCTCCAGTGGGTGAAGAGGATGTTGAGTTTGATATTGATTCTATCCTTTCTGAATCTCAAGAAATAGAAGAAGAAGAAAAAAAGAAAGATTATGAACTGTCAGACTTTCAAGTTCTTTTTGACGAAGATGAAAGAGACCTCGAATTTATCAGAAAAGAAGCAGAGGAACAGGCTCTTGAGGAGCTAGGTATAAGGGGCGATGACGAAGAAGAAGCTCCCTCTGATTCCTCCCAGGAAGATGCTTTTGAAAAACCAGCAGAGGAGGGTGATGGGGCATCAGAGCCTTTCGCAGGTGAAGACATAGAAAATGAAGACGAATTTGCGTTTGTTTACGACGAAGAGGAGGAGGGAGAGCAAGAAGTTGACATAATGGAAGCTCTCTTGGGAGTTAAAAATGCCCGTGAAATCCTTAAGAGAGTAGCAAGTATCTGTATTGGCCTTTTCTTATGTATGGGAGTGATTACAGCTGGTACCTACATGGTTGTGGAAGGCCAAAACCAGGAGAAAGAAACATTTGCATCACAAGGTCTCACTGATTTGTCCATGGCCATGCTTTACAAGCAACTGTATGATCCACAGGGACCTACAGATATCAATTCTCCTAATTTTTCAGAGAATTATGTACGGCCTATTCTTGAAGATAAAGTCTTCGAAACTTCGCCTTTTGAGACGACAAATTTCCTTAACGATGTCTCATATGAGATCGCCGTTTATTTGAATCCTGAAAGAAATAGATTCCTTCTCTTGGCAAGGCCGATTCAAGACATGGTTCAGGATTTTCTTCCAAAAGGAATATTAATAATCGATTCGAACGATATGGTGGTTCGAAGAAGCCTAGATGCTGAGCCTTTGGATAAATTACTGGAAGGAAAAGACTCTCTGGAGGGAGTGAGTGATTTTGATTTAAGTACAATGGTGTTTGAGACAGAGCCTCTTCTCTTGCCTTATTTGGATGCTGGTGATCCTGCAAATGGCTTTTCACCTCCGAGAAAACTAGAAGAAATGCGGCCTGGATCTGGAAATAGAATTTATAATGCTCCTCGATATCGTCTTTTGACCAAAGCTCTGATGGATAAGGGCCAAGTGCTTTTTACAGGTGAAGCAAATCAAGATGATATACATACTTTTCGTAGAATGGCCAAAAATTTATCCGATTTAGATGAATTAATTTACTATTCGAATGAAGGTATTGAGGGGGCGCAAGAAGGATATAGAGCCTTAAGAACGTATGTTGCAGGTAGTGTGCCGATTCTTGGATATCTCACATATGACCCAGAAACGGGTTCTCTGGCTTCATCCCACCTTCTTCAAGAAAAGGATTATCCTGAAGTTCTTGAAGTGGCTAAGTTCGATCCGAGTGTTGTAAGTGATCAGGGGGCTTCAGTAGCAAATCGCGAAGTGTTGCTTGTGGAAGGAGATGCTGTTTCGGGAGCTATTCTTGAGGACACACAGGCTATGGAAGATCTACCAGGAGTAGAGGCTTTGGATGAAGCCTTACTTCAGATTGTCGCAGCTAAAAAGCAGGATTTGGAAGAAATTAGCATTCAGATGAGTGAGTTAGTTGATAGACACAATCGGGAAATGGTAGAAAATTTTGGGGATAAATATTTAGCCCTTTTTGACAAATATCAGAAAATCAATGCTGATTTTGAAAAAAATATTCATACTGATTTAGAGACCCTTTATCATCAATACACTTCTGATGACCCACAAAAGTACAGTTCCGGCTTTTATAAAGCAGTTGAGGGAGCACAGCTTTCATCCTATGTTTCGAATAAACTGAAGAGCGATATTTATAAATATCGGGGCAAGCCACTTGAGAAGAAGGATATGGAAGCTTTGATGCGGAGAGTTGTCGATTCAGGGACGTTATCAGAACTAAGCCTTCGCGTTGAACAACTTTCGAGTCTTTTATCTTCGAATCTTCTCAGCGATGCGAGTGAAAGGGTCCTTTATGAAAATATGTTACGAGCCAAGGTCTTACGTAAGCTTAGTGATTTAATTTTATCTCCCGAAGCTAAAAAAACTAAAGATATGTTCCAAAAAGCAAATCGTCAGTACCTTGATCTGATCCTCAGAAATAGTAATGTCAGTGAAGAAGATGAAAGAAGGTTTTATTTGGCTGAATTTGACTCCCTAATGAGGGAGTATCGTTATTTGCCCGATAGTAGTGAGTTAAGTCAATTGAGTGGCATAAATCAAAAGCTTGCTGATTTATCAGCGTATGATACCTTACTTAGCGAAGATGATCGTAAAGAAATCCGTAACAAGCATTTAGAGGCAATAGAAGAAGTTGAAGAAGAGGAGGATAGCCTCGGCGAGCTTCAAGAACAAATAGCAACCCTACCTGTTTCTGGCTTGCATGTGATGTCCTCAAAAGATGTACAGGATCGTTTGGGAAGAATGGGGCAGCAACAGCTTGTGAAAGCTGGTTTAGAATCAGAAGGGGAAGCAAGGAACGCCTCTCTGGAAAATGCAATTGTACTGTTGAAGGAAAATCTGGAAGAAAATCGAGGCTTATGGGGAGATGTTCTTGAAGCCCGAAGAATGATGACTCAATCTTCAGAGAACAGGCTGCTTGGAGCTTTGGAATCAGGGGTAGGTTTCAGTCAAAATGACAGGCCGCTTCCTATCGTTATAAAAACGGCTCTAACGAAATATTTTGATGAAAAGAAAAAATTGACAACGATTAGGGATGAGCAACAGTATATCGCTCAATACGAAGTTTTTAAAATAAAAGAACAAAAGCATTTGGAAAACATTCTGAACGATGTCAAAAAGGTCCAAGATGCTGCTGCAAAACTTCGCTCTGAATCAGAGGAGTATACCCGAAAATTACAGGATTTTGCAAACGACTACGAGACTGCAAAATTACAGGGATTTTTTGTCACAGATCTCCAGATTCAGTCCTTGATGGCTGCAAGACTTGGAAGAAAGATTTATCATGCCGAAAGACTTAGTCAGAGAGTAAAAAAACTGACAGGGCAATTAGTTGAGGCAAGTAAAAAGCATGGAGAAATAGCTCAGCTGGAACTCGATTCTTTAGAAGGATTTACCCCTGTTACAATCGATGAGCTTGAAAGTATATCTCAGGAAGCTCACGAAGTAATTTATCCCAACTTGTTTGGGGAAAATCTTAAAGGGAGATTTGATAAAATCCGAAACATTTCGATTACTCCCTTGCAATAAGCTAATAGAATTTGTTTGGGATTATGCAATTTTTATCTTCTAAATCACCCTAGAAATTCATGGCAATTAATCGATAAGAAAAATATAATAATCGAGTTTATTTAATCTTTCTTTAACCTGTTTTATCAGGGCGCTATTTCATTATGTCTGTTTCAATTCCTAAAGGTGTTTTTGACATTTTACCCAGTCATTCTAATTCTGAAGATTCATGGAAGGATTCATATCGTTGGCAGTATGTTGAACGAGTAATTCGAGAAATAACGAAGGATTATGGCTTCAAGGAAATTCGCACACCTCTTTTTGAGCGAACAGAGCTGTTTAAGCGTAGCGTTGGAGAGTCTTCCGATATTGTGACAAAAGAAATGTATACCTTTGAAGACAAGGGTAAACGTTCCATGACACTCAGGCCAGAGGGCACTGCCTCAGTTATGAGGAGCCTGATTGAAAAGCGTCTTCACAATCAATTACCTCTACAGAAACTTTTTTATATCGCGCCGATGTTTCGATACGAAAGACCGCAGGCAGGGCGCTTTCGTCAACATCATCAGTTTGGGATTGAAGCAATAGGGAACGGAGCCCCAGAGCAAGACGTGGAAGTCATTGACTTACTATATTCTTTTTATCAACGTTTAGGCTTAAAAAATCTTACTGTATATCTCAATTCAGTTGGAGATAATGAAAGCCGAACTGAATATCGCCAATCCTTGAAAGATTATTTGACTCCACACTTGTCCGATCTCTCTGAAGATAGCCAAGCGCGCTTTGAGACGAATCCACTTCGTATACTGGATTCTAAAGATCCCAAGGACAAGGCAATCATAAAAGATGCTCCTTCTATTTTAGATTATTTAAATGCTGAGTGCAAAGAACACTTTGAACAAGTTCGGGAAGGTTTAGATCTTTTAGGGATACCTTATGAGATCAACCATAAGCTTGTTAGAGGTCTTGATTACTACAACAAAACAGTTTTTGAAATTGTTTCCGGAGAGCTCGGAGCCCAGAATAGTATTGGAGCCGGCGGACGATATGATGGATTAATCAGCTCTCTAGGAGGGCCCGACCTACAAGCGGTGGGCTTTGGAACTGGGATAGAGCGCATTATACAGACTATGATTAAGCAGGAAGTGTTTTTCCCGGAGGCTCCTAGACCAACGTGTTTTCTTGTGCCTCTTGGCGATGCGGCTAAAAAGGTTTGTACCCCACTACTTCATAACTTGCGCTCGGAGGGGATTCCTTCAGAAATGGACTATAGCGGACGGAAATTGAAACTGATAATGCGTTATGCAGATAGCATCCAAGCTAAATACGTTGCTGTGATCGGAGACGGAGAATTAGAAAAAGGCATCGTGGAAATGAAAGAAATGGCTACGAGAGAGTCCTTTGAAATACCTTTAAGTGACTTTAAGGAAATCGGGAAGCTTTTAAAAGAAAATCTTTCAGGTGAATTTGATGGAAGAGTTTTAAGAGAGTTTCAAGAAGGGTAAGGAATTGTGCAAGAATAAAGTATCCCTTTTGAGCTCATCTTGTGCGGCAGATGCAAGGCGCAAATTCGCAGCCGAGGTTGGCATCTCAGCAAGAATTTACAACGCCGCAGATGGTTTACAAGATGAGCTCAAAAGGGGTGCTTTATTTTTGCACAGTTCCTAAGTATTGAGTACACTTCTGTTGTGAATATTTAGTAAATAAAGAAAAATTTGGGTTTAAAATGTTTGATTATAGAAGAACGCATAGCTGCGGAGAGTTAAAAGCCGGCGATATAGGAAAGGAAATAACCCTTTCAGGCTGGGTGCATCGATGGAGAGATCACGGTGGATTGATTTTTATCGACTTAAGAGATCGATTTGGTTTAACACAGCTAGTTTTTGACCCAAAAGTGAATAATAATAATCACAATATCGCTGAAAAGTTGAGAGCTGAATGGGTGATATCCATCAAAGGGATTGTCAACGCTAGAGCAGAGGGTATGGCCAACTCCAATCTTACAACTGGTGAAATTGAAATCGAAGTAAGGGAGTTGGAGGTTTTATCAGAAGCAAAGACACCTCCATTTTCCATCTCTGATGAGAATATTACCGTAAACGAAGAATTACGCTTAAAGCATCGCTATTTGGATATCCGTCGAGGAGAAATTTCCGACAATCTTATTGTCCGTCATAAAGCTATGATGTCTGTGCGCCGTTTTCTTGATGAAAAGGGATTTTTGGAGATTACGACACCGATATTAGGTAAGTCGACACCAGAAGGAGCCAGAGATTACCTAGTGCCCTCTCGTGTACAACCCGGAAGTTTTTACGCTTTGCCACAGTCTCCACAGCTATTTAAGCAATTGCTTATGGTTTCGGGAATGGACAAATATTTTCAGCTTGCGACATGTTTTCGAGACGAGGATTTACGCGCATCACGTCAGCCAGAATTTACTCAAATTGATATCGAAATGAGTTTTTCCATGATAGAAGATCTTTTCTCCGTGGTAGAAGATCTGACCCAAAGGGTGTTTAAAGAGTGTATCGGAGTTGACATCCCCACGCCTTTTCCTCACCTTACTTATAAAGAAAGCATGGAAAAATACGGATCCGATAAGCCAGATCTTCGTTTTGCTATGGAGCTTGTAGGGCTCAATGACATCGCAGAGCGTTCGGATTTTGGAGTCTTTAAAGATCAGATAAAAAGTGGATCTGTAGTAAAAGGCCTATGCGTAAAAGGCGGAAAAGATATATCCCGAAAGGGCATTGATGATTACACGAAGTTTGTTGCTAAGTTTGGAGTTAAAGGTCTCGCATGGATGAAGATGCAAGATTCAGGGCTTTCCTCTAGCATAGTGAAGTTCTTTTCACCAGAGCTTCAGGAGGAGCTTATTAAGCGAATGGGTATAGAAGAGGGAGACCTTATCTTTATGATTGCGGATTCCGTAGATTGTGCGAATCAATCTCTTGATCACCTGCGTCGACGTATTGCTGATGACAGGGGGCTTATTACTAAAGGTACGTACAATTTCACATGGGTGACAGAATTCCCACTGTTTGAATGGGATGCTGATGGACAGCGCCTTTCTTCCATGCATCACCCCTTTACTTCACCGCATGTTGATGACATCGAATTATTGGAAACAAAGCCTTTAGAAGTGCGCTCTTCAGGTTACGATTTGGTTTTAAATGGTCACGAAATTGCTGGAGGATCCCAAAGGATACACAGCAGTGAGCTTCAGGAGAAGATCTTTAGTGCTCTTAAACTTTCCGAAGAAGATATTCAGAGCAAATTTGGCTTTTTCGTAGAGGCATTGAAATATGGTACACCTCCACATTTGGGGATTGCTTTTGGCTTTGACCGTCTTAATATGATCCTTTCCGGTACGGAAAATATACGCGATGTGATTGCGTTTCCTAAGACACAACGCGCCACGGACTTGATGACAGAAGCTCCTTCACATGTTTCGAAAGATCAGCTTAGTGAGTTGAGAATAGAAGTGGAAAAGGCAGAGGAATGGTCCGGAGCTTTGTAAAATCGGCGGGAAATACTTGGCTATAATCTATGAAGGAAATACATTAGATCACTCAGCAAGGTTTTGGAATGACTCAAATCTTGAGCTTTGCTTTCGACTTTTTTAACATTATAAATGGAGGCGGTATTAATCTTTATTGATGAGAGAGTTTCTCAGACATTCGTAAAGACGCTATGCCGGGAAATAAATGAATAAAAAGTACATGCTATTAGCTCTGACAGTAATGAGCTACATCACTTGTTTTGCTGTTTTCGCTGACGAAGAACAGGAAAAAAATCTGGCTTTTGATGAGCCTGAAGTGAAAAGAATCTCAGAAGCATTTGGCCACTTGCTAGGTAGCCAACTTGATAATCCAGGATTTAAATATGACTTGGATAGCTTTATAAAAGGTATTCAGGATGCAGCAGCTGGTAAAGAATCCCCAATGACCGAAGAAGAGTATGAGCGTGCTGCAGTCTTAATCCAAGAGAACATCGTAAGTGAGGTCTCTAGTGCAAACTTGAGGAAAGCAGATCAGTTTATGAGTGAGAACTCTAACGATCGTAGTGTTTTCGAAATTGAAAAAGGTCGTTTGCAATACGCTGTTATTGAAACTGGTGAAGGACCTGTTGTTGGAGAACACGGTGTGCCTCTCATCCACTATACGGCTAAATATCTAGATGGTACTGTCTTTGGCAGCTCTGTTGAAAGTGGCTCGCCGATATCTTTGCCATTGGATCAGACTCTACCAGGTTTGAAAAAAGGCCTAATAGGAACTAAAGAAGGTGAAAAAAGACGCCTCTTTATCCACCCAACACTTGCAAATGGTGCTAATGGTCTTAACGCTCTTTTGATTTTTGATGTTGAAGTTATCAAAGCTGATACTCTTTCTGAATCAAAAGAAGAAGTAGTAGATGATATTCAGGAAGAGATAGGAACTGCTTTCGAAGTAGATGTTTCCGCCGCGGTAGAAGAGGGAATTGATGGAGAAGTCTTTGCTGAAGAAGAATCTATAGAGATTGCACAAAAGATTCAAGAAGGTGAAAACCTTAACGAAATTTCAGTGGAAGATGCAGAAGAGCCAGAAGAAGCTCAAGCTGCTCAATAAATTTATAGCTTGCGAGGGGACTCTTCTCCTCGCAAGATTTTTCTCATTATCACCCCTTGTAATTTTTTATGAAAATAGTATTGTGCCAGCCACAAATTCCGCAGAACGCGGGAAATATTGTGCGTACCTGTGCTGTTACAGGTTCATCTTTGTCAATGGTCAAGCCTTTAGGTTTTAGCACTAGTAGCCGTTATCTGAAACGGGCAGGACTAGACTATTGGGAGGGAGTAAATGTAGATATTTGCGAATCTTTCGAGGAAATTACTGAATCAGAAAAGGGCAAGGTCTACTTTTTTTCAAGTAAAGCAGAGAAGCCCTATACTGAAATTTCCTTTCAGGAAGAGGATATTCTCGTATTCGGTTCAGAAACAACGGGATTGCCCCCGGAGTATTTAGCGGAATGGCCGGATCGTTTTTATAGTATCCCTATGATTGCTGATGCTCGTTGTCTTAATCTTTCGAATTCAGTGGCAATAGTTGTGTATGAAGCTTGGAGACAGCAAGGGTTTAGCCAAAAATGAGATGGACAGAGCTCTAGTACTTCATTTCAATCCGATTTTCGGGTTGAGCACCGATCTTTTACCGCCTAGCAAACTGTGGAGATCTCACTAACACCAAATGGGTTGGTTTCGATCTCCACAGTTCACCAGACGGAAAAATATCAGCACCCAACCCGAAAATCTAATTGAAATGAAGTACTAGTATGACAAGATATTTTAATAGGATTATAAAAAATATGTCACAATTTAAATCAAAATTTATGAGCATCCTCAAGCGGCAGATATATTCATTGACGCTGATAAATAGAATATTTATGAATGCTCTAGATCGTCAGGGATGGCCTTGGTGGAATCAAATTGATGACAATATAATCCTTGGAGGCATACCCCTAAAAAATAAAGGGCACGTGAGTACAATGATTTCCGAACTAGGTGTTCAAGCTGTTTTATCTCTCAATGAAAGTTTCGAATTGCGCACAAATGGTTTATTCAGCGAGCCTGTTTCCCCTGAAGATTGGATCGGCGAGGGTGTCGAGCACCTGCATATAGAGACTCCTGATTTTTGTCCTATGACACAAGAAGATATAAGCCGAGGCGTAGATTTCGTTTGTGAACAGGTTGCACAGAAAAGAAAAGTCTATGTCCACTGTAAAGCCGGTCGTGGTAGAAGTGCTACCATTGTGATCTGCTACCTAATGAAGACAAAAAAAGTTACCCCTGATTCGGCACTGATTTTTGTAAAAGGGAAAAGACCTTTAACGAGTCCCAATGTTCGGCAAATGGAGAGTATTAGGGAGTATCACTCAAGTTATTGCTGAATTATTTAGAGGATCTATTGTGGATAGTTTGGAAAGTGTTGAGAAAAAAATATTTTTATTTTTGAAGGCATTTGTGGCCTTTCATTTGTAGTGATAAGCCTGTTGGTAAAAGGCATACTGGAAATCTTTTGAAAATTGAGCCTCACAGACATAAAAACAAAAAAGCCACAATTTATTGTGGCTTTTTTGTTTTTATGCCTGTGAGTAGAATCGACTCGATCACTTACGCTGCAGCAGCTGCCAGGAAGAGATTGGGCATCTTTTTCGAGAGCTCTACAAAAGGCTTGTCCTCGGACTTTTCTTTTGTGATCAAGTTAACCACAGGATCATATGCTGCAAAGCTAATGTCCTTTAGAGCTATACTCTTGGAAATGAGCGCTGCACCACATTTTAAACCAGGAACTGGTAAGTAGCTGTCGATGACTAACATTGCAACACAGGTGACATTAGCGGCAGTGTCAATATGGCCATTCTTCAATCACGAGTGGTATACAATTGTATTATTTTTTGTATTATTTTTTGTAGAAAAAAAACTTCTTTTTTAGTATTATTTCGTCCTCAATATTAAGTTAAACTAAATTTGTAAAAGATTAATGAAACAAAAAAATAACATTAAGGCCCTACTATGTCTATGACTGCTCTCCCTTCTGTAGCTAACCAACAGCTTATCCAGAGTTCTAGTGTCGATGAAAGACTGAACCTTGCACTTTCTCCTAATAGCCCTCTCTGCAACGAGGAACGACTTCAATTGATGACTCAGCTGTTTGCAAATACGGTAAGGTCCGTTCAAACTTTAGAAGAGAATTCTAGACATGATAATGAGCGGATTATTGCTTTGAATGGTAGTGTTCAAAATTTGTCTCAGGAATGTCAGAATGAAAGAGAAATTTCAGAGGAAAGAGGAAGGAGAGTTGAAGAATTAGAAGCAATTGAGGCAAACCGTGTCGAGTTGGAAGAGAGAAAAAAAGCAATTTCCGAAAGAAAGGAGCTTGCTGTTGATCTAATCAAGATTGAAGGTCAATTTAAAAAAATGACAAT
>JBLFWS010000116.1:0-10647 GCA_047611865.1 Chlamydiales bacterium
CTATTAATTAAGTAATATCTGCCACATGCCCTGTTAATTAACTAATTACATTCAGTACATTACAAAAGCGAAGTCTGGAAAAAAATGCTCAAGAATGCCATAGTGAATGGATCACAAAGGAAGTATTAAGATATGATTCAGGCCACCCTCACATGATGATAATCCGAAAATTTTTATTAATGCTTACAATCCTCCTATCTTGCTGCTCTTGGTCGCATGGAGAGGAAGTCCGATATTGGGTGAAATTTCAAGGTATCCAAAATAGCGAAGTTCTAAATACCCTGAGGAATGCGTCCCAACTTGTATCCCTTAAAGACAATGCCCCCGACTCCCTAACAGCCCTCCGTCGCCGAGCCGATGACGATACGGGCAAACTACTGAAGACTCTGCACTACTTTGCTTATTATGATGCCAGTATCTCCTACCGTATCGAGAACATGAACGAGCGTACTTATGTTATCATCCAAATAGAACCCGGTACAGAATATCATTTTGCAAATCTTCAGATTCAATGGGTAGATAAAGAGGGAGAAGAAACGACTCCTCCCGAATTGACTCAAACAATCAAAATAAAAGATCTTGAGCTATCCCCAGAAACAGCAGCATTAACTCAAAGTATTTTCGATGCAGAAAAAATCCTATCGGAAAAGCTAAGAAATCAAGGCTTCCCCTTCGCTTCTGTACACCACCACGAAGCCCACGCGGACCTACTCCACAAAACTATTGCTGTAACATTTTATGCCCAAACTGGCCCCTCCCTCCATTTTGGCGAACTTCACGTAAACGGACATGACAAAGTTAGTGAAAGTTTTATCCAAAAAAGAGTCGCCTGGAAACAGGGAGACCTGTACCAATTCGATGTAGTCGAACAAACCCAACGCAGCCTCCTTGACTCAGGCCTTTTTTCCTCCGTCACCATCCATTCAAACCCCAGTACTGTTGACAAGCTTCTCCCTATAACTATCACCGTTTCAGAAAGAAAACACCGCAGTGTCGGTGCGGGTCTTAGCTTCTCCACTCACCAGGGTTTTGGAGCATCTGCAGAATGGGAAAATCGAAATATTATGGGCAGAGGTGAAAAGCTTAACCTCCTAAGCGACATTTCCGAAAACAAACAGCAAGTCGGGACTACATTTCATAAACCTGACTTCCTTAGAAAAAATCAGGATTTATTTTGGATTTTAAAAGGCGCCCAGGAATCTACCAAGTCCTACATGCAACAGACTGTCAACCTCACAGCTTTGATAAAAAGAAAAATAAACGAAAGCACCGACTATTCCTTTGGCTTGAAGATTGAGCAAGATAGAAACACCCGTACAGATAACGACAGCCACCTTACCCTTATGAGCGTCCCCCTGAATTACAGCTGGAGAAGTACCGACAAACTTCTCGACCCCACCAAGGGGCAGGTTATCAATGTTTCCCTCACCCCTTTCACGCAGGTGAATTCTAATCTCCGATTCCTCATCGACAAAATCTCCTGGGCCTATTATAGTCCCTTAACGAGCAGCCACGACCTTACCTTCTCTGGATGGACAAGCTTAGCCTCTGTCAGTGGTGCCAGCCGTATCGATATTCCCGCACCTCACAGACTGTACGGCGGTTCCGAAAAGATGCTTAGAGGATACGGATACCAAACAGTTAGCCCCCTCGATGGCCAAAACAATCCTGTAGGAGGTCGCTCCTTGATGGTTTACGGGGCAGAGCTTAACTGGTATTTCAACAAAAACTGTAGTACAGCCCTCTTTTATGAGTTAGGTCAGGTTTTCGAAGAGAGCCTACCTCGCTTTGATAAAAAATTGCTTCGATCCTGGGGCGTGGGCGCTCACTACCACTCCTTTCTTGGTACGGTCAAGCTCGATATAGCTTTCCCCATAGACAGACGCCCCAATCTCGACCAAAGCTACCAGGTTTACCTCAGTATCGGCCCTAATTTCTGAGGTCAGGAGAACTAAGGGTTTAAACCTCTTCTCCTCTTATCTTCCTTCGCGTCCTTCGCTGCCTTCGCGTTCCGCTTCTCTTTCTTCTTCTTTTCTCTCCTCTTATCTTCTCCTTTCCCCTTACCTTCTCTACCCCCACTTCCCAGTACTTAATCCCTCCCAAAGCCCCAAGAATACCTCTAAAACGCTCTGTTTTACAATAGAAATAATTTTACCTTTACAAACCCACAATAATCTCCTTTAATACAAAAATAAATTATAGTATAATACCCCCTCTTTACACATATTAAGTAACTAGGAATAATGAAACCCATTAAAAACTTTTTTACTCTTATTCTCCGCCTTAGCTTTGGCTTCGTAGTCTTATTGACTGCCGTATGCTTTATTTCACAGACCCACGAAGCTAAAACACGATTCGGCAAGCTCATCAGCAAAATGGTTTCAGAAGCTTCAGGACAAGATATCCGAGTCCTGAGCGCCGAACTACGCTTCCCCTTACGTCCCCACCTCGAAAAAGTCTCCTGGAAAGATGAAAATGGAAAAAATCAAGAGATCCAGCAATTAGACCTATGGATACCCTTAGGTGCCCTCTTCTATACTCAACCCTCTGCTGAAATTCGCGCTAAAGGCCTGCCCTCTCTTCCCGACGCCTCCATCACCGTCTTGGCTCTGGAGGGATGGGATGCATGGAGTGCCCTTTCCGCAGAATCCACCAATTCGGACAAAGTTCTATTTAACGGTCATCTCTCTTTGAGAAATGGCCCTTGGAAAATCAGCAGTCCCTTTCAATACCGAGAAAACAAGTCAGCCAGCTTCCCCAAAATTCAAGCTAAAGGAACTAATTTATCACTGGAGGGCTCTGCAACCCTTAATTCAGATTTCGAAATAAAAGACGCTGAAATCTCTGCACGTGTCTTCTTCTCCAACGGAGAAGTAAACATATCCAGCCAAATCACAGGCCCACTATTTGCTCCAAGTGCCGAGGGCGAATTTTCATTCGATAAGCTCACATTCAAAGATATCCCCGTTTCTGCTGGATCTGGCCGTTTCAATGCCCGGATCTCCAGTGGCAAGATCTCTGGAAAATGCTTTGGGACAGCCTTCATCGCCAACAAGAAAACCACCCTGGACAGCCAATTCTTTCTCCTGGAGGGTAATATCCTTGAGCTCTCCGACATAGCCCTCAGCTCCCCTCTTGGCGACCTCACCGGCCACATAAAGCTCAACTTATCAAACCCCTTACTCTCTGGATCGCTAAAAGGTAATATCCATAAGGCTGCTCCCATAGGAGCTCTTATTCATAGTTCTTTTGACGGAACCCTTTCCTTCGATGCAAACTTTAAAGAAGAAAATGAGCAGCAATCCCTTTCTCTTATTTTCAACAGCGATATACTATCTCGTGGCGACATGCGCATCAAAAAGATGTCAGGAACAGCCTCCTTGCAGAATATCTTTCAGGACCCTAGTGGCACTCTGAATATTGAAGGTGAAGATGCCCAATACAAGCATCTGAAATTTTCAAAATTCTCTGCCTACACCGAAATTGGCAAAGAGAAGACTCCTTTTATCTTTGAAGGGAACGGGTATTACGGCGACAGCAAGCTCCCCCTTCAAATTTATAGTGAAGGGTCATGGGAAAGTAACGATACATTGTCTTTCTTACATCTTCAGCGCTTCGAGGGCAAGACCTCCCGTTACCCTTTCAGACTTGAACAAGAGGCATCTTTTAGCTACTCTCCAACAACAGCAACCCTCACTCCCCTTCACCTCAGCATTGGAGAAGGCATGATAACGGGGTCTTTAAGTTACGATATGCAAGATGTCTCATGTAATATGCTTGTGCAGACAGTCCCCCTGGAATTTGGCAGTCTTTTTTTCCCAAACATCCCCCTCACTGGTGAAACGTCTGGACAGATTTCCCTCTCAGGATCTCCCCAATCTCCCATGGGTCACAGTATTTTTTCTTGGGACAATGTACGCTATAAAGAAGGAGAACTAAAAAAACTTCCTCCTCTAAGCGGAAACTTCCAGGCCGATTTCGCGGCCGGTATCTTTGAAATGAAAGCTTTCCTCAACGATCACCCCGTAGCTTTCGAAACCTCTCTACCAGCTACCCTGTCATTTGCCCCCCTATCAATCGATATAGAGAGAAACAAGGAAATCCAAGGCAACATACGTTACAAAGGTACTATCTCCCCTATATTTCATCTGCTCCTAAACGATAGTCACCGATTGTCAGGCTATACTGATACCGCCCTCCGCCTATCCGGAACTCTCCTCAAACCTCAGGTCGAGGGATATAGCGAACTCCGTTATTGCCGCTATGAAAGCTTGACCACCAAATCGTCCTTCAAAGATATACATGCCTCCTTCCGAGGAGAAGACTCCTCCTTATTCTTAGATGGCCTTACCGCTACTGATGGTAATTCAGGCAAAATGACTGCCAGTGGAGTGTGGGAAATAGACTACCTAAAATCCTTACCCTTCCATGCAACTATCAACCTGACAGATACCGCCCTGGTTAACCACGACAACACTTACGCCAATTGCAACGGGCAAATCGAATTCTACGGCGACATATACGAAGCATCTCTCACTGGAGAGCTACTCCTTAATGACGGCAATATGATCATTCCCGATCACTTCAACAGCGACCTCCCCTCACTGAATATCACATTTTCGGAGCCATCAATAAACCCCTCAAAAGAACAGCATTCTCCGTCTACGTATCCGCTAAATCTTGATGTTACAGTAAAATCAAAGAAACCATTTAGTATCTCAGGAAAAGGCTTACACTCCGATTGGGATGGCCACCTTAAGCTTACCCAAAAGGAGGGCATTCTACAAACCGTAGGAACCTTAAAACTCAACAAAGGAACCTTCCGCTTTTCAAACAAAACTTTTGTGATCACTGAAGGAAGCCTCATCTTTCACGATAATGCCGAGCAAGCACCCTCCATTGACGTTATAGCCGATCTCATACTCGACAATATATCGGTAAAAGCCACCCTAAACGGCCCTTTTTCCTCTCCAAAACTTTCTTTTGTATCAGTGCCTGCTCTCTCTCTGAATGAGATTCTTGCACAGATTATGTTCGATCGGCAAATTAGTGAAATCTCACCCATCGAAGCCCTCCAGATTGGCCAGGTCATCATAGATATGTCCGAAGGCAAGATCGAAGACAATCTTTTTGGAAAACTCAAAAAGAACATCGGCATTGATCAATTTGACATCAAAAATTTTGGTGAAGAAGAAGCTAGCCTCAAGGTCGGCAAGTACTTCAATGGAACTTTGATTAGCCTAGAAAAGAACATCTACACAGAAGACCAGCAGCTCTCTGTAGAGACAAACCTGTCAAAGGAAATTCGCCTTCAGGCGGACATTAGTAATAATGCTGAAAACAAAATGCGTCTTAAGTGGAAACACGATTATTAATTCGCTTAGGCCCCTTCTTGGGATACCCTACTTCGTTTTACACCCTCAGAATTTGCTTCGGACTCTCCGTTACTTTTCCTTTTACTCCCTGCCTCAGCAACCCCCGAAGCCTGTGATGATCTTTTCTCGTGCATCAAAAAACATTTTTTTAGCATCGCACACATCTCTGGAACGTAGTTAATAAGTTCCCGACTCGCTTGTTTGGAAGAGACCTTCTTAAAAAAATTAGCTGTATGTTTTGCAAAATCTACAAGTAGAGGGTCAACAGAAGGGGCCAATACCTCCATAGCTCTCCATCTTTCAGAAATCTCTTCATTCCGAGAGTCTTTATCTGCAAATTCAAAATCATCAACAATATGGGACAAATTATTCATAAATTGATGTGTCGCTGAGTCTTCAGGAAATTTCAATGCGAATCTATCTATGAGATCCTTCATCAGTGTAGAAAGGTCATTTTGTTGGCTGTAGGGATCCCCATCCTCCCGTTTGCATTCTCTTCTTATCGACCCTATCAAATCAATAATATTAAATTTCCCTGAAGCATCCACAATGAAGTTGTCTAAAGTACAATCTCCATGAAATATACCTTTACGGTGAATCGAGTTCAGCGCTTTAAAAGCATAAAAGGTAGATCCAATAAACTTCCTGCTTGTATCAATTTTTTTGAAATATCCTTTTGATTTATCAGCAATGAAAGGCATAATTAACAGATTTTCTTCATAATCCTGAAATTCCACATTCAAATGTGATTCCAAAGAAGGCAGAACCGAAGATCCCTCTCCTCTGGACACCTCGTCAAAAAGGGCGAATTCAACATCCAAGTAGCTTTTATTTGATTCAAAAACTTCCGAATCCTCCTTTCTCGCCCTCCAAACCATTACACACTTTGAAGGTTTTCCTTCACACGGGTCAATTAGGCATAAACTCTTATCAACACCTGCATGGGTGTTTAATCCATCAGATTCTAGCCTTGCGGGTAGCCAGCGAGCTTGTTTTTCAAAAAACACACTCGAATAGCCTCGGACTTTCGTTTCAAGAAGACCCTTTCCATTCCTCAAGACTCGCTGCGCCATGTCAATTGTCTTATACTGGCTCTTCTGTTCTTCATTTAAGTCATCAATCGCTGAAAACTCTCTTTGAATCGACGCAATCTCTCCTTCTAAATCTCGATACATGTAGCTTGGGTGTTGGTCCATCAGAACTCTATTTTCAATATCCTGAAAAAGGCTCTGCACCTTTTCATTCAGCTGATCCACCATCTCGTGAGAAGAATCAGGAATGCTCGGCAGCATACTTCCTTCAAAAACTGATCCCAAAGGGATTACTTGCAATGTCATTATACCGTTCCTAAACTACATATTAAAAAATATCACTACTTGTTAAGTATAACTCATAATTAATAATATTATGTAAAGTTGAGATAAGTATTCTATTAATATATCTATACTCAAAGCACTTCAAGAAGGCGTTGTTACATAATTTAATACGTTTACAATCATTTATTTAACCAACGAGAACACACAGAGATAGAAAAATGCATAAAGTCTCTCAAAATATGCTATCAACTGATCTGTGATTTTTTATTTTCTCTGTGCCCTCTGTGATCTCGGTGGTAAAATTTTAATCATAAGCCTCTTGTAGACGCATGTTTTATGCAACAACGCCCTTCAAGAATTGGAATTTTGTCTAGAGAGATTTTGACTTACAGAATGCCACGATCGAGCACAAAGCCAGATGGAATACGTGAACAGGGCCAGAAGAGAATAAATGGCCCTGTTCATCCTGAAAAATGACAGAGCTAGCTAACTGCCATTAAAGATTCTTTGTGCACATCACCGATAAGCGTCTGGTGGGTGTAGCTATGAACATTTACTCGCTGGAGACTGCCGATAAGGCTATCATCACCCGGAAGCAAGACATTCTTCCAGCAGCGGGTCCTGCCAGTCATTACGGCATCATCCCTGTTGCTGCGACGCTCGACTAAAACCTCAACTTCTGTCCCTAGCATTTCCTGCCTTTGCTTAACGCAAATTCCGTTATGAAGTTTAAGAAGACGCTGCAAGCGTTCTTGCTTAACTTCCTCAGGGATATCATCACGCCATCTCATTGCAGGCGTACCCTTCCTCTGACTATAAGAGAAAATAAAGGCTACAGAGTACTCAATTTCTTTCATGAGTCTATAAGTCTCTTCAAATTCTTCATCCGTCTCCGTAGGGAAGCCCACAATAATGTCTGTTCCCAAGGTCACATTAGGTACAATTTCACGCAGCATCTGCACTTTTTCCAAGTATTCTTCCACCTTATATATACGGTGCATTTTCTTAAGAATACGGTCTGACCCCGCCTGAAGGGGAAAATGAACAAATTCGCAAAGAGAAGGTAAGTCTCTTATAGCTTCCATCAGGCTCTTAGTAATATCGACTGGATGGCTCGTCATGAAACGAATCCTCTCGATACCTTCTATCTTGTCGATACGGTAGAGCAGATCATGAAACAGACAAGCCCATTCGGCTTTGTCTTTACCGTAGCTATTTACGTTCTGCCCAAGAAGTGTAACTTCTTTGTATCCTTTGGCCGCAAGTTGGCGGCACTCATCAACAATACTATCAGGATGGCGAGAAGCTTCTTGGCCACGAGTATAAGGTACTACACAGTAAGTACAAAATTTGTCACATCCTCGGATAATAGAAACATAGGCCTTAACGTTATCATCACGCTTAGCAACCATATAGTCCAATTCATGTGTAAACTGTGCATCCGTACGCACCACTTGTTGGCTTGTGGCCTGAACCTCATCCAAAACGTTGTCGAGGTTATGGATATTGTTAGTACCCAATACGAAGTCAATATGGGGAAGTTTGCGGAAAAGAGACTCTTTTTTAGCGTTCGCCATACAACCAGTAACTCCAATGATAGCATCACGCCTCTTGGAGCGGCCAAGCTGACCGAGCTTTCCCATCACCTTACGTTCAGCTAAATCACGAATAGAACAGGTGTTATAGATCAATAGATCTGCAATATCTTCTTCTTGAGTTCTCTGCAGACCGCGCTTTTCTAGAAGTCCTACCATGATTTCCGAATCAAGTTCGTTCATCTGGCAGCCGTAGGTACGAATGAAAAAATTTTTTAGTTGACGCATTTCTTTCCGCTTATATGATTGAATTTATCAAAACAAATTACACCATCTGACACCTTATTATCAACAAGGAAAGCAACTAATGGGCTTTATTAAACTCTTACATCTTATTTGTCTTTTTACCTGGATCGGAAATCTAATGTGCCTTACTCGACTCATGGGATACCATGCTAAAGAAGATGCTGCTACTCAAGCTCACCTGGCAAGACTTTACCGACGTATGTATAAACTTGTCAGTCTTCCTACTATGTGCTTAACCATCCTCCTTGGCATAGTACTAATTACTAGCCTCCCAACAGGCCCTAGCATGGGATGGCTCCACATGAAATTAACCTTTGCACTGGGCATGGTCGTCGTTGATATCATCTGCGGAAGGGAAATTACCCGTCTCAACGAGGGACACATAACCGGTAGAGGGGTTAAATACAAAATTTTGCATGGTGTCACTGGACTCCTTCTAATAGGCATCCTCTCGGCAAGCGTTCTCGTAAGGGATAAAGAAGGTGAAATCCGTTTCAAGCTTGCAAATGAAGTGTCAGAAAAGGTTGCTTTTCCTGCAAAAGAGCATGCTTCTTTTTTTAATTCAGAAAAGACTCAAGCCTTATAGACAAAGCTTATAACCCGGTAAGTGAACTATTCCAAGCCGGGTTTCTATTTATTTTTTTATAATCCCCCTTTTCTAGCTATCTTAATTAGAAAAAACATCAATAAACCTTGTCAAAAATATCCTCATCGCAGTATGATACCCCTCAACTATAAATGGTTTAAGAAGGTTTAGAACGAATGGCTCAACAGGCACAAACACAAAAAACGCCCATGATAAAAAAAGGGGACATCAGCGACAATTGGCTCATCGTCGACGCTGCTGGGAAAACACTTGGACGCTTTGCTTCAGAAATCGCGAAAATTCTACGCGGCAAGCATAAGCCCACTTGGACTCCACACATGGACAACGGCGACGGAGTGATCATCCTTAACGCTGAAAAAATTAAAGTTACTGGAGCTAAAGAAGCTCAGAAAATCTATCGCTACTACACCGGACACGTCGGCGGACTTAGAGAAGTTCCTTTTGAAGTCATGAAGGCTCGTAAGCCTGACTACATCATTCGCAGCGCCGTTTCAGGAATGATGCCTAAGACAAAGCAAGGCAAAGCCCAGCTGAAGAAGCTGCGTATTTTCAAAGGCGAAGAGCACGACATGTCTGCGCAAAAGCCAACTAAAGTTAACATCTAAGGACAAGGCTGATTCATGAAAGACAAACTAGAAGAATTCGTAGCAACAGGCCGTCGTAAAACTGCTGTAGCTTCTGTACGCCTAAGACCCGGCGGAACTGGTAAAATACTGATCAACGGTAGAGCTTTCGAAAAGTTTTTCCCTCTTCAGTTCCAGCGCAACGTCATCCTCGCTCCTATCAACGACTTCAACCTTGGCGATAAATTCGACATGGTTGCAAGAGTCAAAGGCGGAGGAACAGAAGCACAAGCTATCGCCATGCGTCTCGGCATCGCTAGAGCCCTCGTGATAGACGATGAAGAACGTCGTCCTGACCTTAAGTCATCTGGATACCTCAAAAGAGATCCTCGTAAGAAAGAACGTAAAAAATACGGTCTTGCGGGTGCACGTAAGCGCTTCCAGTTTTCCAAGCGTTAAGATCCTCCGGTATCTTCAAAAAGTTTCAAAGCCTTCGATCCATTTCGAAGGCTTTTTTTTTGCGCCTGAAAAATCACGACCTATGCTTATAAGAAGAGGCCCCTATTCATGACATCGACACAAATTCTATGGAATAATGCCTATCAGGATCTAAACACCAGTATTTTACTCATTTTGCAGTACTGGGGAATTATGCCGCTTATCCAAGGTATCGAAAACCTTTCATAAGGACTCCACCCTCGAACATATCTGGAAAAGACGCTTTCAAAAAGACCAGCCTCACGATCTTATAAAACCTAAAGACCGATCCTGGAAAGAACACTATATCTACACCCTTAGGCTCCCATACAAAATCAACGAAGCCTGGAAAGCCGGAATGGAAAAAGGCAAAGCCCTTGCTCCCACCATCGGTGACGTCTCCGGGAGGGTCGTGGCCGCACCACTTATTACCACTGCTTCGATCACAGCTGCTGTACTCTACAGTAA
>JBLFWS010000117.1:0-10619 GCA_047611865.1 Chlamydiales bacterium
TGAGGCCAAGCTTTAACTGCCTGTTGGCTTTGCCGAGTTCACGATTTTGCTTGCCGTTGGTTTCAAGGGCTACAGCGAGGAGAGCGCTGATATTAACGGCATTGAAGCCTTGTACGGAGGTAGGAGCGCTAAGAGAGGGCCTTGTTAGTTGAGTAAGATCCATATTGGCAGCTGCATCGCTGGTCTTTAGAGAATCAACATTGCCTAAAGATTGAGCAACCCCTGCTTGGGCGCTAATTTCAGCAGCATCTAGAGCTTCAGTAGTAGCACTCATGTCGTTGGTAACGAAGCCTGTCCCATTAAGGGCAGCATCACCTGCATCACCTTCGCCTATTGCATTAATTACTCCGTCGCCCATCTTTATCCTCCCTGATAAGATTTGCCTGTTTTCCCTACTCCAGGTGACATCCTTGCCCTGGATCCCTCTTTTCTAACTTTCTTCTTAAACGGCAGTCTGTCTAGCCTTTGCGAAGGCTTGAGTCCTTGCCGATATAGCTTTGTTTATTGCCCCCATGGCTTTTTCTGTAGTTTTTCTTAATTCATCAGATTGAGAACCTGCATCGTCGCCTAGCTCAGAAAATATTGTGATTATGGCATCGTTAAGTTGTATGGCTTCTTCCCGGTTGGCATCGTCAATCTTTGCAAGAGCATCTTTCATTCCTGTTGTAAACTGAAGAACTCCCTGCATGGCACCAACCATGTCCATAACAGCAGCTTTTTGAAGCTGGTGTAAAGCACCGATGGTGGTTACTTCTCTGGCGCCATCAAAAGCCGCTTGACCAGCTGCTTCACCAGCTGCTTCAATTTGCTCATCTGAATTGTTTCCCGCTGCTTTTGCTGTTTTTTTGGCTTCTGATTTTGCTTTATTTTTTGCTTCATCTTTTAATTTGTTTTTCTGTGCCTTCAATGCTTTCAAGTTACTCTCAAGGTTAGCTCTTGCTGATTCTCCAGCCGCCTTTCCACCCTTTTTTATAGCTTGGGCTACGCCGGCTTCTATGGCCTCTTCTGCAGCGTCCTCGAAACCATCGGAGGAGCTTTTGAATCCGACCTTAGAAGTAGCTTTTCCAGCTAAGGTGGTGGCTGCTATTGTGAGTAGGAGTCTGAAGGCCATTTTTTCTTCTCCGCCTTCTATGCCAAATAGTTTGGCAAGGTCATCAGATGATTTATTGAGGATGTCGACAGTTTGTGACACAACAGCTGTCGTTACCCCTTGCTTGAGAGCGTCTCGAGAATTCATTGCTTTTTCTAAGTCTGTGCCGCTTTTGAGAGAGGACTGTTTTTTCAGGTCTTTTGCGAAATCTGCTTGTTCTTTTTTTACGTTTTTAGCAGCTGCTTTTCCTGCTTTGTCTCCGCCTTCTTTTGCTGCTTTGTCGTAAGCTTCTTTTTGTGCTTCTTTGTTGGCTTTTTTTGCATTTTTTGCGGCTTCTTTGCCGGTTTTCTTTGCTTCTTTTGCGGTTTCTTTTGCGGCTTTCTTTGCTTCTCTGGCGGTAGTTTTTGCTTTTTTGGCAGATTCTTTGGCAGTTTTTCTTGATTCTTTGGCGGCTACAAAAGCCTCCTTGGTGGATTTTTTTGCTTGTGTAAACGTAGCTTTCAGATTTCTCAATAGGGTTTTTACATTTTTTATGATGCTTTTTACAGCACCCTTAACGGCCTCTTGTATTGTTTCCTTTAGTGCTTTTCTTCCGGCTTTAGTTGTGACAGACCTGAGGGCACCTTTTACAGCACCAACAACTGCTGTTTTTATCGAATTTTTGGTGACACCCTGAACGGCTTTTCCTACGGCGGTTTTTACGGATTTTTTTGTGGCTAATGCTGCGGCTTTTACTGCGGCAGATTTTACGGCTACTTTTGTAGCAGCTCTCCCAACAGCAGCAGTCAATTTTCCAATAGCGGCTTTGATGGCGTTCTTTATAGAGCCTTTTATAAGAGTGCTGAGGGACAGTGCGACAAATGCTACTTGAAAGGCTATCAAGATCAATTTACGAGCTTCTGAAGAAACGCCCAATGATTTTAGTAAAACATCAAGAAGACCGTTGGGCTGGAAAAGGCCGAAAGCTGTATCGAGGAATGCGATAACGGCGATAAGCACAAGCTTGGTGCTTGATTTTCTAGCTCCGAAACCAAGGAGTTGCTGTGCAATAAGTTTTGCGTTAGCTGCGGGTTGGGCGCCAGGAACGACTACCTCAATAAGGAACTCACTAATTGCCCTCTTCACTTCGTAGAGTTCGAAAAGGACCATGGCGACCCTCATGATGATGGCATCAGTCATCTGTTTTTTCTGTTTGTGGGCACCTACCAGTTTGTTTTGAGCATTTCGTTCTTGTACCTGAAACATAAGCTCTCTAAGCTCTTTTTTGATTGCGAGATCATCGGTTTGCATTCTGGCGGTAGCGGTGGAAAAGAACCTGAATAAATTAAGAAGGGCGTTGTAAATATCTCTTAGAGACCCGTCTTCATTTCTTGTGAAAACTTCGAAGTCCGCGTCATCGAGCTTTGGACGGGTGTAGATGGTATGTATATTTTCCTGAAGGTTAATTGACTGGCCTTTTTCAAAAGCAAGGGAGCTGAGAGAATCAGTGATGAGAGCAAGCAGTTGATCAGGCCTGTCTCCCTCGTCTAATTCTCTTACGGTGTATCCTTCACCTCTCAAAAACTGAAGAAAATTCACTTCAAGAGATGCATCCAAATAAACTTCATTCATGAGATTATTCTTCCTCCTGAAGCACTTGATTTTTGTTTTTAATTTTTTCGCGGGTCATTTTAAGTTTTTTCATTTTTTTCTCTTTGATCTTCTTTCTGATAATCTTACTAAGGCGGTCTCTAGTTAGTTGGCACCTCTCTTTGAGAGAGATGTACTTTTCTTGAGTGGCAGCGGTATCGATGGCTAACCCTAGAGAAATACATGCGGATCCTGGATCACGCATATTCAGGTAGCACTCGGCAGCATGATAGTGAGGCATAGGGTTTGTGGTTTCAATAGATGCAGCCATAAGGTAAGCCGTGGCGGAATCGAGATATTTTTTTTCCATCTGTAAACATGCTGCGAGCCCGAAGGTGTATTTGTATTCAAATGGATCAATCATGACGAGAAGGCGGAATAAATTGCAGGAATCGTCGTATTTACCACTGCCGTAGAGACTATGAGCAAGTGCGTAGAGACCATCGATTTGTTCTTGTGGGATATCGATGGGTTCGCTGGACATTACAGGTAAGGTGTGTCCAATTTCTCGGACAACACTTCCAATTAATTTTTCGACATCGCCAAAAGAATTAATGTCGTTTTCTTCGTCCTGGCTGGACTCTTTGAGCAGCTTTTTCATTTGTTTACGATGGTCCACATTCTGTTTTGACGTCATGCTGGCAGGCATCCCAGGTAGTAGTCCTTCAAATCTTTCTTCTTGCTCTTTATCCATATTGGCTTATTCCTTTTTCTGCTTGTTTAAGCTGTAACTTGTGATAGCAATGTATTAAGCTGTCCTAGCAATTCGGTAATATACTGGTTGTGTTTCTGAAGGGCCTTATAGGCACTTTCGGTATTGACATTTTCTTCTTCACCCTTTTGAGTTATTCTTCCTCTGAGGGCTTTTAGAACCCCTATTTTAGATTTTACAACTCCATTATGTTGCATGATAGAAGGGTAAGGAACTCCAATAGGAAAAGGGATGATATCGGGGAAAGGAATGAGTTTTGCGGCTCCAGGAATAGGGGCTGGGAGTGAAGCTGCAACAGCAGCAGCGCCAAATGCAGCGAAGGCAATAGGTGTGCCATAAGGAGCTCCTATAGCGGCATTAATGGCAGCTCCTGTGAAAATTGCCGCCGATGGGGCGTCGACATAGATTTGGTCTTCCGGGATGTTGTCAACATGTGTTATAGCGTGAGCTAGATGATCTGGTAGGTTTGTTAAACCTGCAAAAGCTTGTGGAACGACTAGTCGATTAGTGGGTGGGTTGTAGAAAAATTGAATTTTATCTATTTTGATAAGCTCTTGTTGCTTTAAGGCTTCTGTGATTTTTTTCTGGGCTACGTTGAGTACTCTTTGGGTTCCCTGAGAATTGAGGATAGTCTTAGTAAGGGTGTTCATCATTTCAAGAAGGTCAAGCATAACCCATAGGTACATGGCTTTTGAACGAAACAGGATATCGGTTTTCTTTGAGAGGTAGCTTTTCCAGACAGAAACCCGATTTTCTATTAACTTGGTATCGGTAACTGGACTTTGGGAGGAAGGGGTTATTGTGTTGCCATCGGCATCCAGATCCTTTTCACCCTTAAAAACAGCCTTATCATCAGCGCCTTCATCACTATTTAAATAAGTACCAAAGATTTTTAGGTAGCTGTCAAAGGTGTTTTTATAGAAAGAGATTGTTTGAACTCTTTCAAGGTGGTTAGCATTGACGGCATCTCGAGTAAACGTTCCTAGATAACGATGGAGATCTTCTGGTGTTAGTGTACTGTAACTTAGTTCACTAAGGCTAGCTTGTAATGCCGGGGAATTTACTTCATTCAATTCTTGAATTTGAGCTCTGATATCAGCGAGCTCTTGAGGGCTATCTTCGTACTTCGATGCTAATGCACTTTCGTCATCGGGTAAGAGGTGAATACCAGAAATAGTAGCTGTACGAATCTCACCTGTATAACCTTCTCTACCATGTATCTTTTTTAGAAGGGCTGAAGCTAGTAATGAAACGGGAGCTTCTAATTCAGATATTCTAAATTTAAGTATTTTTTCCTTAACTTCATCTGGGGCTATTGTTTTTCCACTTTCTTTGTCTATAGTAGTTTTAATACGAGATTCGAGCGCATCTATAAATCCAACATCATCCCCAGTAAGTTCTCCTGACGCAAAGCCAAGCTCTTCCTCAAGGTAGCTTCCATAACTCTCGAAAGGCGCGAAGATTTTCGCATTATAGTCCAGCTTTCCGACCCAATCAGCGTTAGCTTCAGGGAAGTAATTTTGGAAAAAGCTATCCCATAACTGACGGTGCTGCTGATCTCCGACGAGGACAGAACCTTCAGAGTCTAGTATAGTAGTATAATTTTTTTCGTCTTTGACGGTGGCATAACCAAGCGTTGCCACATCTTGATCAATCTGGATTTCTTCAATCCGTTGTTCAAAAGGTGGTGGGGAAGGTAACCTTCCGTCTTGTGTTAAACCTGGCTCTATTGGCATCCTTGCCTCTTGCTTTGGTTTGTTAGTTTACTTCGAGATGAGCTTAGATCCTTCTAACTCGATCTCATTATTCTATAAGTCTTTACTTCATTGTGGCGCGTAAAGCGCTTTCCAACTGGTCGATCATAGATTTTAAAAAGGTGTTAGTTTCGGAGTATTTCTGTAAGTAGGCGCCGGCTTCCTGTGATTTAATAGATGATGCGCGAGTGACAGCTCCCTTTTCTCCACGTATAATATCCAGTCTTTGGTTGAGTACTTGGTTAAGGTGGATAGTGTTATAGTCTTCGCCACTCTTTTGTTTGACGAATTCTTTGCTTATACCCGTCATACCTTCGACGGCATTTTTTTGTGCTTGATTCATCCATCTTTGGGCCAAAGTTTTATTTAGGGCTCCAACTTGAATTTTTTGCATAACCTGAAGTAGAAAATCCCAGACCCAGAGAAAGATGTTATAGCGCTTGCGTCCGATCTCTTGAGTTCGTAAATAACTTTCAAAGATTTTAACTCGATCGGTTTTGGAAAAGTATTTATCGTCGTAAAAGTTATCTGCTGAACCCCCAAAATGTTTGGTAAGAAAGCTATTGGTGGCATCGGTAATTTTAGGGTCATTACCTTCGAAACCTTTTAAGAGTTTTTCCCAGATCTCACGAACACCGTGAAGGGCGTTTCCGGGAGAAACGTCTGTATTTGGATCGAGTTTTAATCCTTCTACTGTCTTTAAAGTGGTTTGGTCATAGATTTCTGTCCAGTAAGAACGTAACAAATGTTTCCATAAATCATGGTATTCACCAGATCCCTTGCCTCGGCGATTCATGGGGGCCCCACCGGTCATATCATCCACTTCCAGGTCTAAACCCTGTAAGAAAATGTGGGGAGCCACATCATATGCTTGAGGGTTGTGAGGTGGGAAAGTAAGGCTGCTCATAGTATTTGATCCTTATACTTAATTAATTTTTACTAGCTATTTGAAGTTTTGAGCTTGGCTATAATGGATTTAATTAATTTTTCACTCAGGCTGGCTACTGATTTAAGGATTCCCGCATGGTCTTCTATGGCTGTGTTAATTACACCGCCTCTTTGGGCGGATAGTGCAAAATTCTTTTGTGCGATACCTCGGTGAGTGCGTATGTCGTCTCTGAAAACTTTTGCGAGAGCGTTATGGTGCACCACTCGGAATTCTTCAGATCTGTCTGGCGGAGCGAAGGCTGGGATAAACAGGCCTATAAGAGGAATATATGCTTTATCAGCGCCTTGAGGAACTTCCAGCTTTGCTTGGGGGTTTTCTCGTAAAATTTTTGAAGCTTCGGCAATAGCTCTTTCGGGAATCCTGATAGCGTTGGATTTGTTTACGAGGGAATCTTCTAGAACGATCAGGGTCTCTTGTAAGAGTTTGAAGATCCAGAACATCACGTTTCTTGTCTTAAGCATGAATTCTGAATTTTCTTTTAAGTGGATTTTCCAATCTTCACTGATTCGGAGAAGTACTTCGGGGTCACCTGAGTTTATTTTACTAGCATAACTCGCTTCCGGAAGAACGGTTTTTTTGAACTCGGAAAGTTCTTTGATGAAAATATCTACGAAATAATTACTCTTGCCGCCATCCATCACATCGCGATGACTAACGTAGCCGTAGAAGTCTGTAAAAAATTCGTTCCATAGGGTGTCTACATAGGGGAGCTGATTTAGAAGTTCCTTTGAGTCTAATTTCTCATTACGAACATCGTATTGTAAAACCGTGCTGTCTAGTGTTCTTAGGTCTGGCTTCCCTATAAGAGTACTTTTATCCATTTTCCCCTCGTTACCTTAATGAAGTCTTTGAAAATACTAATGAATTTTGACAAAGCCTTCCCCCACAATAGATGTAGTATAGCATAGTCAACATTAAATTTGAATTACATTATAATAAATTTCATATAGTATGACGGGATTTTGGGTATATAGAGATTGTTTGTTTATATGTTTTTTTGATAGTATTTAATTTAACGGAGGAAATGTATGGATTTAATTCATGGATAAAAAAAGTGAAGATAATAAAGATTTTGAAAAGCCTCAGAGGCAAGCAATAGAATTTTTTGATGGAGAAATGCTACAAAGCGTTGAGAATCTGCGCCAAGATTTTCTCTTAGTAAATCGACGAGCGAAAAAAGTTCTTGGAACAATAGGAGTAAAATATAAAGATTTAAAGCAGTATATGCAAGATTCTCGGAATTTCACTACAAATGAGTGGGAGTTTCTGGAGCAGGGTCGCAAAGAGGCTAGAGAGTTTAAAACAAGCATGTTGCGAGCTCTCGGGGTGGACATGGATAAAAAAGCAAAGGAAGTGCGCCAGGCTGTAGAAAAGCAGAAAGTAGCTAGAGAAGAAGCAAAAGAGAAAAAATCCAAATTGAAAGCAAAATTGGCTGCGAGGAAGAAACAAGACAAGGCAAGTAGCAAACGGCGAAAGAAGACTATTGGTTTGAAAAACCGTTGGATGCAAATGTAAGTTCCTTATTAGTTTTATCTAAAACTTTATATATATAATTAAATCGTTCTGTCGGCAAGTATCTACTGAATCCATTTATGAATATTTGATTTGTAAATTATTTTATGTAGAATTTAGCTTGTCTCGATATTTCAAGTTAAAATACATTCCCTTTATAAGTTCCTAAAGATAAATTTATTCTATTTAAGTCTAGTTGAATCACGTAGTTGCAGTCGTAATTGTGATATCAGCGCCTCTATAGTAAATTATTGAACTTAAAGCTTCTATTTAGTATAATGAATTCTATGAATGGGGTGCTTTGTGCCTAAATAATTCGATTTTTTTGTCCCATCGGGGGGAACTTATGACTAACAGTATTGAGGGATTAGGCGGCGGCGGAACCGGTGCGGTGACTGGTGCCGAGCTTGATTTACTCGAAGAAGGAAAAGTTAAACTTGCGGGTGCCGAAAGTAAGCTAAACGATGCTCTAGATCAAGTTGACGAAGCTAAGCTGCGTATGGATGCGTTTGAAGATATGGTTTTATTTAATTATGGAGCTGTTACAGGTTTGCGTACTGAGTTAAATAGGGCTCGCGGAGAATTGAAAAGAATTCAGGAAGAAAAAGTCATCATATCTGAACTCGTCCGAAGAATCAGTATTCAAGTTACCCTTGCAGAAAGAGAGTTAGGAAAAGGGACCGACGCTTTAAGAGTGTTTCTTGATAAAATTGGAGACCTGGAAGGAGATCAGCCAGCAACAGAGCTTATGGAAAGTCTTGAAAGCGGTAGGCTTTCTCTAGATGTAAAGGTACAAGAGCTGGAAGATCATCTTAATGGAGTTTCTGGGGATTTAGGTTTTGGAGATCTTGTTGAGCATTCGAAAACGGAGATGGCTAATATTGGCGGTAGATCGGTAGAAGTTTTTTTAGAATTAGAATTACCAAACCTGTTAAGTGTCTCTGAAGGAAGCTTTCTTCAAAGGAAACTTCGAGTTGATACCGAAGTTCGAAATATTGACTCGGAAGAAGCTTACCTTATTTCGATCTCAAAGGCTTTGAATAAGGGAGGCATTAGCGTAGATTCAAACAACGCTTTTAATAAGGCTCTGGAAGAAATGGTGAAACTCCCCTCGAGAGGGTCTGGGCAAAGAGCTGAGGGATTAGTAGCTAAGGCGGCACGGGGAACTGAATGGGGAAACCTTGGCGCTAGCGGGACAGCAATGGGGTACGTTAATGAAGCAACACAACAACTGGAGGCATCCTTAGTTAACGTAGAGAACGCTCAAAACTTATTTAATATCGAAAATGGAAGAGGTGTCAGTGAATTCAAAGCTGGTTTGAACAATTTTTGGGCTTCAAACGTTGCAATTGGACTTTTCAAGTTGAGAAATGAAGAGGATGTGACATTGCCAACTGCTTTCCAAGTTGAAAATCAGGAATACGTTGTTAGACCTGCCGAAGGTGACCAAGATTTTATCTCACAGGGTGGATATGTCGAAATGGTTAACTTATTGCATACTATGGAAGATGCAATAGCAAACTCCGGTAAAGGAACCCTTTTTACGAGAAGTGAAGAAAATGCCTTTTGGGGGATTACGGAGGAAAAGATTTTTCAGGTGATCTCTCCTGATGGAGCATCCATTGATGTGAAACAAACAGTCAGACTTGATGCACCTGACCGAGCTGCGAAAAGAGAGGGAAACATATCGGATTGGGAAGGTACGACGGCTTTACAAGATTATGATGTAAATATTGATAGTATGGCCGATCACGATTTTTTTCTTTTGGCATGTCGTATTATGAACGCTTCTAAACAACTAAAAAATATTTCGACAGGAGGGGCCCTTTCCCCTGGTTTGGCAGCTCAGGCTCGATGGACAGCAAGCCTTACAAGTATATTAGGAGCGGCACATGATGAGCTCAAATTGTTGGATCAAACAGGAAGAAATCGGCCAATTACTCTTGCCACTGGGGTTGAAACCACTTCAGGTATGCTGGGTCTGAGAAAAGCTTTTAAAACATGGACATCTGTGGGGGGCTTAGATCACTACCAACATATGAAAAGTGCTCTCAAACAGATAAATGTAGGGGAAGGGACTTCTGGTACTATTATTCGTCCTTCTACACAAGACCTGCTCTTTTTCGAGTATGCGTCAACAGGGGAGGCTGCACTAAACAGACAGATAGGATCTCTCGGCGAGACGATGGAACTCCTGAATAATTATCTCGAACAATTAAACAATGTTGATGGGGTAATGTCTGATCCTGAACTTCAGGTTAACCACAAAGGACTTTTGGAAAATAGTTCGAGCTTCCAGGCTTCCTCTGATGGGGTCGCGATAGTCAATGCCCTCAACGGTTTATTTGAAATGGTAAAGGTAAAATCGGATGTCATTGGAACAAAGGTCACTGATGATGGGAAGGAATACAAAACCGATGCTGGAGAGACGGGGCAGCTCAACTCAGCACAGAGAATTGAAGTAGCGAAGCTTCTGGCGAGAGCAAAGCTTAGGCTAAAGGGCGACAATGGATTCGACTCAGCAACGGATGAGATAAAAAGGCCTTTAGAAGAAATCGAGCAGGGAGAGGATGATACCGGAACTTCGAAGGAAAGTGAAGAGCACTTTACAGAACGTTTGAAAGAAAAAAGAAACGATGTGGAAAAATCTTTTAAGTCTTTTGTCGGTGAGGGTCAATTTGTTGGCACTCCTGCAACACTTTCGGGATATGAACTAGATGAGATTAATTCTCAAATGCAACACTTGAACCAGACGTTAGGTGACCTTCCAGAGGATACAACATTTTTTAGTCACATAGGACTTGTGGGGACTACTGCGGCAACTGCTGAGCTTATACAAGATTCCATGCATCACCTTTTTAATGACGAAGGGTTTTCAGGGAACCTCAGTGCGGCGATCACGCACGGGCAGGGAGTGAATGATGTTTTGAAGCAAAACCTAAAGAAGACTATGTTTGTTTATCAAGAATTTAT
>JBLFWS010000118.1:0-10447 GCA_047611865.1 Chlamydiales bacterium
TGAGATCGAATTGAACGGCCTAATACTTTGGGATCAGCTGCTAAACTGCTAATGTAATAACGATTCTCTGAAGATGTTTTACCATCGACGGTTCTTTCGCTTTGGATACAGATGATACTTTTAAATTATTTCCAGTCTTTACGACCTTCAATGAAGTCGATGTTTTCTGTCGCGAAAACATGACGACTTTCTAATCGTCCATGGCCCTCGTTGGACTCTTCAATGCTTTGGTAGTCAATATTCTTCGTTCCGTGTTCTAGAGCTTGTTCAAAGGTAACTATTCAGGTGGGCAGTAATCTAGGGCGGCCTTGAATAGCCTCTGCAAGAACTTTCCAGATTTTCCATCCCTGCTTACGAGCTGTAGAAATGTAGCTGCGTATACGACAAAACACCTCTCCTCCCTTCAGCTTCCGAAAACAACCAGAGATTTTTTGCTTCAGTTTCACCATTCGGATGTCTTGCTCTCCCTGATTATTTGTGAAAGGGACGGAAAAGTCACTGATAAATCGCAACACGGATTCATGGTGATCTGCAAGACGATCCAAGAGATTCTTTCCCGGACGTCGCTTTCGTTTCCCTTTCTTGCTCTGCGGTAGAGGCGGTAATTTGGTGTGATAAATGAGCCCTTTGAGAACTATTCCTCCATATTCTTCAATAAGAGCCTCTCTTTGGCTTTCCGAGAGACAAGCATCATCAATATGCTCCTCCACTTCCTTTTTCGCCTTGAGAAGAAAACCCTTCATCTCCTTTGCCCAATCTTCTTTCTCATGCTCATAGATAAAAGTGAGCTCTCGTAAGTGATGAGCATTACATAGCCCGTGTTGGATATGCTTATAGGTAAAGTAAGGAAACCAGTGATCGTGAATCGCCGTCCCCTGAAATTCGGAGAGAATGTCAAATGCGTTAATGGCCTCTTTGCCACGCTTAGTATGGATCCCAAAGAAGGTCGCGACTTCTGATGAAGCTACATGTATCCAGTGAAGTTTCTTCTCGCAACGCATGCCTGTCTCATCGAAGTGTAAGACCTGTGAGGCAACAAGGTGCGCTTTGAGGTTAACCTCGAATACCTCAAGCTTCTCGAAAAGTCTACGATCAATATTCACACACGTTCCTGGAGAAATCGCGATTCCAAAGATATCGTTAAGCATCTGGGAAAGTCTATCAAAGGGGAGAAAGTGTTGATGAGAAAAGTAAGCTGCCAAGGCCTGTATCCGATCTCCATATTGAGTGTAGGCTGTAACATTTCCCGGGAATGAGCCTTTCGAAATGTCCCCACAGCAAGGACATCTCTTTGCCTCAATCTGATGCTCTGTCACCTCAATCTTAGGTTCTGGCAAGTCAAAAACCTGACGTCGCTCAACGGGGGCTCCTTCTACCTCACCAAGAGCTACAAGAATCTGGGATGTACGTTACAATGTGGTCCGGCTCTTGAACTTGTTCAAGCGTTCTTCCCATATGACCATTTTGAGCTCCAGGTTTTTTCCTGATTTTCCTCTTTGGCTTTGTGTTTTTAAAGGTTTTTTGAGGCCATCACTGCTCGGAGGCTTGCCACTATTTTGAACTATTTTTAGCAACTTGAGCCTCGAGTTCACGTACACGGTTCATGAGTTGAAGAATCAGTTCTCGAGCCCAACTTGGTAGTGAATTGAGATCATTTTGACTGTTATCAGAGCTGTTGGCATTTTCATTGGATGTCATGCAGGAAAGTATATCAAATTTTCACTATCCACGAAAATCAAAATTTCGATTCTCTTTGTCACAGCTCCCTTTTCCTAGGGACCTGAATAGTTACGTTCAAAGTAGTTGATTACCTCATCATGCAAAGTTGAGTGATTTCCCTTCAATGCCAGGATATAATCGCCTCCCTTTTCAACGACCTTTTCTGCTATGTCCTTTTGAGTACCCATGGCATCGATTGTAACGAATTTCTTTATTATCTACTTAAAAATTTTATCATCCCACTAACATCTTCTCTTTACGCTCGTTTTCCCAAGCTAAAAGAAAAAGGAGTACGACGATGCTCAGCGGAAACATAAAATAAATACCCTTAGGTCGTGTATTAAAATTACGAAACGCTGCTTTGAGATCGGTCATAACTCACCTACCTGTCTAAGTATGGAGAGTTATGACCAATCCCAAATCAAAACAAAATGCTCTCAAAATCAGACATTCCCTAATTTTAATACACGATCTACACCTATAATAATTTTGATTGACTCATTTTTTTTACAAATTATATAATTCCCATGAGATTGTCATACTAACATTTACTCAAAGATCCTAACTTAAGCTTAACATCTATACGCTTGGCTGTTCTGGAAACTTTGCATACACACCTTCACTCAAAGGCAGGGCATATTTTCAAACTTGTCAAAAAAACTATAAACGAAAAAGGAGAAAAAGATGAGCAACGCAAATAAGTGCCCTGTAATGCGTAGTGGGCATACGACCTCCGGGCAACCCAATACGGATTGGTGGCCCAATTCACTGAACCTAGATATTTTACACCAGCACGATACGAAGACTAATCCAATGGGAGAGAGTTTTAATTATCGTGAAGAAGTTAAGAAACTTGACATCGATTCACTCAAGAAAGACTTACATGCTCTCATGACTGACAGTCAGAATTGGTGGCCTGCGGATTGGGGACACTATGGTGGTTTAATGATACGGATGGCATGGCACTCCGCAGGTTCATATCGTGTTGCTGATGGTCGTGGTGGTGGCGGTACTGGTAACCAGCGCTTCGCTCCTATAAATTCATGGCCCGACAACGTGAACCTGGACAAAGCACGCCGTCTACTATGGCCTATCAAGAAAAAATACGGCAATAAAATCAGCTGGGCTGACCTTATAATCCTTGCAGGTAATATTGCTTATGAATCCATGGGACTTAAAACTTTTGGGTTTGCCTTTGGCCGTGAAGATATCTGGCATCCTGAAAAAGACACCTACTGGGGGTCAGAAAAAGAATGGCTTGGCACAAACCGCTATGACAGTGAAGACCGTGAAACTCTTGAAAATCCACTTGCTGCTGTTCAAATGGGGTTAATCTACGTGAACCCTGAAGGAGTTGATGGTAAACCAGACCCCCTTCGAACTGCACAAGACGTACGTTTGACCTTCGCCCGCATGGCCATGAATGACGAAGAAACCGTTGCGCTTACTGCTGGCGGTCACACTGTTGGGAAGTGCCATGGCAATGGTGATGCAAACCTTCTGGGCCCGAATCCCGAATCGGCAGCTGTTGAAGATCAGGGGCTGGGGTGGCTCAATAAGACAAGCCGATGTATCGGTCGTGACACAGTAAGCAGCGGTCTTGAAGGAGCATGGACAACCCATCCAACCAAGTGGGATAATGGTTATTTCTATCTTCTATTCAACTACGATTGGGAACTAAAGAAAAGCCCTGCCGGGGCTTGGCAATGGGAACCCATTAATATCAAGGAAGAGGATAAGCCTGTCGATGTTGAAGACCCTTCCATCCAGCACAATCTGATCATGACAGATGCCGATATGGCCATGATCAAGGATCCTATTTACAGGGAAATCTCAGAACGTTTTTATAAAGATCCTGAGTACTTCTCTGAGGTCTTTGCACACGCATGGTTCAAGTTGACACACCGTGATATGGGCCCAAAGGGACGCTACATTGGTCCAGATGTTCCTAATAAAGACATGATCTGGCAGGACCCAGTACCTTCAGGCCCTTCAGGCTATGACATAGAGGTCGTAAAAGCACGTATCGCAGAAAGTGATCTGACTATCAGTGAAATGGTCACAACAGCTTGGGACAGCGCAAGAACCTTTCGTTGTTCAGATAAGCGCGGTGGTGCTAATGGTGCGCGTATCCTCCTTGCACCCCAGAAAGATTGGGAAGGCAATGAACCAGAACGTCTATCCAAAGTTCTTCAAGTACTTGAAAGCATTGCTGCTGATATAGGTGCAAGTGTCGCAGATGTAATCGTTTTGGCCGGAAACATTGCTATTGAAAAAGCTGCCAAGAATGCAGGTTTTGATATTAAAATTCCATTCACTTCAGGCCGAGGTGATGCAACGAATGACATGACAGACGCTGAATCTTTTAAGCCACTTGAACCTACCCATGATGGCTATCGCAACTGGCTGAAAAATGACTACACTGTTAGTGCAGAAGAACTCATGCTTGATCGCACACAACTTATGGGGCTAACAGCCCATGAGATGGCTGTACTTGTTGGCGGTATGCGTGTTCTTGGAACAAACTACGGCGGAACCAAACATGGTGTATTTACCGATCGTGAAGGTGTTCTGACCAATGACTTCTTTGTGACGCTAACAGACATGAATTACACATGGAAACCAACAGGCAATAACCTGTATGAAATCCGTGATCGAAAAACGAATGAAGTGAAGTGGACAGCAACGCGTGTAGATCTTGTATTTGGATCTAACTCCATTCTCCGTTCTTATACTGAAGTCTATGCACAAGATGACAACAAAGAAAAATTTGTAAAAGACTTTGTTGCAGCATGGACGAAGGTTATGAATGCAGATCGTTTCGATATTGTATAATATAACCCCCCGTCCTTTAGGGCGGGGGATATTTTGGATAAGAGTTTCGATCCCCTCCCAAAGAAACAACTGGGAAAAGCTGCCTTGCCTCAGATTTTCAGAACTTTTAACTGGAATAGCCTTGCTGAGAACACAAATTTAAATGGATAAAAATTATGTTTGAAAAAACTTTGTTATTTTCATTCTTATCAATGATTCTTATATGTTCTGGCTGTTCCCTCAAAACTGAAAACCCAGAAATATTTCAAAGATTCTCTCCATGTCCCAACAGCCCTAAGTGCGTTAGCAGTGTGAGTTCCAAAAGTGACCATTTCATTGATCCCATAACTTACACAGGCACAGCAAATCCCATGGAAAGACTTTCTGAAATTATGAAAGAAATGCCAAGGGTTAAAACTATAACAGAAGAAGAAGATTACCTACATTATGAGGTCCGATCTATATTTTTTCGCTTCGTCGATGATGTTGAGTTCTCTCATGATAAAAAAGCTGGACTCATACACATAAAATCAGGTGCTGGAATAGGATATTATGATTTTGGCGTAAACCGAAGAAGACTAGAAAAAGCCCGAAAAGAGTTTAACAATAGACTTACAAACGACATGCATAATGCCAAATCTTTAATTAATTCCTCACTCATTGAATCTGGGAAGGACGCTTAAGCTCTATTTCACCTTGTTATAAGCCTCAAGAAATTGTTGAAACTTTTCTAAGTGGCCTTCTTTTTTTGACCACTTTTGCAATTCATCAAAATTCACCTCGGCAACTTCCAAGCAAATATCAATCGCTTGCTCCAAACCCTGCCTATCTCCCCAATGATAAAAACTGGCAAGACGGTCTTTAACACTATCCACAGGACGAAGCATTTTCACAGTACCCATAGCGGTCTTAACATTGGAAAACTTATGAATGGCCTCATCACCCACAGCAACTGGTGGAGAGACAAATTCCACAATCCATGGACAGTCTTTATGGCGAAAGTATTTTGAGACTTCTTCAAATTCACACTTTTTTAATACCTTTTTAACCTTTCGAAGATCCTCATAAGTGACAAAGTCAAGGTCATGAGATTGATACCGATTCTTTGAGTAAATCGTTACGCACGCACCTCCTACTAGAATGATCTCAATTCCCTCTTTCTGTAATTCTTCTGACAAATGTCCTGCTAAATCTTCTAAGCTAATATTCTTCCAGTCAGGCATTATAGAGGCTTTCCTTTTCGTCGAGGGCGTTTTCGATCCGAAATTTCATAATACTTTAAACGAAATTCTTCTGGCAAAAATGAATAGGCTTTTTCAAGAAATGCCTTAAGCTCTTTAAGCATTGAATAGCGTGGATTAAACTGGTAAAGCCTCGTTTTCCCTTGCATTTGACTAACAATAACTCCTCCCTTCTCGAGTCTTTCCAATGCCTTTTGAAAACCAAATAAGGACATTTTGAATACACGGCTAAGCTCAGAAGCGTATGTTTTCTCATTCTTTAATAGATAGAATAAGACCTTCTCAATAACAGGATTTCCAAATAAACCCTCAAGCATAATCCACCATCTTTTTTGGTTATACTACCAAGATTGTTGGTGGATGTCAAGGCGAAGCAAATAAATCTAGTGTTTCAGATATATAAACCGTTATAAATAAGAATAATACATGTAAGAATGGAAAAGAAATGGGGGCGGTTGGACGAATTCAGAACTTTTGACTGGAGTAGCATTGCTGAAAACACGAGGTTAATCAGTTCTATTTTAGCAGCGTAATTTTACGGGTGGGCTGAAATTGAAATAATTGTAATTTCCTTCTTTTCTGGGCCGTAACACCAAAATACTCTGTAAGCAGCTGGAGTCTTATTCTGAGCATATGCTTCAAATACTTTTTGAGAAGAATCCCATGGATGCTCAAGCGAGGAATAAGGGTGAGTTTCTAAACCAGGATGTCTTGGATTTTCTCGCAGGTGTTTTAATGTTTTTCTCACCTGCTTGAAGAGCCCTTCCTGCCTTGAGCTTTTATTTTTTTGCTTTTTCTTTCTTTGAGCTTCTATCGTATTTGCTTGCTGTTCGAGTTCCAAATAAATCTCTTCAGCTTCATCAGTCCATTCTAGGTCAAACATTCAGCCCCTTGTTTTTTACTCGTCGTCGTTGCCATTGTCATCCAAATTAATTACATTTTTCTTTAGACGGCCCTGCTTAGCTTGCTCCAGCCCTTTTAGAACTGACTCTTTAGCCTTCTTGTTTTTGTGAAGCCAAACTTCTCGTTCTGGTATTATGACTGCTTTTTCCAGAATAAATCGGCCTTCCATTTCTTCAGTTATGATATAACGCTCACCAGCATGTCGAGCACCTAAAGAGACCCTTCCTTTAGAGTCAACTGTGACATCGCCTAATGCTTTCATAAAAGCACTCCTTTTTTAAAGTTAACTCTATTATAGCACAAGTGGGCAGGTAAGTCAAGTGGGGCAATCCCACTTAAAAAGCAACAGAAAGCTATTTCAGAACGATTAAGTCACTCTTTTTAAAGACAGTATAAAGAAAGATAGGATGATACAAGAGAAAATGGGGCCGGTTGGACTCGAACCAGCGCAGACAGATGAAAAAGAAACTGGATTCAGCCTATCGCCTTCTAAACCAAGCAGCGGAAATGCTAAGTTTTAAAATCCAAACTCTGTGTATACGGACTTCTGTCTACAAATCCGCTTCAAAACCACAACTCTCAAAAACAAACAATAATCTACAGTTGACATTCCCCTCAAAAGAGACTAAATATTTTCTTATCAGAGCTAGATGATGTAAGGCACACCTCTCTGAAGGAGATGTGTCTATTTTGGCTACTCAACAAAGACATTACTGGGAAAGAAAGGTCAATCGTAAAAATCAAGGGTTGAAATATTTAACAACGAATTCGCCTAGAAAGGGGAAATATGCTTATCGGAGTCCCAAAGGAAAGATTAGAAGGAGAGCGTCGTGTCGCCATAACTCCAAAAATCTTGTCCAGGCTAAATAAACACAAGTTTCAGGTTCTTATCGAAAAAGGAGCTGGTGATGCCGCTGGATTTTCTGATGCGGAATACCAGGAACATGATGGTGTAAGTATCTCAAGCCGGTCTGAACTCTTTAGTAAAGCTGATATCATTACTTGTGTCCGTTGGGGATATGACGAAGATGATATCAAGCTACTCCGTAAAGAACAAATTCTTATAGGAATGCTAAATCCACATAGCTCTGCAGAAGATATTATGTCTTTAGCAAATCTAGGAATTTCTGCATTTTCCCTGGAGTTGATGCCGCGCATAAGCCGATCACAGAATATGGATGCTTTGAGCTCTCAAGCAACCGTTGCAGGATATAAAGCTGCATTGTTAGGGGCCGATCAACTGCCGAAGATGTATCCCATGATGGTAACTCCTGCCGGGACAATAACCCCTGCTCACGTTCTAGTAATTGGTGCAGGTGTTGCAGGTCTCCAAGCAGTAGCTACGTCATTACGTCTTGGAGCTGTCGTTCATGCATATGACATTCGGCCAGAAGTTAAAGAGCAGGTCGAAAGTTTAGGGGCAAAATTCTTGGAAGAAACCCTTATAGCAGAAGAAAACACAAGCGATAATGGATATGCCCGAGAGATGGGAAAAGAATTTAACATCCGACAGCAAAAGCTTTTAACAAATGCACTTACTCATACTGATGTCGTTATCACTACAGCTGAAATCCCGGGAAAAAAGGCTCCTGTCTTAATCACAGAAGAAATGCTTAAAAGTATGAAAGCTCAATCGATTATCATCGATCTCGCAGCTGAGAGTGGTGGAAATTGTGAGGTTACAAAAGCGGGGAAAACGCTAAATGTTCATGGAATAAAAGTCTTTGGAGTAAAAAATATAGCTTCTTCAATGGGCCACCATGCCAGCGATATGTATGCTCATAATATTGCGGCTTTTCTTTTGCATTCCATTAAAGATGGAAAATTTCAATGGAACTTCGATGACGTTATAATTAACGATACGCTCCTCACATATCAAGGAGATATCTATAACGAGCGCGTCAAACACTGGCTAGGCCTTTCAGAACAAACACAAAAAACTTAATAAAAGAGAGGACCCAGACTATGGAAGTTTTTATCTTTACCTTAACAATATTTGCTTTGTCGCTTTTTCTTGGCTACGAGCTCATCAACAAAGTCCCGCCTCTCCTCCACACTCCTTTAATGTCAGGAGCTAATGCCATTTCCGGGATTACTTTAGTGGGGACCCTGGTTACTTCAGGACTTCAATTAACTACCTTCACAACTATTTTAGGCTTTATCGCCGTAACATTTGCTACGGCTAATGTCGTTGGTGGCTTTGGAGTCACTCATCGCATGCTTAAAATGTTTATATCAAAAGGGTAAATCCATGTCCCCAGAGCTTATCAAACTTTTTTATCTCGTCGCAGGCTTACTTTTTGCCGTAGCTATCAAGATGCTTTCTCATCCTCGCACAGCTGTTAGAGGGAATCTTGTCGGAAGCTTAGGCATGCTTATAGCTGTCGTCGTTACCCTACTGGATCAGCGCATCTTAAGTTATGAAGTCATTGTTGCGGGAATTATAGTAGGCTCCTTTATAGGAATCTATCTGGCATTTAAGCCGCCAATGACGGACGTTCCGCAAGTGGTGGCCATATTCAATGGTTTCGGCGGCGCAGCATCGGCCTTGGCTGTCGGTGCAGCTCTAGAGGAGCTACTGTCCGTAGGACTTGTTGAGGATATCACCCTTCAATTTTCTTTAGCCGCCCTTTTTTCCTGTCTGGTAGGTGGCATCTCTTTTACAGGAAGCGGTATTGCTTTTCTTAAACTACAGGGCCTCATGAGAGGTAGTCCTATTCTCCTTCCTGGACGTCATGTAATCAATGCCCTCTTATTAGTAGCCTGCCTGTATTTTTCGTATGATATGATCCTCAACCCTTCCACTTCCACATCATTCTGGATAGTATTTGCCTTGTCTTCACTATTGGGAGTTCTTCTTGTTATTCCTATTGGCGGTGCAGATATGCCTGTAGTAATTTCATTGCTTAATTCCTATTCAGGTATTGCAGCTGCTGCTGATGGATGGGCATTAAACAACAGCGTACTCATCATTGGAGGCTCGTTGGTGGGGGCTGCCGGATTTATTCTTACCATGCTCATGTCAAAAGCTATGAACCGCTCATTACCCAACATTATCTTTGCAGCTGTTGGTCAAGAGATCGCCGGTAGCAGTGAGCAATCGAAATATTATGAAGATAAAATTAAACGAGCCTCTTCTGACGACGTAGCTATGATGCTGGAGGGAGCAAGAAAGGTTATTATAGTCCCTGGCTATGGCATGGCCGTAGCTCAAGCACAGTTTGCCATAAGTGATCTCTCAAGACTTCTAGAGAAAAGAGGAGTAGAAGTAAGCTATGCTATCCACCCCGTAGCAGGTAGGATGCCTGGGCATATGAATGTCCTTTTAGCAGAGGCAAAGGTGGAGTATGACAAGTTAAAAGACTTAGATTCTATCAATGATGAGTTCAGTAAAGCAGATGTTGCCTTGGTCATTGGAGCCAATGACACGGTAAATATCAACGCTCGAAAGAATGATCCTAGCCTTCCTATCTCTGGAATGCCTATTCTTGATGTTGATAAAGCCACTAGCGTCGTTATCATCAAGCGCTCCCTCAGTGCAGGCTTTGCCAGTGTTCCCAACCCACTTTTTATTGGAGACAACGTTCTTATGTATTTTGGCGATGCCAAAGAACAAGTGCTAAAGTTGATCAAAACTATAAAAGAAATAGCATAAGGGAAAGATGTTTATATCGCAAAATCCAATCACTGGGTTCGCGCCCCTATAAGTGGAAGCATTTGGCGAAAAACACATTTGGGAATAAAGTCAAAAAAGTCGACATTATAGGAAT
>JBLFWS010000119.1:0-10342 GCA_047611865.1 Chlamydiales bacterium
TAAGCATAGCTTTACTTTTCTCGATTTAGCCTTCGCAATTTTGGCAATTAGACATATTCTAACGGCATGATCCCACAACCCTTTTTGTTACCTAAAAAAGCCTCTTTCTGAACCATGCCGAAAATCCGTTTCTTTTCAACCATTGGGTAAGACCAGCTACTGAGTAGCTTACGGCCCACATGACCTCTATGTAACAAGCGATACTTTTCACATAGAGATAAGTGTGTTCTTCAAGGTGATTACGTAAAGTCTCCGACTGCTTAGATGATAGCCGTTCCTTACTTCCACCATTCTCAGGCTTCAGTTTACGTGATTCAGCGAACTCTTGAACATGCTTTTGGACTGCATCATCAGATAGCAACAGGGCGTCGGCAATTTGTTTATAGGTCCAGCCTTTGTCTCGAAGTAAAACAGCTTTTATACGATCTCGTATTCGGCCGTCTCGCTCCATGCGGTGTTGAATCTTTAGTAGCTCTCGCTCGTCATTTGTAAGCATGAGAGTATGGTGCAATTTATCGAAAATTAATGACAAGCCGATTCTTCAATCACGATGGGTATATTCCTATTTACTCCCATAAGAGCATATATTCACAAAGAAAGTACATTCTGTTCTTTATTTATCTATTTATTTACTATAATGTATCAGAATTAATTTAATCGTTGCATAGACCTAAACAAGGTTTCAAATGAGTTCTCAAGTTTTTAGTAGAAATTTAACTTATGATTATTCTTTTAAAGACCCAGAAAGCACTCTTGTACCATCTCGCCCATTGGAAGAAACGATCCTTTTCCTACAAGGTCGTATCCCCAGACACATTCCTCCCTCAATGGGTCATGTTCTCGATTATAATATTTCCCTTCCCCAATCCCGAGAAAAAGCAGGCACACCAAGTCGTGAAGTACTTGCTACGGCAATTCAAGAAGGTATCCTCCAAGTCTCTAAGACCGCTAATTACTCTGAACAACAGTATTTAGACTACGCGTCCTTCCTACGCAAAGAAATTGTAGAATTATCATTAAATCCAGAGTCTACTCAAAAACGCATATCGAGAACACGGGATAGATTTTCCGTTCCTAAGCTAGATGGAGAAGGGATCATTTCCTGCCCCCCCCTCCGCGCCTGCTGGATCTCAAAAAGCACTTACAATAAGTACGTAGACCTGCAAATGATACACTCTGGCCCTGAAGCATTAGTTGGTAGGGGAAGTTTCAAAAAAGTGAAGCTCTCTACAAACTACAGAATCCCCCTTAATAGTGCTGAAAAAGCAAGCAGAATCTTTTCCCAAACAACTGTTCTCGTCAGAGTTTCATCTGAGATACCTACCTTTGAAAATCCGCCTTCTGATACGAGTCCTGAGGGTTTTAACAGATGGATTAATAAAATTGAGGAACATCTTAGCGAACACCCATATCAGGTACTCCGGCAAGCACAAGAAACCGAAGCTGACATCGAGAGTTTTCGCCAATCCGTTCAGATTGCCGGCTTAGGAGATATGCGTAGAAACTTGTTTGATGTTCCCAAAAAAATTATTGCAGGCCTATTGAAAATCAACATACAGAAGAAAAAGCTCGAGATGGAAGAGAGACACTTTTCCGGAGACTTCTTCAATCTCCAAAACCTCCTTTCTACCCCAGAAAAAATCCAAATTCTTCTAGATAGCGCTAAAAACCTCGTCAAGCTTCATGAACATAGAATCATCCACCGTGATGTAAAGGGTGTAAATATCCTTATTGATTCAACAGGCGAAACTTCCAGAGGATTTCTTGCTGATTTTGACCTGAAAAGCTCTGGAGGAATGAGCAATATTTCCAGCGCTTATCCCTATTGGGATTCTGCCACCAGGCGAGGCTTTGTTACTCGTGCCGCTGACATCTACGGCTTGGCTATGACAATCGGTGATTGCATTATAGGCAATCATTTTGATGGCTTTAGGGACGGGCAAACTGCATCAGAAGACCCCCAGCTATCTTTTGGCAAAAAACTCAAAACAATCCTTATCCAGAGTAATACCGGGGTTTCTCTCGACCAAATTGAAGTAATTCAACGATTAGGCAGCAGTGACTTTAAAGCCGCAGCTTCAAACCTTCTTATTCTGCATTTGGGCCTTTTCACTGAAGTACTTAAAACGCCTGGTCATCCTTATCATGAAGGACACTCTTTAAAAGATATTGAGGATTTACATCACAGCTGTCAGATCTTATTACACAAGATCACAAAAACCTCCAAATACCCTGAAGGACCCATTCTCGAAATAGAGCCTTTCAATAAGCTCTTGACCATTTGTGCCGCGAATATAGCCATCAAATCTTTTCAAAAGATTGAGATGTATGGACTGTCAGATGAAATTCACAATCTATTTCTATCAAAAAAACTTACTCAACCATGTGAACAAATCACCCAAATCATCGACCGCGCAGTCAGTCAGAGTGGGCTCACCAAAGAGGTTCGTGTAGTGCTGAAAAACCTTAGAGGTGAAATAATCGCCGTAACAAAATTACATCAACTCATCAATGATGTGGTTCAAGGAAATCAAGTTTTACTCCGTCTACTTGAAAATCAGACGCAATTAGAGGTCGATGACATCGAAAGCTGCTTCCCTTCCATGAAAGAGATCTATCATCGGATTGAGGATATCCAGAAGGATGTTGTCCTTGCAGCTAATAAAACTCCCTAATGCTCGCACTGCATAAGTCTCCCAAGTACTATAATATACGGATACCTTCTTGTTTTTTGAATGCTGTAAGCTTATGATATTCAGCTTATACCCTGATAAAAAATAAGGATGCCTTATGTCCCGATTCCAAAATGTGCTGTTTTCTTTGTGTATCTATCTTAGCCTTCCGATTTTATCCTTTGCCAGCGAAGACGTGAAAGAATCCATTGTAAAAATCTTCACCACCCACCAACGATACAGCTATAGCACACCCTGGCAATCTCCCCTTCAAGACCAAAGTAGTGGATCTGGCTGCGTCATTGCAGGAAATCTCATTCTCACTAATGCTCATGTTGTTGCCAACCAGGTCTTCGTTCAAGTCACTGGATTTAGCAAAAGTGAAATGTATGAAGCTGAAGTCGTCTCCATAGATCACGATTGCGATCTCGCCTTACTGAAAGTTTTTGATGAAAGTTTTTTTGATGGAATCGCCCCCCTACATATCGGTGAAGGTATTCAATTACGTGATGAAATTTTCGTTTATGGTTACCCTATGGGCGGAGACGACCTCTCCATCACTAAAGGAATCGTATCTAGAATTGAACCCTTAGAATATGCCCATAGTGGTCACTCCCTAATCGCCTATCAAATCGATGCTGCTATCAACCCAGGCAATAGTGGTGGTCCAGCTCTTATGGATGAGCAAATTGTGGGTATTGTTATGCAAACCATCCCCTCTGGTGATGGTTTGGGTTTTATGATCCCTCCAGAACTCATCACACGCTTCCTTAATGAATCCGATAAAGAACATTATGTAGGCATCCCCGATCTAGGAATCAAAGGACAGCTGCTGGAAAACAAGGACCTGCGCAGGTACCTTGGCATGAAAGATCAGCACTCCGGTTTTATGGTGATGAGTGTAGCCCCACAATCTTCTGCCTTTAAAGATATTAAATCTGGCGACGTAGTTTTGGAAATTAATGGTCTCCAAATTGCCAACAATGGATCTGTACTTCTTGAAAACGGAAAAAGAGTCTCAGCCATGACTATCATCCAAAGGGGATTTATTGGCGAAGAAGCAGAAATAAAGATCTTGCGCAAGAAAGAAGAGCTATTCGTAAAAGTTCCTCTACAAGCTTCTTTGGGTAGCCATGATCTGGTTCCTCGCACAAGGTATGATGTAGCTCCCCGCTATTTTATTACCGGTGGCATCGTCTTTCAACCCCTTACTCAAAACTATCTGATGGAATGGGGCAGAGATTGGAACTACCTGGCAGACAAATACTTTTTAAAAGAGTTCTTCTACGGAAAGCAAAGCAGTAAGAAAAAAGAAGTTGTCTTTATCAGTCAGGTACTTGCTGATAAGTTGACCGCAGGCTATCAATACACCTCTGACATCGCCATCGAAAACATCGACGGCAAAAACATCTCTTCTCTTGAGGATGTCGTAAAAGCTGTAGAAGAAAGCAAAAATGATTTCATCGTCATTCAATGTTTTGACGGGAAAAAAATCGTTTTAGACAGACATAAAGTTTTCGAAAGGCATGAAGCAATACTCAAAAAGTATCAGATCCACAGCGACAGAAGAGTTTAGACAAAAAAATAGCCGGTGGATTTTTCTTCCACCGGCTATTTTACCTGACTATTTTGCCCGTAGCTCAGAGCATAGCCAACTTATTTTGTTTCTTCGCTTGTGATTTTATAGGGCCAAGAACTCTACCTATCAAATCATATCCCGCCATATCGGTAATCTCTACCTCGTACCATTCACCGAATGCTGTGACAGCACGACCATCATTAATGATGATTTCTCCATCAATTTCAGGACACTGACCTTGGTGACGACCTCTCATCAGGTATTCTGACTCTGGGTGATAACCTTCTACCACCACACGCAATGTCTTTCCGAGAAACTTGTCTTGGATTTCCTCCAAAACTTTCTGTTGAATACTTGAGAGACGACTCTCACGTTTTTCTTTTACTTTTTCACTAATCTGCCCGTCTAAGGTCGCCGCGCGGCTGCCAGGCTCTTGGGAGTACTTGAAGATACCCACATTATCAAGGGGATAGTCCTTAAGAAACTGACCAAGTTCATCAAATTGCTCTTGTGTTTCACCAGGAAAACCCACAATCAAACTTGTGCGAATGACTACATCGGGAATTTCTTGACGGAGCTTTGTAATGGAATTGATTACCTGCTCTTTTGACGTGGCTCTGTTCATGGATTTCAGGAGTTGATCATTGACATGCTGTATCGGCATATCAAGGTAGCGGCAAATGCGAGGATCACTTTTCATTAGGGCTATTAGCTCGTCATCGATCTCATCAGGATAAAGGTATAGGAGCCTTAGCCAAAAATCGTCTTCTTCTTTAAGAAGTTCTTTTAACAAATGGATCAAGCCCGTATTACGACGGTAACCCATATCTTTTCCCCAGTCTCCAAGATCCTGAGCAATCAAAATTATTTCTTTTACCCCTAGCTTAAGCAAGACCCTGAATTCTTTTAATACCTGCTCCACTGACTTACTCTTCAAAGGACCTTTGATATCAGGAATTATGCAATAGGCACATCGTTTACGGCAGCCCTCTGCAATCTTGAGGTAAGCATAGTTACTGGGTGTGGAAAGAGTACGAGGAACTTCACCTGCTTCAATATAGCTGCGTGCTGTTGTTATTTCCTCTCCTTTCTCCGGAGCTTCCACCGCTTTAAGGATTCCTTCTACATCTCCTGAACCGAGGAGGTAATCGACATCAGGACAATTCTCTTTAATAATGGCACTATGTGTCTGAACCATGCACCCCGTAACGATTACCTTAGCACCCTCTTTCTTCAAGTTGATGACATCAGTGATCGTTTCAAGGGATTCATCTCGAGAGGCTTCCAGGAAGCCACAGGTGTTAATAATGACGTAATCTGCGTCTTCTAATTCCTCTGCAGGCTCATAGCCAGCTTTTAGGAGGATTCCGAGCATAACTTCCGTATCTACCAAGTTACGGGGACAACCAAGGCTAATAGAGTAGAGTTTGTTTCCCCTAACTCGAAATTTTGAATTAGAAACTTCTTCTTGAGAGGAGGCTTCATTCTCTTCGTTATAAACTTTATCCATAATGAAATAATCTTTGACTGTAAAAAAAGTTGAAAATTTAGCTAACAGTATACCCTAATAGGAGTATTTATTCCATCATTATAGTAGGTCATTTTGAGATGGCCCGGTTGTCCCTTAAAGAGTTAAGTGACATTTTTTCCTTAAAATTAAAAGATCTCCCGTACCTTAACACAAAACCTTAGCCAAGTTGAGAAAGAACCTTGCTCTTTCAAAAGATAGGCATTTTCATTATTAAACAATTTTATGATACAATCTATTTACATGATAAACTAACTACGGTCATCGCAATTCTACTTAAAAGTACACGACTTGGTAAGGGCTACGTAATCTACACTTTTGCTAAAACAACAAAGTCGTTTGTTATAACTGATTTAGTAGGAAAATAAATGAAGCAACAGCTCTTTAAATATCTTGTCGTATCCGTACTCTTTTTCCTTACTGTGTGTACTCAAGCTGCTTATAGTTCTGTGATGATAGAAAAGATCCAAAATATTTTATCTATCGAGGTCGAAAATCAGGCCGAACTTCCCAACCCTCTTAATCTAAGTCCTAATTGGTGGACTTATTTTGAAGTAGAGGATCAAATTCTTCTCGAAAGAACTAACAATTATGAAACTTTTTTACAAAGCCTCCTCAAAGAAATACCTATTGATAAGTATGTTGATGCTGAAATCCTCATCAATAAAATCATGGTAAATTTGCATTTTCTTTCTTCTCCTAAAATGAGCGAGAATGGCACCTCCAATCTAACACACTTTATACAAAAAAGTTACAACTTAAATGACTATATACATTTGGCCAACCAAAGCCACCTTTTACGACTGCGATTAGAAGATCAAAAGGAAGAGCTCGGTCTTCAAAATGAAAGAAAAGCCTCTGTGGAAAAGCACATTGAAAATTTATTTACCCTATATAATGAGCAAGAAGCTAATTCTCTTGAAAAGTTACTTTATGGTCTGGAAATTATCTCATTACGATCTGCCTTGGCAGTAGCGAAGGAAAGTCGTGATTTTTTACGAGATTTAATTAGTAAAAACACAGAAAAATTGAATTTGTTAGACAAAGCCATTCTCAAGGCAAGTCAGTCCTTAACTCTTGATATAGTGGCTATTGAAAACATTGATACTAAACTCTCTGAATTAGAATATGCGCTACAACAAAATAAGAAAGAACTACTTAAAGCTGAATCCGATACTCTTGGAAATTACGGAGAAACTGAATATGACAAGTCCCTAAAGTCGTATTTCAAGCAAAAAATTGTATACACAAGCCTCCAAGGAGCCATATTTCAAACGAAGATCTTATTTCTAAAATCTCAAAAAGAATATTATCGTCTTTACTTTACAAAGGAAAAGATCCAGGAAAGATCTCTCTTAAATGATTGGAAAAGAAACATTTCCGAAATTACTGGGAAAATCGAAAATTGGTCCAAATCAAGTAATCGAGAAAAAAATAATGCCGAAATATTTTCTGAAAATCTCGTTGTTGAGAGCAAAAAAAACCAAAGGAATCTAGATGAACGTATTGAATTGGCCAATGACTCTCTTTCTTCTATTCAAGAGCTAAAAAGAGAAATTCTTAACACCGACCTGATAATTAGTTTGATACAAAATATAATCTTTGAAGACATGTCAAGGATTGAATCATGGTGGAATTTTCTTTCAGAAATATCCGCCTATTCTTTTAATCAATTGCTCTCTTGGGCATCGATTTCCTTACTTGTCATTAGCGGTATTCCTTTAACTCCCTTAGGACTTTTACGAATCATTTTTATCATATGGCTGTCTTTTTGGATTTCAAAAACAATCCAAAGAGGTCTTTATCGATTTTTAAAAACTCATGCGAACTTACGAGAGTCTACTTTCTACATCTTCATAAAACTTCTACATTATTTCATTCTAACCATTGGCGTTGTGACAGCACTAGCTTCCATTGGACTAGATTTTAGTAATCTTGCACTTATAGCCGGTGCATTAAGTGTGGGTATTGGTTTTGGTTTGCAAAATATCTTCAATAACTTCGTTTGTGGAATTATCATTCTTTTCGAAGGAAATGTTCGCATAGGACACTACCTGGAAATCGGACCAGACGACATAGGTAAAGTCAGGGAGATTAATATACAAAACACTGTTATAGAAACCTTTGATGGTGTCGATGTAATTATTCCTAATTCAGATATTATCGGTAATAAAGTGGTTAATTGGACTTTAAGGAACAGCTTTAAAAGAATACAGCTGCCTTTTTCTGTGGCCTATGGAACAGATAAGAAAAAAGTGGAAGAAGTAATTTTGAAAGCTACAGAAAATTTGGAATTCAGATCTCTCCATTACGATCATAAACCAAAAATCTGGTTAGTAAAATTTGGGGACAGTTCATTGGATTTTGAGCTAGTTCTTTGGATTGATGTTATGAAACCTACCCGCTATAGATCCGCCCGAGCAAAATGCATGTGGGCGATAGAATCGGCTCTGGTTGAAAATGGAATTACGATCCCATTCCCTCAAAGAGACCTGCATTTTAAGGACTCCCAGTTACCTCCTTCTTCTTGATAAAAATAAACTATTCCATAGCCCTACAAAAAACTTTTGAAACCCTTTCCGATAGCTGACATTGAAAGGGTTCATACTCTATCTGCTCTCCATCAAGAGTTATCAGCCCCCAAGGTGTTTTAGGGATAAGGCGGAAAGCCTTGGTTCTAATGCTGTGTACTTCAGGGCGGTTGACAAAAGAACCATCATCAAATCCCAGGAGAACTCTTGCCATCTTGTATACGGAAGCTATACGCCAGTTAGAAAGAGGGTTTTTGATGTAATGAATATGTATAAATCCATCGTTGAGCTTAGCGTCAGGTGCAGAGTGAAAATTATAAGAGCAATGCGAGGTATTGCAAGCATGTACCATTGAAAACTCCCCATCCACTTCCGTGAATTCCTCAGGCAAAGGATCCTTTAGTGAGGGCATATTCCGAGGCAGTTCTTTGTCTTCAGGCAAATAGGAAAGAGTTCCTTCATAGGATTTCATCTTCCACAAGCCGTATAAAGCTCCCAGCGTAAACCTTGCTCCGCCAAACCATCGAAATTTTTCGGAATAAATATCAAGGTCACTAACAAAACCCCAACTCACTGTCAAAAAGGAATAATATTCGTGGTCCTGAGTAGAAACCTTAAAAATATCCATGGGCACTGTTTCGTTACGTCTGATAAGCTGTGCGGCCTCTTTTACCCCATAGTTCATTCCGCTTTTGTGTAATAGGCTCTTGGCCAAACCATTTCCACTACCACTTGGAACATGGCCTATGGGAATATCTATAGCTCTGGCATCATCATGCTCCATCAATCCATGAACAAGTTCTGAAACACTTCCGTCTCCTCCCACAACAATGATCCCATCATAATCTATGATATGTTGATCTTTCGATATTGCCTCACTACAATGGCCAGCACTTTTGGTCAACAGTATGTCGGTCTGATAATCATCTTCTCCCAGGATCTCAGCTACTTTTTTGTAATAATCCTTTTCCCCTGTTTTACTTCCGCTAAATGGATTGATCACTATAAGTAACTTTTGCACCCTCTCTTGATTTACTTTTTGGAACACGGCAGAAACAGCTTTTATCCCTTTAATGTCGATGCTTCCTTCCTTGAAGAAGTGAGAGAGAAGGTATTGAGCTTTTAGAAGCCCTGCCTCCGATGCGGTTTGCAAGCAATTCTGAGCTAAGCTGAGATTTTTCTCACAGCCTTCAGCGTTCACTAATTTACCAGCCAGTTGATAAAGCTCAACTGGACTCGCACTCTTCTCATATGACTTCATAAAAAGACCGTAAAACTCTCTTCCCTCATAAGACTTTTGGAAGTTCAAGTGAGAGCCAAGATAAACAAAGTTATCGTCTGATAACTTATTCAGAACATAGTAGTGGATGTTTTCGACCCCATCAGCCAAATCCTCGTTCGCACAAAATTGCGTCCATAATCCCATGGCCGCTAATCCATCATGAAAAGAAAGCTGCTTATCGCCGCCTTCCTTCATTACCAGAAGATAGTTCTTATCCATCAAGTCGAGAAAAGTTTTGCCTTTGAGAGAACATTTTTCATAAAGGGAAAGATCAGATGATTCGAGAGTACTGTCTGGATTAGGAACTCTAATTAAAAGATCAATGGACGAAGACATGACTTCTCCTTTGTTCGATTTTTTATGAAAACACAAAAAGAGTCGTCAGATTATCTAGCGGTAATTTAAGTGACAAGAACTTTTAATGACTATACTAGACACACAGACATCAATGAACATATCGAACTAGGAGAAAATTTCTTTTCCCCGTTTAATTCGAGACAAATGATTCATTGTCTTTATGTATTCATTCGTGTTCGTACAGGTATCGTCACCCCGCCGGAAGTGACCCAACTCATTGCCATTACCCAATGGCAATGACTGGCTATGAGATGAACGCAGTTCGTCGAATGCAGAGAAAAAAATATTCAAATAAATTATTAAGAATAAGCTCAAATCCTAAGACACTAAATGGGTGTCCAGAGGGTTGGCCTGGGGTGACACAGATGCTACCATATACGGCTAGTTATATTT
>JBLFWS010000120.1:0-10232 GCA_047611865.1 Chlamydiales bacterium
TTTTTTTGGATAGTAAGATTTGTGAAGGTTTAGTTAATTCAATTGGCTATATTTGTATTGCTGGTAAACAAAAAACAATTAATTATTTGATAATCTGCTTGTTATTTGTTAGAATAGCCTTAAGAGAGTTTACTATAAGAGGAGTTATGTGAATGAAAGAGGAAAGCCCATCGTTGAAACATGTTTTAGATGATCTTCTTGAAATGTTTCCATTTACAGAACTTAAAGATTTGGTCAAGGAGATGGTGGACCCTTTGAATTGTAAGGATACGCAAGAAGTCATTGATGCCCTCCAAAAAAATATGGAACTCCTCCGAACGAAAGAGACCCATGCTATGGGCGACCGTAACGTTGATGCAAATGAAGTTTATGGATTCGTAGAGAACCCCAGTAACTTTTCAAAAGAGCAATGGGGGGCAATAGAAAAAACCAAGCAAGCTATAAGGGATTACGAGAGGGAAGTCGATATAGCCTTGGAATCGGGGCAAATCCAGCAAGTCGTCGTAGATGGTAAAAAGGCTATGAGGTCTAGAAGACGACAACGAATGAAACGCTTCACAAAGCGAAAAAAATGGATCCCCATGTAGTCTAGGTCTTGTATTAAAATTACGAAACGCTGCTTTTGGAGCCTTTTTCACACTTTTGGATCGTACCCAATTCACTTACTTGTCTAAGTATGGGAGTTATAAGTTATCCCAAATCAAGACAAAATACTCTCAAAATCAACAATTAGTTAATTTGAAAACATGGCCTAATCTATTTTTTCCCCAAAAAATAAACATAAGGTGATAAACAGTAGAGTAGATATTTACTCACTGTAGCGTTGTGTTTACGCCTTGATCATTCACAAACTTGGGAATTTCAGCTGTGAGGATTTTCTGCACGGTTCCTAAGCAGGGAGATTGAAGTAAATGTTGCTGCATTAACGAGACCCCATTCGACTCGAGGCGGAAAAAGATCATGTCAGAAATTCAATTTTGTGGCCGTTGGTGGTATACTCATGTTGAATGAAAAAACCTTCAGAAAAAATATTGAGCTATTGGGACAAAAGCAGCCAAGCTTAGCCTTGGAATTGAGGCAAGTAGATCCCAGCCGACTGACGCTCTGTCAGACAAAAAATGATGAGTGGAATTTAAGAGATGATAGCAGTGAGAAACCTGTTTACTTCCACTCAAATTATAATGCGGCTAAAGAGTCTCAAAACTGGTTCAATTCCCTGAAACTGGATGGCACGGATGTTTTGTATGTGTATGGCCTGGGTTTGGGGTATTACTACGATGCAGCAAAGAAGTGGCTGGACGAAAGTCCCGGGCATTACTTAGTCTTTATAGAAGATGATCTTGCCGTCTTGCGGCGTTTTATCGAGACTGAAAAGTCTACAAGTATTTTAGAAGACAAACAAGTACAGGTGCATTTTCTCCGAGACTTTGTTTCTTCCGAGGAAATGTTTAACTGGCTTTCCTGGTTTTTTGTCTTACTACCCATTGACGTTTCAGGTTTACTTTCCTACCAAAAAAAGCGTGAAGCGGTCTTTGGACAGCTTAAGATGAAATTGATGCATGATAGCGTACGAAAAGACAGTATTGCTGCAGAGTTTATGCGTTTCAGCAAAAACTTTTTCCAAAACTTTTTTGCGAACACCCTGTGTCTACCAGATTCTTACCATGGCAACCAACTGTTTGAAAAATTCTCAAATGTACCTGCAATTATTTGTGGAGCTGGACCCTCATTAAATAAAAATATCTCTGTTTTGAAAGACTTAAGCGACAAGGCATTGATTTTCTCGGGTGGCTCCTCATTAAATGCTTTGAATTCTCAGGCTATCATGCCACACTTTGGGGCGGGTATAGACCCTAATGCTCTACAGTTTCAGAGATTGGTAAATAACTCCTCTTTTGAGCTTCCTTTCTTTTATCGGGGACGTATGTTTCACAACGCTTTTCGGCTGATACATGGGCCTAAATTGTATAATAATGGGACAGGAGGATATTTCATTTCGGAATGGTTTGAAGAAAACTTAGGAATAGAATCTAAGATAATAGACGAAGGGAATAATGTAGCTAATTTTTGCGTAGAGTTAGCCAGCGCTCTGGGATGCAATCCGATTATTTTTGTAGGCATGGACCTGGCCTATTCTGAAATGAGTTCTTATGCTTCGGGAGTTGTTGCTGATACCGAGGTTTCAGAAGAAAAGATTGTCCAGGGGTCCGGCTTGAACGCTAGTGCCTTTATACGAGAGGATATATTTGGCAATCCAGTGCATACTATTTGGAAATGGGTAACAGAGTCTGATTGGATTGGAGATTTTGCGAAAGATCATCCAGAGAAAACTCTGATCAATGCAACCGAGGGAGGGATAGGCTTTCCAGGGGTTTCTAATATGACTCTAAAGGATGTTCAAAGCCAGTTCCTGCTGAAAACTTATAATTTACATCATAGAATTCACGCTGAAATACAAAATTCAGCATTGCCAGATGTTACTCCAGAAAAGGTCATGGAGCTCATGGAAGAGATGCGGGAAAGCTTAGGGAATTGTGTCGGCCTATGTGATGATTTGTTGAATGAAATTGAGCTTGTGAAGAAGCGCCTTGAACAAAGAAAAAAGGTAGAAGAAAATCTTCAGACAGGGAAGGCGGCACTTTATGAGATAGAGCTTACCGAAGAGCCTGCATACACCCATATCCTTTGTACGATGACCAGCGCTTGTACGAAAATTATGGAGAGACAATATTATCAAGTGATGTTTGACAAGAGCCTTACATCAGATTTACAGCGTAACTTGGAACGTCTAAAGATTAATAAGAAAAAAATAGATTATATGAGGGAAGCCTCTTTAATGACTCTAGAGGCACTTCAGAATTCTCTTAAGCACCAAAATGTTAGGAAAAGGAAGGCCAAAGTATGAGCGAAGATACTTACACCTTTGAAGAAAGTACTCTACGAATAATCGACTCTGAACTTGGGGTAGAAATAGAAGAAAGCTTTTCCCCAGAGCGCCTGTCAGAAGACTACTCTGTTGGGCAGAGAGTTGGAGATTGTGTTCTTCAAGTAGTTCAAGGGATTGAAGGAGATGTTGAGGAAGCTTTCATGGAGAAAGATGGGCAATTCCATGGAGAGTATCGTTTGTACTATCCTTCGGGGAAAGTAAAAGGGGAAATGTACTACCAAGATGGACAACTGCACGGGCCTTCCACATTTTATACAGAAGACAAGAAGGTTCTTTCCAAGAGTTGGTTTTATGGGGGGCGGATAGAGGGGAAGTGTTACAAATACTACGCTTCTGGTGAAGTGTATAGCATACAACGCTATGTTAGTGGAGAGGAGGAGGGGCTTCAGGAGTATTTTTATGATGATGGAACAAAGAAAACTTTGATGGAGTATAAAAAGGGAAGGCTTAACGGCAAGGCTATTCTTTATTACCCAGAGGGAAATATAAAAAGAGAAGTGACTTTTTCCGAAGGAAAAAAGAAAGGTTGGGAAAAACAGTGGTATGAGCATGGTGGTCCCATGTTGGAATCTGATTATGATGGAGAAAAGATTTGTGGTAAGCACCGGAGGTGGCACCCCGGAGGGCAGTTGGCAACGGAGGTTGACTATTACAAAGATGAACCGGGACGTTATGATATACGACAATGGAATATTGAGGGCCAGCTTATGCGAGAAGGAGCTTTTATCGATGGTGACCAGTACGTATTAAAAATTTGGGATGATGAAGGGAATTTACTGGAGGAGCGAAAGGGACACTGGGACGGCGAGAAAATTGTTGTTTAAATCAAGGGGTCACACCCTGGGCCGTGTATTAAAATACACGACCTAGTGCTCTACTAAGCTTGGTTTTGTCCTACACCTCATCAAAAAAGGAATCTATATTGCCCCCGCGATCTTCATATTCAGTAAGAGCGTCTTCTATAAGGATTTGGTTGGTTTCGGCAGCTCTTTTGATGAAAACAATGTTTTCCGCTTGCAACGCGATCATTTTGAGCACCGATTTTACTTGAGAGGTGTTGGCAGCATCTCTTTTGATGCGGAGCAATTTTCGACTTTGTGGAATTTCTACAGTCTCCTCCAATGGGGCGAGAATGTAGAGGTAAGCCAATTCATCTAGCAAGGATTTCTTAAGTTCTATGCTTTTGTTCGTTTCGATTTTATGGGTAATCTCATCGGATTCCAGTATGCGTTTGGAAGATATTAGAATTTCTTCGAGGAGTTCTTCACTGATTTTAATGCATTGCTCAAGGCTTTCGTACATTTTGCCAAGTTCCTCAAGAATTTTTTCTTGAGTGAGGTTGGGGAATTGTGAACTTGTGGCTTCAGCGTGTAAGCGTCCGTGGAGATCTAGCTCTTTATCTAAGTATTTTTCGCTTACTTCTTTGAGGGTGAGGTTAGGGACGCCTTTGATTCCAAGTCCACCTTCTGTGGCATTGATAACTGTGATTTCGGAGTAAACTTCAGCAAAGTTTTCTGTCCATTCGGACTCAGCCATCCAGTTAATAGTTGTTTTTATGGGGTTACCATGAATATCGTTGTGTTCCTCGATACTTTTCCACTTTAAATGGGAAGGGGCTGTCGATTTGGATTCCTTTTCGCTGTCCATCACTCCTTCAGAGTACCAAGTATCATCTGTGTAGGCGAGGTCAAAGCCAACAAAGATAATGGGGTTGCATCCAAATTCTCTTGCCAAGGATGTGCAAAAGTTGAGGATGGAGACACCGCCATCAGTTTCTCCTTTCTCCTGAATACCCAAGGTTTTTTCGAACCATTCTGCTATAGGGTAACTTTCAGGCTTATTGATTAAGAATTGTGGTCCATGGGTTTCCCAGCAGCTCTCATAGAATAGGCGGTTTTGATAGAAGAGTGGTGTTTCAAAGCCTTGATGATTTTTTAACCGGTCATATTGGAGAGCTGTGGGGCCAAATGCTGCAGCAAGGTGAGGGAGTAAGCCTTGGAAACTCAAAGTACTTAGTGCAGAGCCACCTGCAATGATAAGAGCCTTATTAGAAAGATCTTTTAGAGTAGCGAAATTCTTTTTTAGTGAAGGGCCTGATCCACAGATGATAGCAGGTACATTATGAAACTTTCCAAAAAGTTTTGATCCGCACAAACTTTTGTGAGATGTTAAAATATTACAATAGAAATTTTGGAAGAAAGAAACCCCAAATCTCATTTCTTCTGCTACGATACTGTTGAGTCGAGCACTTCTAGATCTAAGAAAATAATGAATTTTTTCAAACAGAGCTTCTTTATTTTGATGGTAAAATTCTAACGCAGAAACTTCAGCCTCAAGAAGTGCAAAAAACCACAAAAGGGGATTGAGCTGGGGAGTAAGGTCCTCTTTGCTATCGATATAGTGAATGATGACTTGAGAGTCCTGCAGGATACATGAACCCTTTTCAGTTTCCATAAGCCTGTGCAGTACGTTAATATCATCTTCGATGAAAGTTAGATAGTTTTCATCGCTCTTCTCCAGCCAGGGTTTTACTACATCGTAGTAGTGGCCCAACCCTATACCATATACAAAAAGTACTCCTGCATTTTCTAAATCAAGCTGGGAAAACCAGTTTGAGGCTTCCTTGTGGCTCCCTTTTTGGGAATAAAAATAATTTTCTTTCCCATTCAGATTTAAAATAAGATTTGTTTCATTAGCCTGTGTTTTACAAAAATATAAGTTTTTTGGATTAGCTTTTTCAACCAGGGATGTTAGTGTTGGATTGAAGTTTTCCCCGAGAAGCTCGAGGTTTTTTTTGAGGAGTTGCTGATTTGGCATAGAGCTCTCTCAATTCCCTTGTTTAAGTGCATTTTGTGCTTCTTCCAACGAATACTCTATAATATCTAAATTGCATTCAGCCGCTTGCTGAAGATAAGTAATTTTCTTTACTTCGCATTTTAAGAATTCTAAATCACTTGTGGTCGTGTGGATAGGGTGTAAGCGGCGAATTCGGTATTCCTCTCGCTCTAGAGATCTATTGAAATATTCCAGTAATGGAGCGAGAATGTATTGGAAGGCTATTTCATTTGTGAGATTTTCTAATAAAGCTATTGTGGGAATGGACGAATGAGATGTATCGGCATTTAGAGTAATGAGAACTTTATCTTGAATATCTTCGAGAATTTTGCCACATAGGTCCAGGCTTCTTTCCAAGGAGTCTTTCATCATTACAATTTTATTGTAAACAGTCTCTTTTGAAATATATCCAAGTGAGGAGTTGTGCCTTTCAGCGTGAATGCGGCTTTCCAGGTCGTATTGTTTTAAGAAATATTTGTCACATACCTCTGATAAGGACATATTGGGAATACCTTTAAAACCAATTCCCCCTTCGGTAGCGTTGATACAGCAAACTTCAGGGGAAGTCGCCGCAAATTTGGAGATCCAGGTAGACTCGGAGATCCAATCGGAGTTTGTAAGAGTTCTTTTTCCATGGATATCAGGGTAGCTGATTAGCTTTTCCTGAGGATGTAAAATGTTGCCAAGAAGTTTATTTTCTACACCTGTCGCATAGTCGTGTTTGTCTGTGTAGGCTAAATCTAAGCCTACAAATATAATGGGGTGACACCCAAGAGCTTTAGCGATGGAAAAAGTAAAAGTACTTACGGAAACTCCTTCTTGAAGATTCCCTCTATCCTCGATTCCTAGTTCTTTTTCAAACCACTTGGAAACATGATATCTTCCTGATCCACCGATATGGAGACGGGGCCCATGGTGGGAAAGGACCGTTTGAAAGAATGCTCGATTACGATAAAAAAGAGAGGTCTCAAAGGCGTAATGATTTTCTAAGTGTGCTTCAAGTTGCTCGGTGGGATCGAGAATGGATGTAAAATGAGGGGTAATGCCTCTGTCATTTAGAGATATAAGGGAGGAGCCTCCCGAGAGTATCAATGCTTTGTTTTGTAGGGAATAAAGTAGGTCTAGATTTTTATCAAGAGAGGGGCCTGCCCCACAAATAATTGCGGGGATATTGCAGAATTTTTGAAAATAATGGGCCCCATTCAGGGATTTATTGATGTGCTGAATATTGCTGTAATAGTTCATATAAAAATTTTCACCGCAAAGCATTGTTGTATAAAATGCAGATGAAGCGTGGGCTGCATAACACATAATCTGAGTTTTCAACTCTCTGAATTTGGAGGCTCTCTCTGCATTATGCTCTTCTAAGTAAAGAGCTTTTGGAATTAATCCAATAAAGAACCAGGCAAGCTGTATAAGTAAGTTTTCTCCTGTTTTACCATGTTCCCAATGAATCAGCAGGATTTGTGGGTTAGATAAGAGTTTTAACCCTTGGGGAGAATGGACAAATTGATGTAAGTAATTTAGTCGGTCTTCAACGAAGACAAGATAGCGCTTGGGATCTTCTTCTAGCCATGACTCTGATAATTCGTAAAACTCCCAGTCATCAATTCCGTATACGTATAAGACATCGCTATTTTCCGACTGTTCAGAGGGAGAAGGCTGCTTATATGGCTTGTCTGGAGCTAAATTAAGCTTTAGGGGAAGGCATTCTTCGGCATCGGGGTGTTTCTTAAGCGCCTGGGTTAACTCAGGGGTTGGGCCCAAAGAAATGATTTCCAAGCATTTTCGAAATATCTCATGGTGAGGCATTGATTCAGCACCAGTGAATAAATGTTGCGGTTCGCCTTATTTTTCTCCTTTTAAGAGGGAGATGTCAACATATTTCATACTATGCATTAAAATATTTAATATTTCTTAATACCAACTTAACCGTTTGTTAATGTTACTATGTTAAAAATAAGATAGGAAGTTATTACCACACAACGGTTTTTGTTATAATTAAACTGATAAACAGTTTTGAAATATAAGTAATAGGTAAATAAATATGGCTATAGATCCGCTAATACATTTTGTTGGACATGTGGGTAACGCTTTGTCAATGCACCCGGCTGCTGTTGCAGAATTGGGTAAAGTGACCAAAGTGGTGCGAGGTCTTACTGTGTTTGGAATGTATGGCTTCTCGATGATCTCTGGAGGGTCGGAAGTTTGGACAGGTATCAAGAAAAAGTGGAAATGTGCCAAAGCAGAAGCTGCCAAGAAAGGTACAAGCGTTTGGAAAGTACATAAGCTTAGCTTGAAACAATTCTGTGGCAGTGCCTGGAAGGTTACAAAGGAGAGGTTTTTGCAGGTTTCTTATGGTGTGAGCCTTATCGCTGGTTCTGTAATAGGGGCCATTTCATTTTCTCATCAAATTAAGGGTTTAACAGCCACAGCATTCCAATTTTTGATGGTCTCATCAGCCCTGTTTTTAGTATCTTCTGTTGCCATGTTTGCAAGAAACGTGAACTGTTTTAGAAAGGAACGAAAGCAATATAAACTGGCGAAAGAATATCTGCTTAGTGCTCAAGAGGAATTTAAACAGGCTCAAATTAAACTCGATAGTACAAAGGGTAAGCCGGCTGATTCAGACAGCATAGCTTTCTATAGAGCTTTTATAAAACTAAAAGCCGCAGAGAGAGTGTGTAAGGAAATGCGAAATAAGGTTAAAGGGCGCATCATTGAAATTTTGGGAGATGTGATCTGCGTAGCTGGCTATATAGCTGTTCTCGCCACAGCCGGGACAATGCCACCTGTTACAGTTGGTTTAGTTGTTTTAGGATGTGTATTTTCTTTCATCGGCGGAAGAATTCGTGAGAAAAAATCAGCCTCAAAGGATGGCAAAAAAGGTAAAAAGCAGCCTGAGGAAGGGAAAAGAGAAAAAGATATTAAGATTGAAGAAAACAGAATTCAGAATGAAATCATCAGAGCTCGCTTGCGCTTAAATCACCTGGAAATAAAAGGAAGACCTCGCCTGGTCAACTCATGACCTTATTTCCACCTGTCACAGATAAGATTACAAAGAAAATAATAGGCCAATTTACTACTCAAGAACCCTTGTCTATAATAAGGATAAGGGATATTTCAATTGAGATAGTTCGGAGTCTGCGCTATGATGCGGAGAAATCACCTGATTAGTTTGAGGTGTTCGTGCGTCTGTGTATAAAAAATCTCAAGGTGGCTTTCTTTGACGGTTTTTTTTATGCTTGTTTTTAGCGACGATGTGAAACTTTCGCGATATGTAGTGTAGGCATGCAGCATGATAAAGGTCACGATTCAGTTACGATCGGAAACCGTAGAGAAAATATTTAATAAGAGTACACTGGTAATAGGGTCAGGCTTTGAAAAAGAAGTCGACATCCCACTTGCCGACGATGCTCTATACGATGAGCACCTCAGAATCCTTAAAAGGCCTGAGGGATTTTTCGTCATAAATGTACACGGTGACCCATCTGTCTCTCTTAATGGAGCTAGTTTTTCTGAGCACCTCATTCATGTCAGTGACCGTATAAAGATCGGAGATGCTGAAATCATCATCGAAGGTCTTGCCCCCGATTCAGCTCATGAAGATGAAGATATCGATATGAGCGATAGCGAATTAGATAATATTCTCAATGAAATCGATGACCCTTCCTCTCAAGAAAACTCTAAAGACTTACTCTTAAAAGACCTAGTAGGAGGCAGCGAAGATGAAGGCATTCCTGGAAGTTTGGGTGAGGAAGATGAGGAAGCTAAAGGCGAAGAGGACCTAGAGGATGAAGCTCTATCCGATCTCTTAGGCGATCTGGATCTACTTGAAGATGATGAAGGACCGGAGGCTTTAGAGGAGGACGATAGTGTTCAGGCTTCAGGGAATGAGGAAGAGCCAAGTTTGGATGAACTTTTATCGGATTTGGGAGAAGACACCCCCTTTGCTGAAGGGACTGAAGAAAAAATATCTGAACTAAGCGATGAAGAGGCTGTTTTAGGCCTTGGAGAGGATGTTCTCAAAGGAATGCACGAGGATACTCCTTTCGAAGAGGAATCAGAAGAAGAAAAGGCCCTGAACGAACTCATTGGTCACATTGATGATGAGGAGCTTGAAGATTCAGGTGATGGAGAAGAAGCTGAAGTACCCGAACTAAGCGATGAAGAGGCTATTTTAGGCCTTGGAGAGGAAGTGCTCAAGGGAATGCATGAGGATACTCCCTTCGATGAGGAATCCGAAGAAGAAAAGGCCCTGAATGAGCTCATTGGTCACATTGATGATGAGGACCTTGAAGGTTCAGGTGGCGGAGAAGAAGCTGAAGTATCCGAACTAAGCGATGAAGAGGCTATTTTAGGCCTTGGAGAGGATGCTCTGAAGGGGATGCATGAGGATACTCCCTTCGAAGAGGAATCAGAAGAAGAAAGAGCCCTGAATGAACTCATT
>JBLFWS010000121.1:0-10172 GCA_047611865.1 Chlamydiales bacterium
ACCTGCCTAACAGTTACAAAAATTTCGAGAGTCCGCTTTCGAAGAAGGATTCTTTTATCTTGAAATCTTAGCTTCCTATTCAACTGCCTTGTTATGACCGTTTTCGGATTCCAGCGGGAATTGCTGGATAAAGTGCTTCGCATATATACCGAAACAACTTAAAGAATGAATTTATTAAGCATCTGCAAAAGGCAATGACGAGTCTAAATAGCTTTAGCTGGGCCGTCGATAGCTCGAAAGCGATCACGGATGCGGCTGGCGTACTCTTGACCTAGAATAGATTTTGGATCTAGCTTTGAAACACTCTGAAGAAATCCCAAAATAGCATTTCTGAAAGCGTAAAAGTCTTCGTAGTACGTATTGTACATTACGCGTTCCTTCATCCATTTCCAAAGACGCTCGATTGGGTTGAGATTTGGACTGTACGGATGAAGATGATGTAGGGTAATCTTGGAAGTCTTTAAGTATTTTTGTACTTCTTTATTCTTGTAATAAGGAGCGTTATCAGCAAAAACATGTACCTTATTCATTGTAGGATAGGCATTTTCGATTTTCTGGAAAAAACCGATCGTGGAGTTTGCATTCAAGGTTTTGTCTTCTTGAATGTGTAATTTCCTCGATACAAGATCAATAGCCCCGCTTAAGTTTAATCGAGATCTTCCACTATTTGAAGCCAGCTCTTTGCGCACTCCTTTTTTAATCCAACCATAAGAAATATGAGTATTGTGACTTGGATGGACCCTATCCATAAAGTAAATCGTCTCACTAGAAGAAAGCCCTGCTTTGAGCTTTTCATATTGGCTAATCCATTCTACTTGGGCTTCTTTGTTTGCCTTCCCTGGAACAAGCGCCGGTTTTTTATAAGTAAATCTGTGACGTTGTAGCCAATTCCTCATGCCTGCTACTGTGTACTTAACGCTGTAGTTTAGCTTGACGTAGGCTTGAATATCTTTGACATAAAGGTAAGAATGAATAATAAGGTGTTTTTCTAAATCTTGAGCTTGTTCTAAAGAGAGTTTTTCCTGAGATCCACCATTTTCAGACTTAATCTTTCTTGACTCTTGAAAGTCTCGAATGTGCTGACGAATAGCTCCCTCTGAAAGGAGGAGAGCTTCTGCAATTTCTTTGATAGACCATCCTTTATCACAAAGCAAAACGGCATTGATGCGGTAGCATATCCTTTTATCTCTTTCGAGCTTGTGCTGAGCCTTTAAAGCTCTTCGTTCTTCGTCTGTCAGAAAATTTTTTCATGCAAGTGGTCATGAAACAAATTCAAATTTAATGAAAGGTTGTTTTCAATATCAGCCTTGCCTTTTCCAGCAATCTTCATTCACGAACGGTATATCTGGTGGCTTGCCCTTATGATGTTAAGTCATATATTTTTGCAGTCATTGTGTTGGAGAGTTCCTCTCCTACGCTAAGTTGGGACGCTACGTAGCTTACTCTCACGGAGCCTTGCATAGTTTTTCTCGTCGCTTTGAGGATGCTCTAGTGACAGTGGGAAAAGAAGAACGAGAGGTACTTGCTCGTAAGATGAAAAGGCGAAAGATTATTCTTGCTGAGGATGAGACCTTTCATCAAGGGCGTCCGTGCTTGGTAGCTATTGATGTGTTTTCCAACTTTATTCTTCTGGAAAAATATTCAGAGCAACGGCGAGTGGAAGATTGGGAACGTCTTGTCAAGGAAGCTATGAAAGGCCTGAATGTTGAAATTGTTAGCGCCACAACTGATGAAAGAACAGCCGTGACTGCTCACGTTAAGAATATCCTACAGGTAGAGCGTTCTCCGGATTTGTTTCATATTCAACAAGAAATCAGCAAGGCTTGTGCAGCTCCTCTCCGCTCTCAAGAGCAGAAGTTTGAAAAGAGGTTCTCAAGGAGAACGAGAAGCTGGAGAATCTTGTCGCGAAAACTGGAGCAAATTCAGAAACAGCAGAAAAGCAAGCTTTGAAGTGTCGGTATAGGGAATACGGGTATCAACAGAGAAAGGATCGTCGAGAAAGAGTACGAGCCGCAAACAGAGGAGTTGGAGACTATTTTCATCCTGTAAGTTTGAAGGATGGTAAGATTCAAACACAGGAAGAAGTCTATAAAAAATTAGAGAAACACTTGGATGAAGTGAAAAAAGCGGCTTACGAGGCCGGTTTAAGAAAAAGCTCCCAAAAGAGAATTTTGAAAGCTCATAAGATGATTGTCCCTCTCATTAACTATCTGGCTTTTTTCTTTTTGTTGCTAAAGAATTTCATCGAAGAGCTAAAGCTTACAGATGATGAAGAAAAGTTTTTTAGAGAAATTCTCTTTTCTTTCAGCTACTTAGAGAGGGTGGAAAAGAAACGGAGTAAGGAGAGGAAAGAGGATCTGCTTTCTCTGATTGAAGAGATCCGGGTTAAAGGAGAACGTTTGGATTTTTTGCAAATAAAAGCGGCTGAGCTTTCTCATCTTTTTCAACGATCAAGTTCTTGTGTAGAAGGTCGAAATGGAGTGCTTTCCATGATGCATCACGGACTTCATGGACTCAGTGATCAACGCTTACAAGCATTGACTGTGGTGCATAACTTTTGTATTTGCAGATCAGATGGAACGACCGCGGCGGAGCGTTTTTTTGGAGAAAAGCATGGTTATATTTTTGAAAAGTTGCTCAAGCGTGTAAGGATTCCCCAGAAACCCAGAGCAAAATGGAGGCGTGACAGGAACGGAATAAAACCCAAACGACTAGCTGCTTAGAAAGGTGGACGGACTAAAGGACAAGGCCAAAATATCTAACCCATACCGATAGAAATATAAATGGCTGGCACGAAAGAGCAAATTTCGTGACACTGAGGGAAATAAAAATAGATAGGGTTTCTAAAATGTTCTCCACTAAAATTCCAAATCACCGCCGAGGAAAAACATTAGATTTCATCATTGATGACGCAGGTAATGCAAAAAATATCCCCCCCCCCCCAGATAGTGGCATCCCACTACAAAGGCTTCCGGGAATCATCCGCTGGCCAATCAGAGCCTTGCTCCTCCCCTTTATTTTACTCGATAGCCTCGCGGTAAAAATGGCCAAACTTGTAATTCGGCCACCCTTCCGCCAAGAGGGTGGATGCCTGCAGAGAGGAAACTGCTGCCACTATATTATTATGGAAAAGCCTGAGGGAATTTTCGGTTGGCTCTATTATTACTGGAATACCGAAATCAATGGCTTCTACCCTCGTGATTCAGAAGCCCAAGTATACAAAGGCATTGAAGTAATGGTCATGGGATGCCGCTACCTGAAAAAAAATGGAGCTTGTGGACAATATAATCTTCGTCCTCGCATATGTAGAGACTGGCCGCTTATTGAGTATTTTGCTGAGCCACGGATCTTGAAAGGTTGCGGCTTCCATGCCGTGCCCCGTAACCCCGATAAAAAAGCTGAATAATTACCAGTACTAGGATAAAAAGAGCTTAAAAAAAAATCCTCTACCCTATGTGCTGTAAAGACTTAAGAAAAGATCCTTATTTAAGCTCCTTAAGCAGAGTAAGGTCAAACTTGAATTTTAATGAAATTCAATTATCATGAAAAAACTAATACGTTATTTTGTCCCTACTCCCCATTCTACGATGGGTTAGATTAGGAAAAATATAGTCAGGAAAGACACTGTAAGAATGCTTCTTGGCTAAGAACTTTGATTCACAAAAACCCGAAATGAGGTAGAGAAATGGCAGAAAACCTAGTCGTCGTAAGCAAAGTAAAAAAAATGATCAAGGACAAATCTGGTTTGAACACTTCATCCAATGTAATGGATAAACTCTCTGAAATAGTTGAAAAAGAATGTGGACAAGCTATTGAAAATGCTCAAAAAGATGGCCGTAAAACCGTTATGGACCGCGACTTTGAGCTAAACTAATTGCTTCCCAGCCTTCGGCTGGAATAGTATGTGAGGGACATCTGTTTGCTTAGAAGCCCCTCACATCCTAACTTTTACCATCCTCACAAGATACCAAAAATGTTATTTGAGCTGAATGCTCTGGCTCTACATTATGTAGAAAAAAGTTACAGGGCTTAGATCCTGCGGACTTACCGCCAGATCTTTTTTTATTTGAGCGAGGATGATAACAACACTTATTGGCAGTTCCAATCACCCTACGGAGGGGTTTAGAATATCGTGCCTTCCATGTATCTCCAGGACGCAATCCTTCGTTGAGGTTATGAGTCGCGCCTGCTGCTAACGTCATGTTCAAACCACCGGGTCCAAAAAAGTTCATCTCCTCATTACTATCATTCCTTATCGCCATAACTCGAATGTTATCCGAAAAATCTCCGCCTGGTATATTCCAGGTATACCCCGTATAAGTTCTGTAGACAGTATATTCTCCACCCCACCTCTCATCGGGACCGCAAACTTCACTCCAAGGTCTGGGGGGCAGATCATTTCCCCCAATTTTCTCAAAATCAGTCGCCGTATGATCCTCCCTTATACTAAAGTAAGCTTTCGTCCACATAGGCTTCTCCACTATGAAGAGATCTACGTCGACTGCGCTTCGCATCTGAGAGTTATATGCTCTGCATTTAAGGGGTAGCATATCCTCTTTTACTTCCAATGTTATACTACCGCGGGAGGTATTTTGAGCCCCTACTACATTAAACAAAGAAGTCCCCTGCTTATCTGTCAGTGACACCCGACTAATGCCATTTGTCTCCCAGTGAAAAGTTGCTTTCTCTCCATAACAAACCGTACTAGGCTTAAATTCTGAAACAAAAATAAGGGGAGGTGCACAACCTGGCAAAAAAAGACTGAGAGTAAGCCATACACTCAAAAGTTTTAATATCCTCACATTAGGCATAAGCACGACTCCTATAAAAAAGAAAAATCAAATATTTCACACCTCTATTCATATGTTATTTTTATCTTTATGGCAGTAATTTTATGCATAATTTTATAGAGTATATCGTGCGCCCACCTGCTTCAATAGCGTAAAGAACTCGAATTTTTATTTGACTTTGGATGGATTTTCGTGTGTCATAGTAAATTCAATATTTTAACCATCAAAAATTGCAGGTATTATGTCCATCCCACCACCAGATAATAATATCCCCAGAATCAATAGCAATGAAACTGCTCCTCAAAATTTAGACGATAAAGCCATCACACTCACCGAACTTAAAATTGGTAAGATTATAGCAGCTTCCTTAGCTACTGTAGGTTCTCTCGCTATTGGCGCTCTCGCCATCAGACGCTCGCCAATGACCTTTTTAGCAACTGCTGGAGCTTGCATTAGCCAAATTCCTGATATCGCCAGAAAGTTCCACGACTACTTGCCCTCCCACTTTACCGTGGAAAACTCTCTCTCTGTCGTTTCTCTCAGCGAAGGCATAAAGGTTACCATCTCCGGAAGCAATTCACAGATGACCTATGATGTCCCCATCGATGTAGAAAACCATGGGACTTTTCATGTAGATAACAACTTAGTCAAAGATATCACACGCCTACAAGTGTCCATCAATGGAAGGAGCCTGGAAAGAAGTGATGAAGAAAACCACCTTGTAGAGCAACAATCTTTTACTCGAAAAGTCCTCTCCGAAATCCTCAAATATATTCCCGAAAGCGACCCTGATAGATCCAAAAAAATAAGTTTGATATCAAGATTGCTAAACGCAAGTATCGGTATCGATCTGATTTTCCACGCAACAAAATACTTTCAGCTCAACCCAGATCTAGTTGGTGGAGTCCCAGCTGAGAGTCTTTTCCTTCGGAATAACAATGAATACCGAATTCAACTTTTTGTCAGTGATGATAGCCTAATTATGACTTGCACCATGACCTATGATGTACGCAATCAAAATATGCCCACAGAAACCGTCACGTATATCCAGACAAAAGTTACCCATAACTTACTTAAAAATACAGCTACCTATAAATTTACACCTATGGACAACAAATAGATTTACCATTATGGAAAAACCTCTCTCCCCCTCCTGTGAAAGAAACCAAGTTTTAATCTTAGACATACTAATGTTCTTACTAAAAGATAAGAAATCTGTCTTAGAAATAGGAAGTGGCACAGGCCAGCATGCTGTATTTTTTTCTAAGCACATGCCTCATCTTGTTTGGCAAACTAGCGACTTGCCTGACAAGCACGCAGGTATTATCGCATGGATAGAAGACAGCCAGCTCTCAAATGTTCTGCGCCCCTTAAGTCTCGATGTTAACTATGATACATTTCCCCATCAAGAATTTGACTCCGTGTTTACAGCAAACACCTGCCATATTATGGGCTGGCAATCCGTACTCCATCTTATAGAAAAGGTCAGTAAAACCCTTATCCCAGGAGGCTTATTTATCATCTACGGCCCATTTAACTTTGATGGAGAGTACACAGCCGAGAGCAATAGGGCCTTCGACAGAATGCTTAAAATGGAAAACCCCATCATGGGGATACGAAACTTTGAAGACCTTTCCGAACACTCTTCTAGGCACCGACTCCAATTTATAAACAAATACTCTATGCCAGCAAATAACTTCATACTGACTTTTCAAAAGAAATAACCCTCTTAAAACATAGATTACTACTTTTATTAAATATACAGCAAACAACTACAACGCCAAAACAGCATTACTATGCTAGTATTGATTTATTGACATGTAATATAGATTATTATATACTTCCCCCTTTATTTGTATAATTCCACTTTATCTAATATATGGATGTCGTAATGTCTTACGATTCTACCAAAGTAAACCCTTTCTCACAGTCTTACTCCATCGCTGTTTCGTCCCCAAATGTCCAATCCAACCCCTCCCATCAGCTCACACGCTCGGCTGTGACAACTCCCTTTGCGATACAGGTTATTGAGGACTCTATTGGAGGAACTGATCCATCTGTAGAAAGAGAAAGCAGCCCAGAGGGAGCTCGTGTTGTCGCAACACCAGACTTTTTCCGTGACCTTCAAGAAATTGCCTTCAAATACGGGTTTCTTGCCCCCAATTGCCCGACACCACCTATGAAAAAAAGCCAGATTTTATTTTCTGTAAGACAAGAAAGTAAAGCTCCTCTAAACCTTCCCCCGCCCTCTGCCCCTGTCGATTTATCCGATATTTCCCTTAATCTGAAAGATGGATCCAACAGAGCCTGGGATGAGATGTTTCAAAACAGCCTGGAGGAGTTGGCAAAAGCCAATAGTGCCGAAAATCTAAAAAATAATTTACGTAAATTACTGGTAAATTTCTATTTCGACAACCGTTTAAAGAAAAAAGCACCCAGTTCATTTAGTAACTTACTGACAGACTTCAGAATAAACTCCCTAAGTTATTTGCAGAAAAAGTATTTCCCCATTCATGGAAGAATGAGAGCTCATTCCTCAAGCTTTGACGCTCTAGACTTAGTTTCCTCCTCTGCAAAGGTCCAACCCTTGCCTCCTGATCATACAGAGAACTCTCTCTTCAAAAATACTGCCTCGTCTATAAAATCAGTCTCTGAAGCCTCTTTTCCGAGTTTCGTTACGACACTTTTACAAGTTTTCAACAACGAAACCCCTATCGATATCGCGGCGTTGTACAAAATTGAGCAGGAGGAAATAGTCAACGACATACTCGAAAACCAATGCTCAAATCGCGTAGTCAAAAAAGATGAGGCCTTACGTCTTTTGATTCACCTGAAAACCGAGAGCCGTGAGAAAAAAGGGGGGAAATTTAACGCTCATGTCTTGAGTACTGAAAAGCTTGCTCCCTTTCTGAAGATAGCTACACTTCAAGCGGTAACATAGCGTGATTTTTATTTCTCATTTGAATCACAAACCGAACCCGTAAACTTCAAAATTTATTGACAATTTCAAACGCCTTTTCAATTCTGAAGTGCGACACTTAGGCTGCCTCACGAAGGTAGCTAAAAACCTCTATCGGTGTTGCAAAGTCTAGCACTTTTCTTGGCCGATTTTTAAGCAATAACTCAACCTTCTCGACCTCTTCTTCTGAAATCTCATCAAACCGCTTAGATTTTGGGAAATACAGTCGTACAAGACCATTGGCATGCTCGTTGAGCCCTCTTTCCCAAGAGTAGTATGGTTTGGCAAAATAGAACTCTGCTTTTAGTAGTTCACTGATTTCTTGATGCTTAGCAAATTCTTTCCCATTATCTGAGGTAAGGGTGAGAACAAATTCTTTCACTGGCTCAAGTCGTTCGATCAGTGCTTCTTTTACTTCTTGAGCTGACTTTCTAGAAACCTTGATAAGTTTTGTTAATTTTGAGGCCCTATCTACCATTGAGACTATTGCCCCACTTTTCTCTGTTCCAATGATCAGATCAAGTCCCCAATCCCCAAGGCAAACTTCTCCCTCTACAACTAACGGACGTTCATCAATATCTATGCGATTAGGAATACAGCCTCTTCCCGCCATACCCTTACTTCGTTTATTATATTTCTTACCGCTATGACGAAGGTTCTTATACAAAAGTCCCTTGTTGAGCTTATCCTTCCAAATGTATTGATAGATGGTTTCATGGCTAACAGAGACCAAACCTAACTTCTTAAGCCATACTGATATCTGTACTGGACTCCACTGCAAAGCTAACTTTTCCTCAATTGTGGAAGTCATTATTGCTGTCATCTTAGGCTTATTCTCACTTGCTATTTTTCTCCTTTCCAATGCCTTCTCATTTGCCTGATGATAGCGGTAACCTCGTTTTCCTATATTCCTATTCAGTTCCCTATAAATAGTAGATCGGTGAATTCTAAGTTCTTTAGCAATTTGTGCTGCAGAATCCCCTCTTTTCTTTAAGGTGTAGAGCTAACATCTTGAATCTCTGGTCAGCTGATGGTAGTCCTTAGACATATTTCCTCCTCGGGTATTTGTGGTAAAATCACCGTAGAGGTTTTAGCCATCTCTGACCATTTTAATTTTTAACTATTTGTCGCACTTCGCGGTTGAAAGGGCCAAATGTAAATGGCCTTCTCTTCAACTTCATTTAATCGACATCGGAGTACTGAAATGATCCAACTGAAGCTGATTGAAGAAGAGATGACGGAGCTAAATAATGGCTGCTACGAACATCCTGACCCGACTATTCAAAAACGCCTAAATGCCCTGTATACAAAAGGTCTGGGATATCCACATAAAGAAATCTGCCGGTTGGTCGGTATTGGATCAACAGCTCTTACGGGAATCTTCAAACAATATCAAAGTGGTGGGCTAGCAGCCGTTTCTAGAATTCAACGCTACTCTCCAACGAGTGAATTAAATAATCATCGCGAAATGATAGAGGAATATTCCCGAAAGAATCCTCCGTCAACTGTCAAAGAAGCCTGTGCTAATATCAAGGCACTTACAGGAATCGAGCGTAAGGAGACTCAAGTTAGAAGATTTGGGATGGTTCAGAAAGAGGCTTTTTTAGGTAAAAAAAAGGGTTGTGGGATCATGCCGTTAGAATATGTCTAATTGCCAAAATTGCGAAGGCTAAATCGAGAAAAATAAAGCTATGCTTAAGCTACCTGTTCTTTAAGTATTGGAGAGGTGCCACTACCGTGGCACGAAATGTGTATCGTTCATCCCCTGAGCTAAAGCACAGGGCTATTTGGAGACAGAGCCACTACCGTGGCTATTAGGAGTTATCCATAGCCGGCTTATTCAAATTAGCTAATAATGGGATAATTTCATTTCTTTGTTGGAGAGGGGTGTATAGGTGATTTCTTCTTAAGGCCACGGTAGTGGCCTTCCCTCTTGATATCCCCGTGATTTAGCTCGGGGATAGGAAAAAAAGATTCTGTGCCACGGTAGTGGCACCTCTCCAATATAAGCAAAGAACAAAACGTTTATCAATTTTGATACCCTGCATTTTTAGAAGATCGGGCATGACTCAGTTACATAAGCACAAATTCCTTCGCTTCTCTTAAGTCATCCGATATTTTGCTCAGACAGCCTATAGGCTTAGGAAAAAGTGTTACCTTGAATTGAACCATGCCGAAGATTTCTTCATAAAATTGGTATGAAGCCACGAAAGGCTGGCGGTATTCCCGCAAAAGCAAACCCTCAGGAGCAGGAGGAGTTCAAAAAAAAAGCTCGAGCCTCGTTTAGAGGAGGCTACTAAAGGGAATCAGAAAGAACTACAAGCTGATCAACATAACTGCTGGGTGTTTGCATTTGACCATATCGTTCAAAGATCGAAAATTGACATTTTTAATTTTTTAAACAAAAAAACTGCCGTTCAGAG
>JBLFWS010000122.1:0-10165 GCA_047611865.1 Chlamydiales bacterium
CGATCTCGTATTCGGCCGTCTCGCTCCATGCGGTGTTGAATCTTTAGTAGCTCTCGCTCGTCATTTGTAAGCATGAGAGTATGGTGCAATTTTTCGAAAATTAATGACAAGCCGATTCTTCAATCACAATGGGTATAACAAGAACGTATAATTATAAACAACAAACCCTGTCGCATTCTTTATTAATTAAATTATTTCTGATATAATAAAATATAAACATACTATTAACTGTCCCTTTCCAGGTATTACTATGCCAGGTACCCCTCTAGAAAGAAGCCATCACCTTCTCCCTCCTCAGCACCCCCGGACAAGCGCAAATTTAGAAAGGAACCCCACCCTTGATGCACACACCTCAGCACTAACTACTTCCGAACAGTCCGTAGATAAATTAGGCCGGCGGGTACTTTTTCAAGAATTAAGAGCACGCAGCCAAAATAGAGATCTACATAAAATCATCGTTGAACGAAGGTGCTTATCTGCAAGCTCCCTTAGTAGTCCTCACACACCACTACTGTCGCTCCCATCCTTTCGAGATACACAAAACCCTGTTGCTAAATTAAGACCCCTACTTTTTTTCAAAACGGAGAGTATCCAAAAACCCCTGAGTTTTCTGAATCTGAAAACACGACAAACCCATGCCAAAAAATTGGGTGAGAAAGTACAAAAAAATCTTAGCTATCTTAAACGTATGCATTTCCTACAGGAACAAGTTATTGAAACTAGCCAGTATTTTCCCCGCTATTTTCCTGAAATTGCTGCCCAGTCACCCACCTCTATAAGAGAAGAAGATTTATCGGCATGTATAAGAAAAATAAAAGCTGACCTCGAAGAAAATATAGACGGAACGCTCGACCTAGAGTCTGAATTTGAAAACGTTGAAAAAATCCAGGCTATCCTATCCAAAAAACAGGATCACTACTACAAAGAACAAAAAGATTTTGAAAAGAGTGGGCAAGGAACAGTTATTTTCATCAGTGATGACAGTGATGAAGAAGACCTACAAATGGAGCTCTTTAACAAGCTTGGAAACAATTTTCTCCAGGCATACCTACTCAAACAACTCCAAGACGCCCTCTCTTCTGATCCATTGGCTCAGAAAGAAGAAGCTCTCTCCAACGCACAAAAAGATTGTGAACCCTTTTACAGAAAAGATGATTTATTAAGCCTTTGTAGCCTCTTGGAATCGGTACATCATTTCCCTGAAGAAGAGAAAGATAGATTTAGCTCATTTACGTCTGTTGCTGACTCTCATCTACTTCCCCCAAAAATCAGGATGATGAAAGGAGAATACCTCTCCAAACGAGATTTGAAAACTGAGATATCAAATGAAACCCTTGATCTCTTAACAAATTTAACCGGATTTAGCTCAAGCGTACCCCAATTTACTTGTCTGGATGAAGTCCTGACACACATCGAAGATGCGGGTCTCCACCAAGAAATGATTCAAAATTTAGATTCACTAATTAAGACAGAGGGTGGACTCCATACCGTACAAAGCTCATTTGCATTAAAAGTCGGAGTTGAGAATCCTCGAGAACTTATTGCAAAAACCGTCGCTGAAGTCTTAGGCTTAGAACGTTTTCTCGTTGGAAAATTCCCTTCTCCTTTTCCTGATGTGTCCATAGGAGCATTGGCTGCTGGGGATTCCATTGCTGGCCGCTGGATCGAAGGGGAAAGCTTCGATTTTGATGATTGGAATAATTCTATTTCAGCAAAGCAAGAGTTTGAAGAAGCTAAATTTAATTTCGAAAATGCTGAACCCCAAGAAAAAGAGTCTAAAAAATGGCCACTGGAGAGTGCAAGAGTAAGATATGAGCTCTGCAAAGAAAACCTCACTCACTCTGGAGGAAAAGAAAGCATACAAACTCACGCCCTCCTGGACCTCCCCCTGGGGTCCTACGACTCGCATATTGGCCAGTATAGCCTGATGAGTAGTGAAATGTGGGGTTTTGATTTATCACGGATTTTATTACCTGGTGAGCTGCAGCAGGTAGGTGATGATGAGTACACCTTCCCGTTTCGCTCAGCTTTTTTTGACCATCCGTTTTCTGAAGATCCCCTGGACTTAAAGCTTGTTGAAAAGATTCAGGAGTGGGACGGTGACAAAATTGAAGAATACCTCAAACAAGACACTCCATTGCTGGGAACTCAAGAAGAATTTAACAAGATGGAAACTTCATTGACAAAGTTGATCAAAGAGTATGACCCAGAAAACACCGTAGCACCCGTTACGAATCTAGCCACTGAACCCGACACCCTCCTTAAGAAAATTTGTGCACGACACAATATTCCTTATGATGAAGAGGTAAAAGGTGACAAAAAAAACTCATTCAGCTTATTGAAAAAGTCATTGAGGTCATTACAGGAAAACAAAATACACTCTATTCTTCTGGAAAAAGTAAAATCCACCCTAAAGCTTTCAGTCAGATGAAAGAACGAATAGCCAACACAAAAATGTATTTGGCTACATGTAAAAAAGAGAATATTCCTCCTACAATAAGAGGAATCTTTGATGCGCAGTACCCAAAGATGGCTGTTTTTATGCATGTTGCATCAAGATTCGTAGAAAACCCTGGTCAATTTCTTGCCTTAGAAGTAAGCGGAGGTCGCCTTCAAGAAAGAAAATTGAAACATTTCATTGAAGACGCCATTGCTAATGAAGCCGCTACAGAAAAAGAAGTTTCTGAAATGGAAGAAAACCTAGCCTTTCTACAAGAGAGTTCCTTTCCGAAGCACTTTGTAAAATTTATGATCGCATAACGTAAGCTAAGCTTCCTTCTCAAGTGTTGTAAGCTGCTCTTTGATGTGCTCAGCTTCTTGCTGTCGTTTCCACATATAAGCGTAAGCGCCATTTTTTTTCAGTAGACTTTCATGTGTTCCTGATTCGCTTACAGCCCCTTCAGTAAGTACCAAAATTTGATCGGCATTCATGACAGTGGATAACCTGTGGGCTATAACGATTGTCGATTTTTTTGAAGAGAGTTGTTCTAATTCAACTTGAATCTCTTTTTCAGTATGGGTATCCAAAGCTGAAGTTGCTTCATCAAAGATTAAAATCGGTGGATTTTTCAAAATAGTCCGGGCGATGGAAACCCTTTGCTTTTCACCACCTGAGAGTTTCAATCCCCTCTCACCAACTGGAGTCTTCATCCCTTTTTTAAGATTATGGATAAAAGTACCCAGCCTTGCTTTCTGAGCTGCTTCCTGCACTTCATTTTCTCCGGCATCCGGCTGTCCATAGTTGATGTTGTAGCCAATAGAATCATTAAATAAGACGGTATCCTGAGGAACCACTCCGATCGCTTTCCGTAGAGAAAGCTGGGTTACCTCTTTTATGTCTTGATTATCAATGGTAATCCGCCCACTAGTGGGATCATAAAAGCGAAACAAAAGGCGCGAGATTGTAGACTTACCTGAACCACTGGGACCGACGATAGCAACGGTTTGTCCAGGCTCAAGTACGAAGCTTAAGTCTTTAATAATCTGACGGTCATCATTATAAGAAAAATTAACTTTATCAAAGACTATCCGACTCTCGCTTACTTCAAGATTTTGAGCAGAGGGCTCATCCTCTACCTGTGGGTTTATTTCATTAAGCTCAAACATCTTAGCCATATCGATCACGCTTTGCTTCATTTCCCGGTATACGAAACCAAGAAAGTTAAGAGGAAGAAAAAGCTGCATCATATAAGAAGCAAGCATGGCAAAGTCACCGATGGTAATCGTCTTTTCTGATACTTGAATTGTTGCAAGACCTAACAAGCCTATCGTACCAATACTAATTACCAAAGCCTGTCCAGTATTAAGCAGGGAAAGAGAATACTGACTTTTAACAGCAGATTCTTCGTAGGCTTCTAGAGAAGAATCGAAACTCCTCTCTTCATGCTCTTCGTTATTAAAGTACTTAACCGTTTCATAGTTCAGAAGGCTATCAATAGCCTTAGAATTTGCTTTGGTATCTTGCGAATTCATTTCCCTTCTAAACTTAAGACGCCATTCTGTGATAAGGAGAGTTAGCAAAATATATACAGCGACAGTCCCCACAATAATTAGAGAGTAGCGATAATCAAGGAGCCACTGCATCATAAAGACAACCAATACAATTTCTACAAGAGTCGGAATGATATTAAACAGCATGAAAGAAAGAATAAATTGAATGCCACGGGTACCTCTTTCAATGATCCGTGATAGTCCTCCCGTTTGGCGATCAAGGTGAAAGCTCAGGGACAAAAGGTGCATCTGCTTAAAGGTCTCTAGAGCGATTTGCCGTTTAGCGTGCTGTGATACATTTATGAAAATCAAGTCTCGGAGTTCTCCAAAAACAATTTGCATAGTGCGAGAAATACCGTAGGCTAAAACAAGATACATGGGCAAAACCTCTAATGCTGATGGATCATTCAACCCATCCACAAGAAGTTTAAAAATTACGGGTGTTACGACGCTTACAAGTTTCGCGAATAAAAGAAGTACTAAAGAAAAAACCACCCGCCATCTTAGATGATTTTTTCCTTCAGGCCAAAGATGACGAAGTAAGGAGAAAATGATTTTGGACTGATTTTCTGAGTAATATTTATTTTCGCTGTCATAGCTGTCTGCTGGTCTCATCATGCCCCTTTAAGAAAATTATTACGAAATACTGCCGTGATCTGTGTTTCTACCAGCTTATTTGTTCCTTGCCAATGCAAGTTTTTCTATTGTACTGATTTGATCAGAACTTAAGTAGAAATTATAAATTTCCAAGTCTGATTTCATATGAGCTTCATTTCTTGTCCCAGTTATTGGGATAATATTTATATCAAGGGCAAACCTAAAAATAACCTGTTCTATACTCTTCTCAAGCTCTTTCGCTATCTTTTGCACCGTATCACTCTGTAAATATTCCTGGTTGGCTGTTAACAGAGAGAAGCCTTGGTAAACTATAGCATTTTCATTACAGAGCTGGCGGATGTTTTTATCCCATTGGGTGCTAGCGAAACATCGATTTTGGACAAAGTGTGGCTTCGTACTTGCCCTTTGACATAACAGAGATAGCTGTTCAAAGTTCACATTCGATATTCCCAAGAGCTTAGTCTGACCAGATGAATACAATTCTTCCATTACAGCCCATATTTCCCAGTCTGCATCAGACAAACCATGCCGCAATGAGGGACCATGAAGAACGTAGGAATCAATATATTCCAGTTGCAGGTGTTCTAGAGAACTTATAAATGATTGCTTTACCTGTTCCCCTGGACTAAGAGACTCATCATATGGCTTCCGGTGATCTTGCCCATTCGCGGGAGTATACTTTGTTTGTATAAACAGTGTATCACGCTTAAGTCCCGTTCGCTTGAAGTAATCTTGTACAGCTAACCCTACACCCTCTTCATAGTAATGTCGTCTCTGATTAGCTGTGTCAATTCCAGTAAAGCCAGAACTTAAGGCCAAGTCAGTAAGGCTTTGGGTTTGTTCTTCTTTCCAAGCCGTTCCATATAGAAATCTTGGGACTTCTACATCTTGAATATGGATTGTTTTTCCTGACAAAACACAACTCCCTTGTTAAGTTTCATTCGTTGCAGTTTAAACTTTCTCTTGTTATACCGAAACGATTTCAAAAATTGGTTTTTGTCTCGATCTTTTTTCGCCTGATGAAATCTGAAAATCCCACCTACTTCTCCAAGTATTACTAGAATTTCCAATTTCCATCAGACGAAAAAATCTCTAACTCTAAATTCCAATTCTTGACGTCGTTTCGTTATAGCGTTTAGGTCGTGTATTAAAATTAGGGAATGTCTGATTTTGAGGGCATTTTTTTATAATTTTGGATCGCTCACAACTCTCCATACTTAGATAAGTAGGTGAGTTGGGTGCGATCCAAAAGTGTGGAAAAAGGCTCCAAAAGCAGCGTTTCGTAATTTTAATACACGACCTAGATATTTTTTCTTAATTTACCATTTTTGACATCAAAAAAATGCCCTTCCCAACATTTTTAGCAAATCAAACGGAGACTTTTTATGACTTGCCCTTTTAATAATGCCCCATCACAAAGAAACTTTGACCAAAATCAACTGGCTGACCATTGCCGATTTTTCCCCCATACTAACGGCCCTCAAAATGGAAAGATTACTCACGAATCTATGCAGTCTTCTTTTGAGTCCCTTGGAGTCCAAAACCTACGTGCCAGAACTATGTCAACTGCTTTAATGGCTCTTCTTTCCAATAAATGCGGACACTGGCTGCCAGCTCCCGAGTCGGACCCTGAGAGAATAGCAGTATGTGCGACACACTCCTGCAGCACTCGCATCTACAAACCTCAAGATGGACACACTGACCCTCAGCAATGGAAACGCCTCAAAAACTTTATTGGAGATGGATCTCAAGCCTTTAATCAAGATGACTTCACTCGAATTGGAGAGGCTAACTGGACTCGATCAGCAGATGACGGAGAAAAAAACTTTCTTACGAGATATCTTGATTCCTCTGCCTCTGCTTCCGAATTCAGCTCACTGCTCGAAGTCGCTACTGACACCCAAAAAGACGGTAAGCCTGCTATCAGTATGAGTCGGCTAAAACATTTTTATAATGGTGGTGGAGATCTATTTAGAGAAATTGCAGAATCCAGACGGACTGGTCCCTCAAATAATTAATGCTCAGTCAAGTTTAAGATTGTGAGCCACCCTTTTCCAGATCACAATCTTAAACTTGCCCCTTGATTGGCATAAACGAATCAGAAGGTTTTTATGAAAAAACTATTCAGCATTACTATGATACTCGGCAGCTTGTTATTTCCCTTCCCATTACACAGCCTGGAGTTCTGGGCTGTCAGACATGGAGAAACCGACTGGAACAAAGAAGGGCGTATTCAGGGCTATGAAGATATCCCTCTCAATACTCAGGGAAAGGAGCAAGCCTGGATTGCAAAGAATAAATTAAAAGATTTCGATTTTGATGCCTACTACTCCTCAGACCTTTCCAGAGCGCATGAAACAGCTTTGATCATTTTAGGCAATGATCAAATAACGCCCCCCCCCATTTCTCTCCAGCCTCAGTTAAGAGAATACAACTGCGGAGCATTAGGAGGGAGCTACAGAACCGAAGAAGTCTCTCGAGCCTGGCAAATGCACTTGGAAGGAAAAGAAACTATTCCCGGAGCAGAAACAGAAAATGACTTAAAGACAAGGGTCCTTAGTTTTCTTGAAGAACTTGAGAAAAAGCATAGTAATAACGAACGCATCCTTTTTGTAACTCATCGAGGAGTCATTCGATCCCTATTGAAAGAAGCCTCTGTAAGTGCTTCCGTTCCAGAAATTCAAAACTGCTCCATAACTAAGTTTCAATTTTCTGACGGCATCCTGAAATTCCAGGGAATTAGCTGATTCTCTAGAATGAAAAAAAAATGGAGACTTGTCTCCGCTTTCCACGCTTCATTGTCCCCTAATATCATAATGGTGTATATTAATGATTTTAGGAGTAAGAGATGTCAAATAACAGCGTAGTTTTTTCCGCATTAGAAAGTATTGCCGAAATTCTGGAAATCGCCCCACCTAGCACTAACGCAGAAAACTGTTGGTCTTTGACAATTACGGATTACCATAGCGTATATTTTTCCGAAGCACGAAAAGGCGATCACCTATATTTATACTCCCCTCTTATGGAGGGCGTACCACAAGACAGTGATCTTTTACTTGGAATATACGAAACAGCTCTAGAAAAAAACATGAACTATTCCAACACACAAATTGGCAACATATCCTGGGATTCTGACCTGGAGTTGTTACTATACTATAAGCGCCTAGTTCTCAAGGATCTGGATGAAGCGTTTCTAGTACTGTTTCTTCCCGTTTTTATCGAGGCTTCATTTGAATGGCGAAAAACACTTAACGACTTCACTACGGGCAAGACGATGAAGAAGAAAAAAAGTCCAGAAAAAGGAACAGAGCCACCTCACCATTTAAAGCTATAGAGAACCTCACTATGACTCATTTCCATCATCATATGGATAATTCCAGATCCGGCAAGCCCAATGACTCACAACTTTCCAAAAATAATGGTGACGAAACAGCTCTTAAGAGGATAACACCAATTCTTGCCAAAGTAGGTGTTTCACCAAAACAGATGAAGACATTATGGAAAGCTGTAATGAAAGAATTTTCCCCACGCTTCAGAATGACGCATCCCCTTAACGATCAAATCCTATTCAACCTTGATGCTGAAACGATTGATGAAGATCAGACAAACCAAAGTTTCCCGGATGAACTGCTGCCACCGCCACCCATTAGTGAAAAGTTTGATTGGAGAAAAGTACTCGTTCATTTGGACCGCAAAGACATCTTACCTCCAGGAGGTCTCCTGGAGGTATTCAAGTACTTCTTGAGTGACAGCAATTTTAAACTCGACCTCTCACTCAACCGCAATGATACACAAGCCCTTCTTGATCACCTAAAAAAAATCAAATAGCTTCCAGAAACAGTCGAAGAAACGGTATTCCTGCATTCCCTAAGCTACTAATCTTAACCGAGAAACTGTAATCCCGATTGTAGCAAACCATTGGTCTGGGTAATGATTGACTGGCTGGCACTCAAGACCACCTGTTCTTTAGTATAGTTTGCCGCTTCAAGTGAAATATCGATATTCCTAATAAAGTTTTCTGCATTTCCCAGCTGTAAAACATATTCTCTACTGTGGTCTAGCAACCTTTCTGTCTGTTGAGAATTATTACCTATCTTGCCCCTGTAAATATTCAGGCTGGTAATACGTGAGGTCAAACTGAGAATAGCAGATGATGCACTTGCCAGTTGACTCAAGGTCATTGACCCAAATGTCAAGGTAGCCAAGCTAATACTGGAAAGAGTTACAAATTCTGTAGCTCCTATTCCAATCCTCACATCAATACTTCTTCCAAAGAGTGAAATGTTATTGTACCTTCTCAGATGAAGTTGCGAAAATTCATTCTCTAAAGCCTGAAATTCCGCATCCAAAGCAATTCGATCATTGGTATTTTTGGTTAAATCTAAAGCAGATGAAGCTAAATCTGTCATCCTCTGAAGGATTTGTGAGGCATGAAAAACCGTCTCATCCTGAGCGCCTAAATAACCCTTTGTGTATTGCAGCCCATCAAGGAGTTTATTAGCTCCTGTGATACTTGCTTTCCACCTATCGGCAACGCCCAGCTCACCTGAACCATCAGCACTTGTAGGCATATTCGAACCGGTCGCCAACTTTTGAGCCGATTTACCCATATTCCTAATATTCTGTGTATATGGCACATACAACTGATTTGCAATACTATTGTTCTTGATAAACATGGTAACCTCCGTGTTAACCAGGTAAATCGTTAAAGACACCCCATTTAGGAGAATGCAAAAATGCATCCTCCTAAACGGAGAAATTCCCTATCCAGCCTGTTAATTTTTATTCTTCCTGTTGCACGGAAAAACGAAACTAACGTTTCGCTGTGACGCTATACGGGGGGGGAAGATCCATTGATCCTGTACGCAACAAGAAAAATAAAAAAAAACAAAATTTGTATGTGAGATGCACTGAGACTTACTTAAATTTGAGCCCGGCTCCTCATTAACAGTTTTACCTGTTAACCAGGCTCTCAGATTATGTACCCTATCTCGCCTCTCATAAGTTTCTGTCGGACTATTTGAAAAACACTAAAGCATGGCATTTCGCTGACAATGCATTAAGCCGTTGTCGTTAGATATCTTACAAAGAATGCATTTTCAAAAATTTATTTTAAACAATTGAATTTTTTTTCAGGGTCATCTAAAAAATCGAAACCGCTGCTCTATTCACCACTGCACTTGTAATGCTGACTTTCCCTATACAGTTCATCGTAATGGTTTTTGCTGAAAGGCTTAGCTTTGGATAAACTTTGTAACTCGTTGCTGGACCTTGCAAGTTAAAGAACCCTCCACTCTTGGCTCTTATCTGAATTTTTTGATCGACAAACTCTCTTGTATCTCCTTCAAGAATAATTGTTTCGTCACCCGCTTGGATTTCTAATCCTGAATAGGTTTTTAGGTCCCCGTTAAATAATTCCAACTGAAGGTCTTGAGCAATAAAAGACATAATCCTCTCCGTTTTGTGAAAAACTTAAAGTAGGCGACCCAAACCCATAGAAATGGAATTGAATCACAAGTTTAGAGAAAAGACTATTTAGTAAAACAAATATTTTTTT
>JBLFWS010000123.1:0-10042 GCA_047611865.1 Chlamydiales bacterium
GATTCTGTCGACACATTGAGACAAACTCAAACAGTTCTCCTCCAAAATATCACAGGTAATACTGAGGATATTAGAGAACTCAAATCAACGACTGATAACATAAACAGCCGAGCCTTGAATAACACTCAGGCTATATCCTACATAGGAGATTCTGTCGACACATTGAGACAAACTCAAACAGTTCTCCTCCAAAATATCACAGGTAATACTGAGGATATTAGAGAACTCAAATCAACGACTGATAACATAAACAGCCGAGCCTTGAATAACACTCTGGCTATATCCTACATAGGAGATTCTGTCGACACATTGGGACAAACTCAAACAGCTCTCCTCCAAAATGTCACAGCAAATTCCGCTATTAATAAAGGACTACTAACATCCCATGAGCAAATGACTGACGTGGTTTCTAACAACACCGAAAACATTAGCCATATTCAAGAAAATCAAAGTGCCCTTATACAAAATGTCACCACAAATACAGCTTCTTTCAGGGCTCTACAAGAAGTACTCGAATCCCTAAATATAAATGAGACTAGAGCTGATTCCAATCTATCAGAAATCACCTCTTCTCTTAAACGACTACAAGACGACACCGTTAGTATCCTTACTTCTGTCGCAAACAACACACTGGCTATAGGATCATTTGATGCTATAGCCAGTGTGTTGTTTGCGACAGAAGTAATATCACTAATAAATTCCTCCATTGAAAATATTCAATCATCCTTTGAAAACTTGGGGAATAGAGTTTCTGATACTCGCTCTACTTTACAAGAAGTTGAATCCCGTCTTGAAATTATAGAAAAAAGGAATGTCAATGTCACCACATTGGAAAATACAACCCATGCCCTGTCCGAACAATTCCAGACTCTAAACGAAACTGTTCATTCAAATCATGAACTCATCGAAAAGACACAAGGTGATATCAATCATTTCCAAAGTTCTATCGATAGCAATACCCTTTCCATTGATTCTGTCCACAATATCACGACCCAACTAAATCAATGCCTTTTCTCTTTGAGAACAAACATCTCTGAAATCCAGACGGCAATGTCTGAACAACAAAGCACTGTTAACAAACTTATTTGGGAGTATTCTAAACACTCACATAATGATTCCACAAGCTACAATCTAACCGCACTTCAAAACACAGTATCAGCTTTAAACAAAAGTTATAACGAGACTACAGCGTCCCTGGGGACCCTGAAAGACACTCTCGAAAATGTGCTGAGAAACTTCACATCGCAAACCATAGAGCTAGAAAATACTAAACAATCCCTCCAAAACACCGAATCCCGTATTACTGAGCTTGAGGAACAAGAAGCTAAAAATACCAATGAAAAAGCTTCTCTTGAAGATGAGGTTAATAGTCAGCGCCTTCTAGTCTACGGCATGCTTGGGAGGCTTGGAGGGGCTGCAGCTTTGTATCAACTAGGAAAATGTTGCGCAAACCGCCTTAGCAAATCAAAAAGAAGCGAAATCTACCGCGAGATCACTAGACAGTGTAATTACTTAAAAACAACGATAAGAGAGGATAGCTCCGAACCTGTCAAGAAACGACTTTGTAATGCCCTTGTTCGCCTCATTGATAAATCTTCGAGGTATGTCAATGAAGAAAGAAATTTAAATTCCTTTAATAAGTTGGAAAGGGCATTGAAGTCCCTTGAAAAAAATATCGAAATTTCAAACTTCCACTTTAAGCTCCTTCATCTTCAGAGAACAAAGATCGAAGGCCAAAGGCTATCTACAAAAGCCAGAGAATACCTTGAGTTCGGCCTAAACCAAATTGAAGACGTCCTTACAGAAAAACTCTCCAAAGGAAACAACCGCGAGGATACACACATATATACTCTCTCTCAGTAAAACATACCTCGAAGTTTATGAGCAGATCATCAAGCAAGATATTTAGTTTAATGGGACCTTCAATTTTATTTTCTTCAAGCTGAAGGAAGGAAGGGAATTTTAGTTTAAAAATAGCAAAAGCGGACATGAGGCAGCCTGAAATACTGATCTTTTTTCCAGTCCTTGCCTTCCTCTTGGAGGTTCTTTTACTTTCTTTAAAATGTTTCGTGCTTTTCTAAGCAATCCTTTAGAGGAAAGATTTACTTTCTCAATTAGTCTTGCAGCCATTTTTCTTCCAAACTTGAGAGTTTACGAAAAGAAAATTCTACACGACTCACAAATATTTTATAATTAGATATTTAAAATTTCACCGGAAATTGCTGTGAATTGACTCAATCATCCGCAATCTGTTGAGAGTTGTCTCTACCGGGACACATTTTTTTTACCTCCCTCATTCCAAATTAAACCTCGAGGCTACATAGAGAGAAATCAAGCCCCACAGTAAAAAATATAAATTACCCCCTCAAAAGTGACGCCCCCATTTGCCTAAGACATTGCCTGCCAAATCCCTAATGTGCTAACTTTCGACTCAACTTTCAATTTCATAATTAAGGTAGGCTGGAACATGACAGGATCAGAAACAGAATCAAAAGAAAACCTATCCCAGAGTATTTCTGCACAACTTTTCCTTGGCTGTCCCATCACTTCAGAAATTCGCCTCTATCTCAATTCCAGTCCCTCCTGGAAACAGATCCAAACTCTTCCTGGTGAAAATGTCGAAAGTCTCAAGGAAGTCCACCATGAAGAAAAAAGCTATATCGGAACTTTTCTAAAAAAACCACAACCTACTTTAGAAGAATTGAAAGCAGCTCAAGATAATATTCGCAAACTCCTAAAAGGCTATTGCAAAGAACTTAAAGTCGACAACCTAAAACTTAATATTTTCCCTCAAATATTTCTCTCTTAGGGACAACAAAACCATGCGACTCATCCTCGGATCTCAATCACCTCGACGGAAAGAAATTTTAGGCTATTTCAAAATCCCCTTTGAACAAATCCCTTCCAGTTTTGATGAAAGCTTGGTCGTCTTCGATGGCGATCCGAAAGAGTACGTTTCCAAAATAGCCAGAAGGAAAGGGGAAAACTTAGCCTCCCTCTACCCTGAAGCTCATATCCTTACAGCTGATACCATCGTTTTTGCTAATGGCAAAGTCTACCCCAAGCCTGAAAACCCGGAAACAGCATTCAATATCCTACAGGAACTTTCAGGGGGGTGGCATAGCGTATTCACCTCTGTTGCACTAATAAATGGAGGCAAAGCATATTTTGATGTCGAAGAAACACGCGTTCTCTTTAACGACCTGTCGCCTAAACAAATCCGTAGCTACCACGAAGCTATCAACTACTCCGACAAAGCCGGAGGATACGCCATTCAGGAAACGGGATCTCTCATATGCAAAAAAATCGAAGGCTGCTACTACAATGTTATGGGACTGCCCATTAACACTGTGCGGGAACTGCTTTCCAAAACCGGTATTGACATATGGGAATACGTAAGCTAACACACTCCTTAGCTTTTACAGCCTTAGTTTTAAGTTCTTGCTCCACACACTCCATAGATCGTGATGACCCCCTGACTCTACCTGACTTCCACAGCCAGAAAGAAATTCAAGAACTCCCCCGCGTCCTTTACCTTGTCCAAGAGGGTAAGACCCGTGAAGCCGTAAAAGCCTACATCAAATACCACAAAGAAACCGGCCTTCATGATTTTGAGCTCCTTTATCAGATGGCTCAGTCTATCTTATACAAAGGAGCTAATAGCCTCGACTCCAGTGATCACCTCCGCGCGATATATGGTTCCGGTATCACGATGAACACGCAAAGTATTCCCATTTTAGAACAAGGCATAAACAGCCCAAACCCACAAGCTCAACTCGCAAGTATTAATTTTCTCGCTCGCTTACAAGATGACAATGCCGACGAACTTCTTGAAAGAGCCTTGTCGTCCCGCAACCTGCTCGTCCGCCTTGAATCCGCCTTTTACCTGGCGAGCAAGAAAAAAAGCCTCGGACAGATAGATGCGCTGATGCATAAAGTCGACAGCGACATACGTCCTCTCTTTCCCCAACTATTTGCAATGATTGGCAGCACTCAAGCCATAGACCGCGTCAAGTATCTTTTAGCCGACAGTGACCCCGATGTCCGCCTCGCTGCTATCCTGAGTGTCATGGAATACCAAAGGGACGACCTTCTACCACTAATACGTACCCTTTCTACACAACATGATATCGCTCATCAGGAGGCATGTGCTTTTGTCTTTGCCACTTTAAAAGACGGCGCCTCTATTGAAAATCTGAAAATCCTAAGCCGTTCTCCAGCTAAAAATGTCCAGCTGGCTGCCTGGAAAGCTCTGTACCAAATGGGCCACCGCGAAAATCGTCATTATATCGAGCAAATGGCTAAAGAAGGAAGCTCCTTTGCCATTGTTGAGTTACGTGATATCGATGAAAGCAAAGACACCCTTTATGATCTGGCCAACAGTCCAGACCTACAAGTCCGAACTAACGCCACAATTTCTCTGCTTGAACAACGGGACAGTCATTGTGTCTCTGGCCTACTAGACATTCTAATAAAAGATTCCCGTGATCTGGCATTCTTACCCCAGTTCTCCATTGGAAGGGGAACCGTTGCCTGGAAAGCCATACCCTCTGCTCATCAGAACTTGCGCAAAAAACCCTTTGCTTTTGAGCTCTCCCTAAAAATGCGAGAAGAAGCTCTGAGAAGGGCTCGAGATTTACCAGAAAAGGACTTCCTCCTTCTAGCTCATGCCTTGTTCCAAAGTGGACAAACTCAACTAATCCCCTCACTGGTCGTTCACCTCGAAGCTGTCCAAAGCGACGCTGCCATAAATCTACTAAAGAAATACCAGCAAAAACCAGGCTCCCCACTAACTCGTGATTATTGCAACCTGTCTTTGTTCCGACTCAAAGAAGAGGGTCCCTATACCGAGAACTTACGAAAATGGTTACAACACTATCAAGATACTGACCTTATCAACTTCAGAACCTTTATTCCATGGAAGCTACGTCCCTCCCTCTCCCCTTACGAACTTACACCTGAAGAAACCTCAGGACTTATCATCGAGACATGCTCAGCCTTGGCAGATAGTCACGACGAACAGAGCGTAGAAACACTCCTTCAGACTCTTAGCCAAGCTAAGAGTCAAAATCAGTTTGCTCTGGCAGGCCTCATAATACGAGCCATCGAGTAAGAAGACTCTCCCCTTAATCATTAAGACAAAATACAGGTCAGCCGTTGAATTGGAGGATTTGAAAGATCAGTCGCTCCCACGGATTCACTAAAACCCTTTGAGCGACTGATCTCTTATGTATTTATCTGATTCTCAAGTACGCCATCACTGATGCAACAAGCGCTTGTAATGACAAATTTAAACCCTGAGATCCTGAACTTACTGGTGTTTGAGTAGGTAAATCAGCAGGCGATCTAACTGGAACTGTTGTTAGCGAGGGCCAGCAATTCCCGGTGTTATTTTTAGACCTTGAAAAAGCTAAAAAATCCCCCTCTTTTCTCTCGAGAAAGGGGGTGTTTTAAAATTATTTCCGCAGCAAAATCTTTGGTTTTAAAAATTTTTCTTTGAACACCTCAGAATCCATTGTGAGCCTCTTTTTGGTTTTTTAAAGTGTCTTTTTTAATTTATAACACCTTTATTATCAACGTCAAAAACACCGGAAATTGCTGAGCGAGGGCTTAGGCGTTGGATTTAAAACATCTTCATTGATACAATGATGCAGCTGCATCAGTTGTGGAAAAATGTTTTTCTGGGCAACAAGTATTTTCTTACCAGCTAACGTAGTCTGCAGTAGCAATTTGGCAAGGCTCTGGGTCGAAACCTGATTCTGCGTGCGGTTTTGTAGGGATGCATCCTATAGCTTCCTCATATGTCGGGTACAGACCATCAGGACAACAGGAATTGAAATAGCGTGCGTACATATTACCCGCTTGAACAGGATATGTAGTATCTTCTGTAGACTGTAATATTCTTTTAGCGATTACCTCAGGTTTCTCCATTTTTTTTTGAGTAGAAGACGATCGAAGGTAAGTCGTCCGTTCGATAAGAGTGCCCTCTGCAGGAGAAGCCACAATGGATAGTATTGCCAGCTTCAAGATGTTCTTGATGTGGCGATTACTTATCTTAGCTGGCATTTTCGTATTGCTTGCCGAACCTGTTTGAAATATTTGTAATGAGTTATGATTGCTATCTATTGTGGTCGTCATGATGTGATCCAAATTTGAAAATGTAATTCCATTTTACGGAATAAAGTTGGGTTTGTTTTTAAATTTTCATTGATGATTTTTTAAAGAAAATGCCATATCCTTTTTTTCCTAATGGAAAAAACAATGCTTTAATTTGGAAATTTATTATAGTGATAATTTATTTAAAGACTTGTCACATCCCATCAAGGGGCAATACAGCAAGAGAAGATAAAATAAAAAAACTCAAATTAAAAGAGACAAGATCACTCTTGGGAAAAATTCTGCTCCAAAAATTCTAAAATAAATTACTATCCGCAAGAACTATTCAAAACTCTGAGATTGTGAGGTCCATGATGACTATAGCAAATAGAGAGAATTCCTTGCCTTCACGCTTACTTACTTTTTTTGAACGCGAGGGAAATACTGTTTCGGATAAACCTGAAAGACTCGCAAACGCCTGCCTAAGCCTTATCCGAACACCCTTTGGCAAAAACTATCATATCACCAGAGATCACACCTACGTCCCTCAAAAAACTACCAGTAAGGCAAAGCGCGTTGCGACTGGCGCCTTCCTCTTTACCGCTTTTCTCCCTGTTACAGCCGTTATGACCCTCGCTGGAATCATTTCGCAAAGCTTCTCCATGTCCTATCGAGAGTCCTTTAAAGAATTATCTGAGGATTTCGATGGACTTGACGGAAAGATAGAAAAACACTTTAGAAGGAAACTATTCGCGCACGATATACATGCGGGGACAAGCTCGGAACAATTAATTAATGCTCTTTGCGTGGATAGAAAAAAAATCCGAAACAAAAGAAAAGCCCCTCTACCTCTTTGCCATGAGGCCAAAAAGATTCGACAATATAAAACAGCACTGAAATTTTGCCTAAACCCCAATATCAAAAAGATTAAGAGAAACTACATCTCCCAATACGAAGCAGACATAAGAGAGAGCAATAACTTCAAAAGGACATTCACCTGTCGCTTCGAAGACACCACGATAAAATTACCTCAGCTATTGCTAGCGGACATTAAACGTGGAGGCTACCTTGTCCAGGGAGAACTTATCCCCAAGCACGAAGATGCTAAAGTTAAAGCTGCGGACTTTTACAAAAAAGTTCTCGATTTATGTGATGGCGATGAAAACATGGCCCTGTCCATCGTAAAATTAACCAACCAGCGTGGCTGTCTGGATATGTATCGCCACTTTGTCAATCGATTCTCCAACACAGGTTTATACATACGCTGCGCTGAAGTAGTCATGATTCCCGAAGACTTTGTTTCCTATAATATCCAAAAAGATGAAGCAGGTCAGCTTACGGTAAAAATGTTCTTACTCGTTGACATCAAAGAAGGCCTACGTGGCGAAAAAACCCTAGCTCATTGCAAAGTAACGACTTCTATTAATCTACAAACTGAAATAGCAGAGTTCTACTTCGCAAAAGTTTAGTCCATCCTGACTTCCCCGCTGGGGGCCAATGCTCTGTTAAGTTTAATGAGGGGGAGGTCTTCATCCTCTTTTCAGAGATTTCGTTAAGGGAATGATGACTCACCAAAACGGAGACTTCCAATGATAAAAATATGTCAAATTAAGGAAGAAAAGGCTATCTATCCTCCCACTCCCCAGATCGTGGGAACCCAGTTGTTTGAGGGACTCTAAATTAAGATGGATCTCTTTCGATTTGCTGTTTTATCTCACTGAATGCAGCGTTAAATTCTCTCATAGAACAGCGGACTTCTGGGTCAGGAGCCATAGCGCGTATCATCAAGCTATGAAACTTATTGCTCACTTCTACAGAGGCTCCTGGGATACTCATCTGTTCTCTGGGGAGTAGTTCGTTTATACGCTCTTGGTTAGCTTTTAGCTCTTTTGCTTGAGTAGCCCTTCTCTGAAGAAATTCTTGCATATTTTCCCCAGTCTGGTTGGAAAAAGCTTGTGGCCTACCTCCTAATAATATTTCATGAGTCATGACAGCAAAACTGAATACGTCCATTTTTGCTGGATGGCCAGGTTCATTTGGAAGAAACCTTTCAGGAGGAGCATAGGGTGTGGAACAAGCGTGGCTCTCCGAAGTCGCGATGCCTGTTTCGGGGTCAAAAGTGCGTATTGAATCCACATAATCTGTTAAGTGAGGTTTCTCATCTTGCATGACGATATTTGCGGGCTTTACATCATTTAAACCAACCCCTTTTGCATGCACTTCTTCAAGCGAGTTTCCCATTTGGGATAGTATATTCAACTTTTCTGATAGAGGGCGGGGGGCTCCTCTACCTAGATAATCTTTTAAATCCGTATAATCTGAAACAAATTGCTGCATCATTTTACACTGTACGGCTCCTTCGGTATCAACATAGAAAAAAAGTTTTGTTGGGATAACTCCCTTAACTTGATTCACTTCCGAAAGATAAGCTTGCATATTGTTTAGACTTTTTAACAACTCTCCTTCATCAGCTTTCCAAGAGCCAAGAGTAACTTGTTCTCCAGGCCTCCAGGAACGTTGGACGATTTTCATTCCTCCCTCACCAAGTATTTTCTGGGATTTACTTGTTTCAAGAAGATCTATTTCTTTCCTGTCATTCATGTAAAGTAGGTCACCATTAGGTAATTCCACAGAATTCATTTCTAAGCCAATATGAGTACGTTTTCCTTCTGCCATGAAATGCACCTTCTTTGCAATAGAAGGGTTAGTACCCATTGTAGTAAGCACTTTTGTCTTTTTTTCCAGAGAAAGGTATTTTGACATCTTTTTTCCGACCCTGTCGAGGGTGCTACCCTTTGCTCCAGTAGCAGCATGCCAACCGCGTAAAGAGGGCAGCATTTCCTTAAATTTTTTAGAAAATTCCCTTAAGGAAATACGATTTCCCGGATTAGGATCTGTGGCATCAGCCATAAGACTTTGAAAATCTTCTTGGATTCCAGGGGTTTCTCCAGCTATAGTCTCCCTCGTTTTATGATACTTCTCGCCTAGATTTTCTCTTGCTTCTGTGTCGACTTTTGCCATTGCAAACCTTTGCATAAGACCTGGAAATCCACCTTGATTAATCTGCATCGAAGCTTTTTTAAATAGTAGGATATGTAATACCTGTGCAAGGCAAAACAGGTCACTTCGTGCTTCTGTTGGTTTGGCCATTATGCTTTCGGGAGATTGAACATGGACAGAGCCACCTCCAGCAAGCTGTCCTGTGCTTCCTAAATCAAAATCTGTTAATTTTAAGCTGGCTACTCCATTTTTATCAAATACGACGATAATGTTCGCGTCTTTAATATCATTGTGCACAACACCTGCATCCCACATTGTCTCGCAATCATCTATGAGGGTGCACACCAGATCTATTTTATCTGAATCTGATAATTCTCGATCCTTGACGTAGTCTTCAAGTGTTAAATAATCAGGGATCTTTTCCTGTACAGTAAGGATTCCGACTTCTCCAGCGCTATCCTCATAAAAAAGGAAGTCTGTATCAACACATCCTGGGCAATCATGGGTTGCTCGGGAAATCTTATCGCCAGATGCTATTAAACGACTCCTGATGCTACTTAGGGAGTCATTAAATTCACCTATGGCGACTTTCGCTCTTTGTACAGCTCCATTTACCCAGCTGCTTTGCGAGCCTTGAGTAACAACCTTCATAGCTCCAGCGCCTAATAGACTGGCACTCAATGTCCTATCGATGACACTTATTTTGCCATCTTTGAGAACAAGAATATGATTTGGAAGTTTGACTGCATTCAAGCAGGCCAAGTCACCTTGAACTTCACCGTTTTGAGCTTGAAACACTACGCTGAATTTATCTAAATATTCAGAATTATTTTGGCAAAGTTCTAAAATTTCATTTCGCCGATCTTCGGGAAGATTTCGCCGATCTTCGAGAAGATTTTCTTGTAACTCCCTATAAATTAATTTGCGTTGAGGGGATAAAAGGGGT
>JBLFWS010000124.1:0-9991 GCA_047611865.1 Chlamydiales bacterium
CCAATATTTCGCTTCTGTTCTCTATAAATTGTTGAGGGATGCACTCCAAGCTCCTTAGCAATTATGGAAACAGAATCACCTCTTTTCTTTAAGGTATAAAGCTGGCATCTTTGGACTCTGGTCAGATGATGGTAGTCTTCGGGCATAATTTCTCCATAGAATATTTTGTAGTAAAGATTACTATAGAGGTCTTAGCCATGTCTGGCCATTTTTCTTTAGACTATTTGTCGCACTTCACGGTTGAAAGGGCGAGGTTTAAAGAGCTTATGGAGTCGTTATGAGCGTTGCCCGTATGCGAAAGAACATTTCCCTCAAAAAGAAATCATTGAATTTCTTATGAAAGTAACAGAAAAAAGGGACTTTCGAAAAGAGTACGAGGCTCAAGGTCGGCTCTCTTTTAGGGCTAAAAGACTTTGCCTGTAAGTGTCGGATCTAGAAAACGCATTGGGGAAAATTCTGGAATTAGGCGTGTGACTACTTTTTAGAGCCCTGATTTATGAAAATTCATTCTTTTTCAAAAAAGTAGATACTAAAGCTCCTTTTCCGATTAATTATCAGACCTTGGTAACAATATTTATTTGACACTGATTTTTTTGTAACATACTTTAACTATTTACGCTAGATATAAAAATAGATAAATCAGGAAATTAAGTAATAAAACATACTATAAAATACTATGTTTTACCTAGTAAATTCTGTGTTTATTATATATAATATAACTATTATTTTTTTAGAGGTTAGTATGACTGTACCTATAAATAACGAGAACTATAAAAATGTGATAAAAGTGGAGCCTGAAGGAAGGCTCAGAGAGCGTTTCAAAGAAAGCACTCGGGACTTAACTACCTTGTTGTCAGCTTTTTCCGGAGATTCGAGATGGGTGTCATCTAATTTTAATCTGGCACTGAAAGCTATCCGCGTTATTCCAAGGTCAGAAGTTAACTCTGAAAGCACCGCCAGATTTTTCAATGTCTTAAGTGAAGCAGGTCTTCTCAGTTGGAAAAAAGATGGAGTGAGAGCATTACTTGGGAATGAAATAAGGTTTGACCATAACTTAATGATCAAACAACTTCTGGAAAAGACGATCGACAAAGAGTATCTCCCCAAACTTCTTTTCGAAGAGTGTTACAAAGGTCATGTGAAAGTTGTTGATAAGATACTGGAAATGGGATTGGTAGAGGTTAATGAGGAAGGTGAAGATGGTAGATCGGTTTTGCATAACGCTGCAGAATTTGGTGATATTTCTTTGATCCAAAACCTCCTTTTGCATGGGGCAGATATTAACAAAAAGAATCATGCAAGAATGACTCCTGTGGATCTTGCTATAAAGCTCGGCAGAATCAAAGTTGCTGAAGCTATAGTAGGGATGCCTATTATTGAGTGGGCGATCCTTGATGGCAGACACAGTGAGTTGGGTATGCTTGTAGATTTAGGGGCTGATATTAATGCAAAAAATGATCAGGGATATACCGCAGCTCATCTAGCTACAGAAGAAGGTAACTTGGAGCTATTGAAAAGGATTGCAGTTTTAGGTGCTGACTTTGAAAAACGTGACAAAGATGGTTTGGGTGTCGCACATTTGGCGGTAATAAACAATCATGAGCATATTCTTTCCTATTTGAAGATTATTTCAGCAAAGATGAACTTACAGGACAATGAAGGCAAGGCACCTATCCATTATGCGGCAGAGTTAGGGCATTATAGATCCTTGGAAGCATTTTTTAATTCTATTCAACATTTGGAAATTAGAGATACTCATGGGTACAGACCCATTCATTATGCAGCTATAGAGGGGAGAGTTGATGTAGTGAGACTCCTTTTGGAACGAGGCTCTGAGATAAATCCACAAGAAAGAAATCAGGCCACGCCGTTACATTTGGCTAGCATGGACTCTTCAGCGGAGACTTGTTCTTTTCTCATTAATGCAGGGGCAGATATTAGCAGCAAAGACATTAACGGCAGTTCACCGATACACTACGCTTGCAATCAAGGCTGTGCTGGAACAGTTGTAGGCCTGATAGAAGCGGGTGCAGATATATACAGCGCTGATATTTCTGGAAATTACCCCTTTGATTTGTTGAATATTCTTCCGGAGGATCAGACAGAGTGGATAGAGCTCTTAAGGGGACTTTCTCAGACTGCACAGAACAACGTTCTACAAAATTGGGAAGAAATAGATTGGGGAGAGATGTCAGAAGAAGACTTTCAGACTCTCCTCATACGCCCTATTCAAGGGATTGTTGCTTTAGAGAAGCCTGAATATAAAAATCATATTCTACAAAATCTCCATAAGTTTCCTAAAGAAGCACTCTTTTGGGCCCTTCGGTCTATTGAACATAAGAATGAATTTTCAGAGTTTAAAGTGTTTTTTGATCAGATGCCTCCAATGGGTAAGTTGGGTGTGGTAGCAGCAATGCCTATGGAGCATGTAGAGCCTTTTCTGAAAGAAGTGCAGGAGCACCTTTTTTATAAGATTGGAGAAAATGCTCAGTACCAAAACATTCCTGCTTCAGTCGAAAGACTCTCATCCATGTTGAGTCATGGTATTAGTACTCCACAGTATCAAGAGGTAGCTGTCAAGCAATATAACAGTTTGAAGGAGCAGTATCACAATTTTGTTGAGTACCTTAAGCCCTGGTCCGAATTGGCGCGAAATGAGAGACTAGATCCTCGTGTGAAAGAAGTTGTCGAGCGTGCTGTACAAGATATGGATAATTTGAGAGGAGAGATTAGTCGCTTTCCATCAAGGCTCTCCGTCAATGCTCTTAGTATTTACGGTATTGAAGATTTTGGAATTGGGAAAGTGATTCAATTTATTGATCAGTATGGGCCTAATATCTTTCTTAATTCGTACGTACGGCGGAAAGACTGGAACCTCTCAGGAGTCGACTTGCCTAAATCTCTAACGAAAACAGAAGAAGGGCAATGGGTCGTCCATCTGAAGTCAAAAAATACTCGCTTTGGTGGGAAATTATGGGGATCTGGTGGGTATAAAAAGGTTAAGGCTTCTATGGTTTTTAACTCTTCCATGACAGATTTTTCTCCCCTCGCTGCTGGAACCATAAAATTGAATACAAATGTCTGGAGTAGATCGCAAATTGCTTCCGCAAGGAAAAATACGGAACGGGAAGTAAACTTCGGTAGAGAGCTTAAAGACGAACAAGGCATTGTTGGCATACACAGCATGACGGAATACAGTGCGGGTGGACAGTGGAAAATCGGAGTCATTTCAGATCTTTATGACAAAGGGGATCTTTTGGATAGCGCTTTTCGTTTGTCTCAAAAGGAAAAAGGACGGGTTCTTTCAGATAGTATGAGAGGTTTAATTGTTCTTGAGCAAAAAGGGATTCGCCATAGAGATATTAAGCCTGAGAACATCTTTATTAAGACTGGTGAGAATCAGAAGTTATCTGGTGCTATAGGTGACTTTGGTTTGTCAGTTCGTTTAAATGGGTCATTAGAAGAAATGCACTATAGAACAAAACTGTCAGGAACTCCTCGCTATTTAGCTCCGGAGGTTGCTCGTGACCCACGCAACCTTGATAAACAGGATATATTTGCGATGGGATGGACGATGTATATAGCGCACTACCCTAGTGAAAGGATTTTTTGGGATTTATTCGATGATAAGTCCCCACTTGAAACCTTGGGAACCATTGCATTGATTCACAGTAACCCTCTTGTGAACTCCACTTCTGAAAATTTTCACAATTCTCTTATCAGGCCATTTAGCAATTCTCCTGATCCTTTAAGAAGGCTCATAGCGAAGTGTCTTCATCCTGATCCTCGGAATAGGCCTAACGCAGAGAACCTTTTAGCTGAATATCAACATTGCCTTAATCAAAAAGGTATTGATATTAGTTAACATCACGAGTAATTAATACAATCTAATTGACATGAAACTTTATTATGAGAAGTAATTAATGTTCTTATTATTAATCCAATTATTACCTATAATATAAAAATAATGTAGTAATAGATTTTAATATTATCTAGTTCATTTAAGGGATCGCAAAGATGGGATTTCGTATGTGGTTGGCCTTATGGGTGGGCATTGGCGTCTCTGTCTCACTTATAACAACAGATATCTATCTCCCAAGTATGCCTGATATGGCGTCCTATTTCGCTGTCGGAGAAGATACTATTCAAATGACAATCACTTTGGGATATTTAGGCATGGTACCCGCGGGAATTCTCTCTGGAGGATTATCAGACGTATTTGGTCGGCGACCTTTAATCTTATACGGATTGTTACTTGTAGCTTTTGGGGGAGTTCTTTATGTGCTTACTCCTATAGTCGGTCTATTGTTTTTTGGGCGTCTCCTTCAAGGTTTTGGAACAGGTACGCTGTGTGTAGTTGGAATGGCTCTGGTACATGATTTATACCCTAAAGAAGAGGGGGCTTTGGCTCTTTCATATTTGGGAGCTATATTTTGTATAGGCCCCATATTTGCTCCGATCCTGGGAGGCTTGATTCATATAAGTTTGGGATGGCAAGCCAATTTTTTGCTTATCGTTATCGTGACTTTTGCGGTGGCCAGCATAATTTTTCAGCGTTTAGAGATGCCTCTTTCTGAAAAAACCTCTGAGACAGCCTCTGAGAGAAGCTCTTGCTTCTTATTCGAAGATTATGAAAGACAGAAAGTGTATGGAACTAATGATACTTACTCCGTTTCTTTGCAGTGCAGAGCTTTGTTATCTGACGGTCCTGCCATTTTTCTTTATTGGTACGTTAGGCATGACGCCTGCAGAATTTGGAATGGCAATTTCCCCATTGCCACTGGCTTATTGTTTTGGCTGTCTGACGGTGACGAGAATCTTAAATCGATATAGTAGAATCAAGATAATTTCTTACGGTCTTTCGTTAGCTCTTCTGGGGAGTCTTTTTCCAGTCTTGGGTTATTATTTTTCTCCGCTTTCGACGAGTCCAATAATTATCGGACTAAGCATGCACGCCTGTGGAATGGCATGGGTATTCTCACCAGCTCTATCTTTAGCTTTGGAGTCTTATGAGGATAATAAAGGAGCAGCTACTGCTGTCAGGTCTATACTCATTAATCCTGCGGCTTTATTTGGTTCTATTGTAGGTTGTTTTCTTAACGGCACGACCTTTCTCTCAACGGGTCTTTATGTCTTCATAACATCAGCATTAGCTTTCTTTTTATTTTCTAAGTTTCGAAGAACTTACGAATAAATTTTCTTATTTCCTTTTATCTTCCTTCGCGTCCTTTGCGTTTTTTAAAAAAATCTTTCACGATCTACTGGTCTTTTTTAAAAACATTTATATAATCCCTAAGGCTATGGTCGAACGTAAAACCTAGCGAATTAGTCACAAAACAAAGGGGAAAAATATGACAGTAAACTTAAATATAGAAAATATTCTTACAGAACAGACCGTCGAACAAGTACAGCAAGAGTTTAAGGACAATCCTATTCCTTTTAAAGAGTGGATTGGCGAAAGAAATGAAGAATGGATGCAAAGTCATCTGGATCTGACACAAAAAGTCATTAAAGTCATTCCCGAAGACGAATTGCAAAGTGAAAGTATCCAGCGCTATTTTGGAGTCATTCGTGATGCTGGCCTGATGAAGTGGCAAGAACCCCATGTTAGAGAACTGGTTTTGGATCAAGTGGGTAAAGGGCGCATTGCTACTGCGAGAGAAGTAATGTCGGCATCTGGAATGCCAGAGCCAGGTGTAGGAGGGTTCCAGGGCTTGATTAACCTCATGCAACAGCTAGCCCCACCTTCTACGGGCGGTGATGATGAAATAGGGGACAAGCCTGCTGATAATGGATCAGGAGTGTCCGCTGCGGGATCCAGTCCTTTTCCTCAAGGGTTTCCCTTTCCGATGCCACCCAATGGCGGTTTTGGCGGGATGCTTCCGGGTCTTGGCGGCTTGCCCCCGGGCTTTGAGGATATGATGAATAACATGTCAGAAGAGGAAATGCTGGCTAGGCTGGAAGCTGAAATGCCTGGGCTTGTTGAATTCTTGGAGAATCTTCCTCCACCGGATCAATTGCTGGCTATGCTAGAACAAAAGATGCCGGGTATAACAGAGATGCTAGGAAACATGCCTCCTCCTGGAGAATTAATGGGTTCTTTTCCTCAAGGAATGCCAGGAATTTCCGGTATGCCAGGATTTCCTATGCCAAACTTTGGAACTTCATCAGAGGCTTTGTTTTCAGCTGTGGAAGAGGGTGATCCTCTCGTTTTACAAGGTCTCATCAATCGAGGAGTAAACCTTGACGCCAGAGATGATGATCAAAGAACGGCGATGCATTTGGCTGCGGAATCAGGAAATGCAGACTTGGTTCAGGTTCTCGTGGATGGAAATGCGTCAGTAGGACTTCAGGACGCTGAAGGAAGCTCTCCACTTCATCTGGCTTGTGTGGCAGGGCATAAAGACATAGCTGAACTTCTACTAGCGAATGATGCGAACCCTATGCAGAGAGATAATAACGGTTGCACCGCTCTCCATCTACTTGCTTTTCATGGAAACGCGGATATTGTAGCATCTCTTGTTGAAAATTTGAGAGAATATTATGAAGCTAATGAAAATCGATTTCTATCCGCTATTAACGCACAGGATGATGATGGAGATACTCCCTTGTCCCTGGCTGTTGAGAACGGACACGAAGATATAGCTGAGATTCTAAGGGATCTTTTGTTTAATGTTGTATAGGGCTTTTATGCTCTAGAGAAGGCGAGGAGTGTACTTGAATTAAGTATGCTCCTCCGAATCTGAATTATAAGCAAGATTTTGGCTACAACGGATGATCTATGTTCTTCCGTAGACTTCAATTGCCTGAGCGAGTACATCAAAGCAAGCACCGATAGTCGTTTGCTGGTTGATATTAGCTTCGATGGTTTTCCAGATACTGGCAGCTTTTTTTACATCGGCTTTGGCGTTTGGACCTTCAGTGTGGAACTGAACTTCTGTTCCAGCGCATTTAGCAGCTAAAGTTTGTGCGAGGATAACAGCTACTAGGTTGTTGCCAAAGTCACCGCTGCCCCAAGCACCGGTATGGATGGTGCAAGTGGCTTTACCTTTTGCTGAAGATCTACTTTTTGCAAGCTTGAAGCCCGCATAAGCGGTGTTGAAGAGGTCTTGTGTTACATCTCGACTGGTTCCTTCGCTCTTTAATTCCGTTTTAGATTTGAAAGTTTGTGTGCCTCTCTTCTTTTTGTAAATTTTGGGAGCTGCTATTGCGAGGACATTAACTGTTTGTGGGCTGTCAAGTTTGCGTATTTGCGTTGGATCCGACATGTTGAGCTTATCGAGACCTTGGTGACCATAGGCTCTGATAGCTTGTACACGATGCAGACCTTCCATTAAAAGAGGAGTAGGATTTCCTCTAGAGGCAGTGTCTGCGCCAGTTCTGGTTTGGAACTTACAGGTATGTTCACCACCGCCTATATTTTTTTGGTTTGCTGCAAGGAAAGCGGCAAATTCAGGCATTTCTGAGGCCATAACTTCTTCTTGTACAAAACCACGGCCTAATGCCCCGCCTCCTAAGTATTGGTTGGCAAAATTGACCCAGACATCTTCAGTGTTATCAGAGGTAGGTACGTAGTCATAATAAGAGTCCACATGTTTCAATTCCGTAGTGTTTCCTCTTAGTCTAATGGGATCATTGAAGCAGAAGCTAGCTTTTCTGGAGTCATGTTTTTCGACGTCGCTTGTACTTAAAGCACTCATGGTTGGTTTTGGGGTCGTTGGGGCTAGTTTTGTAAGTTCTAGGAGCCCCTGATTCCATATGAGAGTTTTATTGGGGTGACACCCTTGACTTATTAGTTCTCTAAGAGTGTTTAAATCGGAGCTTTTAAATTGGGCAAATGTTGTTGTTTTAGTTGGGATGGAAGAGGGAGTGACAAGGGAGGGGCGTGGCACTGGAGTGCTTGCTTTAGGTGGATCCCTTCTTTTTGGGGCTGCAGTTGGAGGGGTAGTGGGAGCTGTTCCTTTGTCGGGACGCTTTGCTAACGGGGGGCGAGTCGTTTTTGTGGGCTTAGCTTGAGCTTGGCTCTCTACAAAAAGCTTAATATAGCGTGCGATATTTGTGCTAGAAGCAGTGAGTTTGGTGCCACGGTGATCGAGCCACTTTATGGCACTACCTCTATTGAGGAAGAAGGATTTACTTGCGGAGTCTTTTATTTCAACAATACCTGAACATAATCTCAGGCGTGAGGCTATTTTCAGAAAAAGAGCAGTTTTTGAGTTGTGGTAGCGGATTCCGCCTTCAAGAGGCTTACTTCCTGAGGAGGGGCTAAAGGTGCATCTGGATCCAGTAGTGTTAATTAACATGTTTTTCCTAAGGTTTCAGTTGGTACAAGGTCTGATATTAGCAGTGATTTATTAAGGGGGGTTTAAGGATGTGTGAATAGTTTGTAAATTAGTTTATATAGAGATGTAAACGCCGGAATGGGTTAAAAGCCTTTGTTTTGATCTCTTTTCGTTCGGCTACACTGTTGAACGGCCTTGTTGCACTATTCCCACCACCGAGATCACAGAGGACACAGAGGAGGGGATTTAAGCTACTAGCCATTCTCCTTCTGGCATGCCTAGTCTTGCCATCACATTTAAAGCTTCGCATTTTGCTTTCGTTTCAGCCTTTTGATTATCTATCCCCCTAGATGTTAAGGAACTACCAAACAACTGTTTAAAACGAAACATTGCAGTTTCAGAAAGGGAACGGCGGTGATAACCTTTTAATTTTTTCCAAAGTTTACGAGCATCTTCATCTCCACCAAGCCCTAAAATTTCTAAATACGCATCATTTCTTGCCTGCATATGTGGCGGAACATTTTGACGAAAAATTGCATTTCTTTGAGGGGGAACAATCAGTGCCGAACCGTGTTGATCACTCGCTTCATAAGAACCTTCTGTATCCTAGGCACCATCTCCATTGGATTTGATCGTAGAGAACCAAGTAATTGTGGAAATAAAGTCCGTGAAGGAACTTGCTCCCGTTCATGAAGCTCAATTGCTTTCCTACCTTAAGCTACGCGGTGGAAGAAGAGGTCTTCTTATAAACTTCAATGTAAAGTTGTTGAAGAATGGTATTCGCCGGATGAAAATTTAGCCTCTCTCTGTGTTCTCGGTGAACTCGGTGGTTGATTAATGCAACAACGCCCTGTTGAACCCACCTTAAGAAGAAAGGGATAATGAGATATCTATACAACCTTTATAATCATTTAATTGTAATTAGCTATAGTAGTCGGCTGAGTAATAGCTTTATAAATTATGTATTAGAGGTTAGTCAATGGTGTTAGGAGTGAATTATTGTGATTTAAGTTTTGAAAGAGGCATAGAATCTCCTGTCTCAGCTTCCTCAGAAGACTCTAGGGGGGAGCTTCAAGGCAGAGTGGAGGGACTTTTTCGAGACATTGAAAAATAGAGTCTTAATGGATCAGCACCCAAGATATATGTCAGAGGAATTAAGAGAAGACTTTGCATCCGTTCGAGGAGTATTTGGGACGTTTGGGGCCTTAAGTGAAGAGCTGTTGAGCCTGCAAAAAAGAATTGATAACGTACAGAGAGTTTTGATTAGTGGGAAAGGTATGTTAGAAACGAATGTTCGGGATTACTCCAGTGTATTTTTTGAAAAAAAGGGTATTTGGCTTGCAACTACACTTAAGTTTAGTGGGTTAAATAGCGGTAAGGAAGAAATAGACAAAAGTTTTTACCTAATAGGTTCTTGTGGGGGGAAATTTCGAAAGTGTGTAATGCGATGGAAGGTAAAAAAAGAAAAACAAATATTGTTTGAGAATATTAAACAATAGTTCGGACAGTTTTCGTTGAGGATTAATTTGAATATTTTGGAATAATACAACTTTGTATTTTCACCAGGATCTCGACCAATGGAAAAACACTGTAGCATCGATTTTAGACGGAATGTCCACTATTCATAAACCTCAAAAGAAGTTCATGCAGTTACTGTTAACAACACTAATGATGTTTATTGGCAAAGCAACCTATCGTAATCTAAGTCG
>JBLFWS010000125.1:0-9988 GCA_047611865.1 Chlamydiales bacterium
AATAAAAGCGGCTGAGCTTTCTCATCTTTTTCAACGATCAAGTTCTTGTGTAGAAGGTCGAAATGGAGTGCTTTCCATGATGCATCACGGACTTCATGGACTCAGTGATCAACGCTTACAAGCATTGGCTGTGGTGCATAACTTTTGTATTTGCAGATCAGATGGAACGACCGCTGCGGAGCGTTTTTTTGGAGAAAAGCATGGTTATATTTTTGAAAAGTTGCTCAAGCGTGTAAGGATTCCCCAGAAACCCAGAGCAAAATGGAGGCGTGACAGGAACGGAGTAAAACCCAAACGACTAGCTGCTTAGAAAGGTGGACGGACTAAAGGACAAGGCCGAAAACAGAGTGAGTGGAAGCGACCGACTTGAGCAGCTACAAGATTTTCACAAACTAAAGAAAGAAATCAATTTCCTGGGTACCTATTTAAAGGATGACGCAGTGGATCTCGATTTGGACGATTTCAATGATTTTGTTATAGCAAGCAACGCCACACTTGCCACAAATTTTGCTCTCACCGACGTAGTCCTGCAAATCGTGAAAACAGATACGGGTATTCTCAATGCTATAGATAATCAAACGGGTAATACGGAGCTGGGTGATCTTGCTCTCCAAAGAACTGATCTAGATAATATTAATCCAGCAAGCCTCTCAGCTGCTGATGAATTACTGCGGCAGGAAGCAATAGTTATAGCCAATAGAGTCATCGGCAATTTAGCAGCCTTAAGAGACTCCGACTTAGCAATCGATCCAGAAACTTTGACCCCAAGAAGGTTCGTACAAGAACGTGTGGATGGCTTGGAGAGCCGAATTGCTCGCATACAACTTGACAATGACAGGATCATTTCCATCCAGGCTGATCATGTCAGGCTTCTGGCTATGGATGGCCTTATTGTAAAAAAAAAATTTGAAAAAGCAAGCTTCGCAAGTGGAAAAAGAGGTTGACGATTTTGCTAGTGCTTTAAACCCGGGAGGGGCTGACGACTATACAGGCTACTCTACGACGAGTAATACTGCGATAGAGCCTCTTAGGACAGCGACATTGAACCGCTAAGTCCCTAAAACTAAAGAAGTTCTAAACGTCAATACATTTGTCCCAAAGACACGCGCTAAAATAAACGATTTTTCAGCTCTGTTAAATCAAAATCTTACAAAGCCCTCCCAAGCTGTAGCGGGAAGTATTATTACGAGTTTTAGAAAGGCACTTTTCGAAAATCTTACAAAAATAGAAAAAACATCTAGCGATGCCCAATCCATTAAGGACTTTCTTGCGCAACTCGATAAATTTGAAGGAGCGCTCAGTAGTGGGAGAAATTTCGGTACCGGATTTGGCAGCGGCATGAATCCTTTCTCCTCATCTTTTGCCCAACTTTAATATCCAGTGACTGATCAAAGGTGATAAATAATTTGATATTGAGTAAGCTCATGTCAGTGAATGGCTTCTTATTTAAAGGTGAGAAGGCGGTTGAGTTCTCCAAGATAGTTTACACTTTTGGTAAAAACAGGTATGGATTTCTTAGATAAAGAGAAACTCTTTGAACGTTTTAATAAGTTGGTGGAGATAGGCTTAGCTCTTTCTGCTGAGAAAGACCACAACGTATTGTTGGAAAAGATTCTTTTTGGAGCTAAAAGTCTGACTCGTGCTGACGGTGGCACATTATATAGTGTAACGGACAGGAAGACGCTAAAGTTTGAAATTATCAATACGGATTCTTTGGGGATTCACCAAGGAGGAAGTACTAATACTTCTATAGATTTACCAGATGTACCTTTATATGAGCGGAATAACGAGCCAAATGAAAAGATGGTTTCGGCCTTTGCTGTAGTAAATGATAAAACTGTAGTAATTGAAGATGTTTACGCAGTCAGTGAGTTTGACTTTAGTGGGACACGTTTTTTTGATAAAAAAATGGCATACCGTTCCAAGTCATTTATGACGGTGCCTATGAAAAACCATGAAAATGAAGTTATAGGCGTTCTCCAGTTACTCAATGCAAAAGATGAAAAAACAGGAGAGACGGTTCCATTCTCAAAAAGTGACCAGCTCCTAGTAGAGTCTCTTGCATCTCAAGCGGCTGTTGCGATGACTCAGAAAGGACTTATTGACACTCTTAATCAGATGCTTGAGTCATTTATACAAGCTATTGCTGATGCCATCGATGAAAAGTCACCGCATACAGGACATCACTGTCGGAGAGTTCCCATTATTAGTAATCTTCTGGCAGAAGCAGTAAATGATACGAATATAGGGCGTTTTAAAGATTTACAATTTAGTGAAGATGAAATGTACGAGCTGAATTTAGCGGCATGGATGCATGACTGCGGGAAAGTGACGTCACCTATACACATTGTAGATAAAGGCAGGAAATTACAGACAATATTTGACAGAATTCATTTAATAGACACACGTTTTATCGCAATGAAGAGCCAGGCCGAAGTGGAATATTTGAAAAAGAGAATGGATTCTGTCGATGAGGGAAAAAATAAGCAGCTTGAAGAGGAGTTTCATAATCGTTTAAGCAAATGGGAGAGCGATCAGGAATTCTTGCATAAGTGCAATAGAGGATGTGAAAAGGGTCTTTCGGCAGAAGAAGTTCTCCGTATTAAGCAAATTTCATCTTACCAATGGACTAATAGCAGGGGAGAGACAGAAGCTTTTCTTAGTGAAGATGAAGTAGAAAATTTATCTATCTTTCGAGGCACATTGTCAGAGAGTGAAGTACAAGTCATTCGTAATCATGTGGTTTCCAGTATAAAAATGTTGGAAAGATTGCCGTATCCCAAGCGCCTTTCTCGCATCCCGGAAATAGCTGGTTCTCACCACGAGCGTTTAGATGGAATGGGCTATCCTAATGGAATTACGGGAGAGCAGATGTCAGTACAATCTAAAATTCTGTGTATTGCTGATGTCTTCGAGGCTCTTACTGCAGAAGACCGACCGTATAAGAAGAAAATGCAACTCTCCGAGTCCTTGAATATATTGAAAGAGTGTGGAGAAAATGGACACCTGGACCCGGATCTTCTTGAGCTGTTTATCCGATCAAAGGTCTATGTGAAATATGCTCAAGAACATATGTCTAGTGGTCAGGTTGATTGCGAATGAATTTATTGTGAAGTCCTTTCCAAAACTTCTCTGGCAATTCTTTGAAGTAGCTTTTCCTCATTATCAGTGAGCGTTTCAGGCGGAATATAGCCTGTTTCGGAACGGCCCTCTTCTTTGTCTCCTTTCCAGGTATTAATTTTTTTGTTCATGATAGAGCGGTCAATCCCACTAACATTTACGAAATTTTCGATTTTTTTGATGTATTCCTCAGGTTTCGATATGAGATCTTCATAACGGAGGATAAGAGTTTGCTTTGATTCGCTACCAAGAAAGGGGGAGAGGTTTAATTTCCATCTTTGTGCCAGATTAAAGACATCTTTGCGTGTTTCTAGCCATTTACGTGCTTTGCAAGAACGAGCAATATCAAATAAGTCTCTGTAAATATAGATGATACGACATCTGGGAAGGAAGCGTTTGTAGGCATCAAGGTCGTGGAAGGAGCGGAGAGGGAATTTGCTCCCCCAGATTGAACAGCCCAGATTTTCTGCTGATCGGGTGTATACTTTCATGACCTCGGAGAACCAGGCGACGTTAGCGGAAAATAGCTCTGTGCTTTCGGGCAGTAATGCATTTGACCAAAAATCGCGGGTTTCTTCCTTGAATTTTTTCCTGTTGAGGGAAATTTCCTGCTCTTGGCATTCCATTCGGTGATGGGTGGCATCAAGTACATCAGGCAAAGCCTCGGAAATGAGGGCATCTTCTCCAAAGATCACAACTTTGTTTGTAGAGTTTAATAGTCGCTGTATTAGTGTGCTACCGCATCGTGGTGTAGGGGCAACAACAAAAATGGGAGAAAGATCTCTTATCTCGATTGGGAGAAGAGCATTGAAATTCATCTACAACCTCGCTGTCCAGAATTATATAGAAGTTTAGGCATGGTTCAGTTTTAAGTATTTTCAGGTAACACATTCCTAAGCCATATGGAGCCCGTGAGGGCGACTGAAACCTTTAGCAGTTTTTCAATCGCCCTGACGGGCTCTATATTTTATATCACATGACCACGGGTTCCCTCGCTTCGATTCAGTCAACCGAGGCTTTGATCAGACGCCCTCCGGGCTTAGTAATGTGTTACCTTAAATTGAACCATGTCGAAATTTAGTAAGTTACGTCGTCAATCGCATTATAAAGAAAAAAAATACATGAATTCAACCCCGGTCTACGTCATCGACCAAGTATAACTGAATATGTTCCGGAATTGGAATTGCGGGGTTGATATAGTGCTTTAGCTGGATGTATACAAGATGCTTATTATAATAGGATTAGTATGGGTTGAACTAAGACTTGTGAAATTACGCTTACTCCTAGTATGATCCCACTCAACTTTAACAAAAGAAGAGAGTTCTATGAGCAAGACCGCATTGATTACAGGGATTACCGGCCAGGATGGCTCTTATTTGGCAGAGCTTCTCTTGGAGAAAGGCTATGAAGTTCATGGTTTAATCCGAAGGTCTTCAGATTTTAATACTCAACGTGTGGATCACCTTTATACTGATGAAAATTTGAAAGGGCGCTTTTTTCTGCATTATGGTGACCTTAGCGATTCTTCTAACTTAAACAGAGTTCTTGAAAAAGTAGAGCCTAACGAAATTTATAACTTAGGTGCCATGAGCCATGTAAAGGTCTCTTTTGAGCTTCCTGAATATGTGGCTGATGTCGATGGTGTCGGAGTCTTGCGACTTTTGGATGCAATAAGAGAAAATGGCCTTTCTACAAAATTTTACCAGGCCTCTTCCTCGGAACTATACGGCAAGGTACAAGAAGTGCCACAAAATGAGCAGACACCTTTTTATCCCCGCTCGCCTTATGCCGTGGCAAAACAATTCGCTTATTGGACAGTAGTAAACTATCGAGAAGCCTATAACCTCTTTGCTTGCAATGGCATACTTTTTAATCACGAAAGTCCACGCCGCGGGCCAACGTTTGTTACTCGAAAAATCACAATGGCTGCGGCAAAGATTAAGATGGGCCTGCAGAAAACACTGGTCTTAGGCAACCTGAATGCGAAAAGAGACTGGGGATATGCCAAGGATTTTGTGGAAGGTATGTGGATGATGCTCCAGCAAAATAAACCGGAAGACTTTGTTCTTGCAACGGGAAAAACGACAACAGTGCGCCGCTTTGTGGAATTGGCTTTCGCTGAGTTGGACATCGTTGTTAACTGGGAAGGAGAGGGAGTCAATGAGATCGGCCGCTGTGCATCTTCTGGGCGCACTCTAGTAGAAGTTTCTCCTAATTACTTTAGACCAACAGAAGTAGACCTCCTACTCGGTGACCCGAGTAAGGCATTAGAGCAGCTAGGCTGGAAACCCAAAACAAGTTTGGAAAGCCTGGTAAGTATGATGGTTAAAGCAGATATGGAAGGCTTATCAAATGTGTCCCACCTTAGCAGGAACGAGATATTGCAGCCTATGTGACCTTGAGCTGTCAACTTGTCCTGTAGTTGATGGCGAGCAGGCATTTTGTTGCGCCGGTTGCCATGCTGTTTATAATATTTTGTCCAGCAAGGGTGGGCTGGAAAATTTTCAAGACAGTACGGTTTTTCAGCAAGCTTTGAAATCGGGGCTGATTTCGAACCCCGCCTTAATTGCAGAGATTAGGCGGGAGCGTCCAAATGTTCCTGAAGAGGAACTCCAGCGACACCACATGGAGATATCCGAAATGTGGTGTCCCTCCTGTGCAGAAATCATTAAGTTGATGCTACTTCAGGAAAAGGGAGTTTGCAATATAGTGGTGGACTACACCACAGACCTTGCTTCAATAGAGTTTTCTCCTCGTCATATTTCAAAAGAGAAGATATACAAAATTATCAGCTCTCTCGGATATAACCCTGCAGAGATGCGTAGTGCTGAGAGCCAGACGGTGAGCAAGTCATTGTATCTGCGATTTTTCGTGGCGGCTTTCTGTAGTATGAATATTATGATGTTCTCCTATCCGATCTATTCCCACTACTTTACTGGAGAAGCTTTTGGCGATGCCAGAATGTTTGCCTGGCTTTCCATGATTGCGGCCCTTCCTGCTGTTGGCTACTCAGCCTATCCTATCTACCGAAGATTTTTCGCTAGTATACAAGTTGGACTCTACGGCATGGAAACGTTGGTGGTAATAGGAGTAACTACTGCTTTTGGGCTTTCTTTAAACGAGCTGATTTCTGGTGGTACACACGTATATTTTGATTCCATGTCCGTGATCATCGCATTTGTCCTTCTTGGGAAAATTGTGGAAACAAAAGCCAAGTTTTCAGCTAGAGATTCCCTCATACGCTTGACCAGATCATTGCCCCGAAGAGGGAGAAAGCTTCTGCTCACAGGAGAAACTCAATATGTTAACCTCAAAGAAGTAAAAGAAGGGGATTCCATAGTAGCACTGTCTGGTGAAAAAGTTGTGCTTGATGGAATTGTAACAGAGGGTAGTGGTACCTGTGATGAGTCCCTGATGACAGGGGAGTCTATTCCTGTAGCGAAAAAAGTGGGTAGCTCATTGCTCGGAGGGAGTATTGTTAAAAACGGTCGTCTCATTTTCCGGGTGACTGCGACGCAAGAAGATTCCGCCTTGAAACGTATTATCGAGATGGTTGAACAGGATCTGGGCAATAAAACGGTTTATGTCAGGGCGGCAGATATTGTTGTGCGATCTTTTGTACCTATAGTCTTGTGCATCGCTTTTGCTACTGCGGCATATCTGTTTTTTGGGGGAGCGCAGGATGCGGGGAAGACAGTAGCTGAAACGGCCATCATTCGTGCGATCTCCATTCTTTTGATATCCTGTCCTTGTGCTTTGGGCATAGCTGCTCCTTTGGCGGAGTCTCATATGATAAATGGCTTGGCAGATGTCGGGGCTATTGTTCGCAACAGGGGAGCTCTTCGCTTACTTGGAAAAGAGAGTGTTTTTGTTTTTGATAAAACAGGAACGGTTACAGAAGGAGACTTTACTGTATTGGAAGGAGCAGAGAAGCTCTCTGAGGGGCAACGTTTTCGTCTAAAAGCTTTGTCATCACAATCCACACATCCTATTGCTTCTGCCGTAACAATGTTTTTGAAGGGAGAGGTGATAAAATTAGATGGTATTCAAGAGGTGGTGGGAAAAGGGCTTAGGGGGTGGCATAAGCAAAGGGAGCTTTTGTTAGGGTCCCGAAGCTTTTTGCAGGAAAATCAAATTGTAGTCCCAGCGGAAAATTTAGAGGTGAGAGAGTTCCCTGTTTCACAGGTTTTTTATGCAGAAGATGGGCAGTTAGTAGCGCAACTGTCACTTGGTGATCGAGTTCGTAAGGGAGCCAAAGAATTGCTGTCTTCTCTTGGAAATATAAAATCGGTTCTATTGTCCGGGGATTCAAAAGCTTCTGTCGACGCCGTAGCGAAGTATTGCGGTTTTGATGACTATAAAGAGCAATGCTCCCCATTGCATAAGAGAGAATATATTGAACGTCTCAAAAATAATGGCGAAACCGTATGTATGTTGGGCGACGGAATTAATGATGCCCCTGCACTGACGGCAGCACACATAGGGATTTCAGTAGTGTCTGCTACAGATATCTCCATTCAGGTTTCCGACATCCTTTTAACCACAGACCGTTTGAAAGTCCTTACGCATATTCGGGCTCTTGCTATAAAAGGACAGCGAATTATAAAACAAAATCTTTTCTGGGCCTTCTTTTATAACATTATTGGAATTTTCCTAGCCGTCGGTGGATGGCTCTCTCCCGTTTTTGGAGCTTTTGCCATGGTCGTCAGTAGTCTAATCGTAGTTTTTAATGCGATGCGCATCAAGAGAATTGACAAGGGCTTGATTTCATAGTTATAATTTCCCTCTCAACACAGGAAAAAGGAATACTTAATGAGCAAAATGATTACTGCTGCTTTGGAAAAAGAACTCGAAAATTTGAAAGAGGTCGGTCTATATAAAGAGGAGCGTATTATCACTTCTCCACAGAAGGCCGAGATAGACCTCTCTGATGGAAGTCATGTGATAAACCTCTGCTCTAATAACTATCTTGGATTGGCAAATCATGCCGATGTTATACATGCAGCCAAAGAAGGCCTATCTAAATATGGATTCGGGCTGTCTTCTGTACGCTTTATTTGTGGCACGCAAGAGATACATAAAGAATTGGAAGAAAAGATCAGCTCTTTTCTGGGGACGGAGGATACGATATTATATTCTTCTTGTTTTGACGCAAACGCAGGACTTTTTGAAACACTCCTGGGACCAGAAGATGCCATTCTCAGTGACGCGTTAAATCACGCTAGCATTATCGATGGAGTTAGGCTTTGTAAAGCTAAACGCTATCGCTATAAAAATAATGACATGGAGGAGCTTGAGGCGCAACTCAAAGAAGCTGCGACTTGTAGATATCGTTTGATTGCGACCGACGGAGTCTTTTCTATGGACGGAAGTTTCGCAAAGTTAAGGGCTATCTGTGACCTTGCCGACCGTTACGACGCTCTAGTTATGGTTGATGACTCCCATGCTGTAGGATTCGTGGGTGAAAATGGAAAGGGGACACATGAATACTGTGATGTGATGGGACGTGTAGACATCATCACAGGGACAATGGGAAAAGCTCTGGGAGGCGCCTCAGGGGGGTATACTTCCGGCAGAAAGGAAATCGTTTCCTGGTTGCGCCAGCGGTCCAGGCCTTATCTTTTTTCCAATACAGTTGCTCCAGCGGTAGTTTCGGCTTCTATCCGTGTCTTGGAACTTTTGGAAGATGGGGAAAGTTTACGCAAGCAACTCCGAGAAAATAGTCAGTATTTTAGAGGGAAGTTGGAGGCTTTAGGCTTTACGCTTGTTCCTGGTGACCATGCGATTATTCCTGTAATGTTAGGTGATGCAAAGTTGGCGCAGGAATTTTCTGCCAAGATGTTGGAGAGAGGGGTTTATGTGATAGGATTTTCTTTTCCAGTCGTTCCTCAAGGTAAGGCACGTATTCGCACACAAATGTCGGCGGCACACACACGGGAAGATCTTGACAAAGCAATTGTTGCTTTTGCTGCAGTGGGTAAGGAATTAGGGATTATCAATGATGTAGTTGTACGCTAAGGAATGGAGGGGAGATGGGTTTTCCAGCTGTAGAAGCAAGACAGGGTTTTCAAAATACACTGCAATCAGGGTATGACGTAGACCTCTAAGGTCTATCAATTGTCTGTAGACAATCCACTGACGAGGAAATGTTACGAAGTTTTTGCAACAGTTTTTACATCTATGCAGGGGTCACAGGTAAAAGTATGTGAAGACTTGATGGAAGAAAAAGGTCTCCTTACTTGTTTGGTAGATAGGTCTGAAACCATCGGGGATATACAGATGGACCCATCAAAGTGCCCGGGGGATCTAAAGTCTACCTTGGTCAGGGAAGTTCTCGATGATCTTTTTTCTCAAGCGAGTTTGAAAGATGTTACGAGGGGTATTCCTCGAGGCATCGACATTCTTGAAGAATCTAATGGGGTAACCTGCCTGCAATATGATTATCTTCCTGGCCTTATTATCAAAATCCAAGGTGAGCAGGGTTGGGATGATGAAGAAATGCATTCCTTACTCTATTCCGTTCCTTTATCTAATATGATGCGTAAAATCATCAGGGTTGACGTCATGGACCTATTGGAAGTCCCTTGTAAGAGACTATACCATATTCCAGATAGCCCCTTGGAGATAGGCATAGAGAGCTACATTGTTGTGGAAGCTTCAGTAGACAGTCTTGGTAGAGATGAAACATTTGATAAGCTTAGTCTCCTTTCTAAAGAGGATGCCAGACCTTATACGCAACAACTTTGTTCTTTGATTGAACAGTCTGGTTTCCGTGGGTGTAGCTTAGAGAACATCTGTCTTTCAGCAGATAGAAGAAAGCTTGTAATTACTCACACAGAGCCAAGAGGCAGTATCCTTTTACGGCAGC
>JBLFWS010000126.1:0-9987 GCA_047611865.1 Chlamydiales bacterium
AGCCTGATATTTGCACAGGACTCCACTGTAACCTGAGCTTTTCATTTATGATAGAGACTGTGATGCTGGTCATTTTCGCCTTCTGACTGCTAGCAACCTGGCGTCGTTCTAAAGCTTTATCATTAGCTTGTTTAAATCGATATCCTCGCTTGCCAATATTTAGCTTCTGTTCTCTATAAATTGTTGAGGGATGCACTCCAAGCTCCTTAGCAATTATGGAAACAGAATCACCTCTTTTCTTTAAGGTATAAAGCTGGCATCTTTGGAATCTGGTCAGATGATGGTAGTCTTCGGGCATAATTTCTCCATAGAATATTTTGTAGTAAAAATTACTATAGAGGTATTAGCTATGTCTGGCCATTTTTCTTTAGACTATTTGTCGCACTTCACGGTTGAAAGGGCGATTTCTTTCGATATTCTTTTGCAACTTTTTAAATTTTTCTGACAATTTATCCTTATTATCAGTTTCGAAACAATCGAGGTCATATTCATTTTTCAGAGATAAATTATACATATCAATATTGTTATGATATTGATAAAAGTAAGTGGGAAACTCGATGAGATTGTCTATAATTTTCACACTATTTTCTTCGAATTGAGGACAGGGTGTATATTGACAAATTAAAACGAAGGTACAATCCTCGTAAAACTGGTGAATTCTACAAACTGAGGGGTTGGCACAGTAATACTTTCGGAAGCAGGAACAAACCGTTTCTTCAGAATACTCACCATCTTCCCAACTAGCTTGGATTCCTACACAAGGAATGAAACTTAACAAGAGAAAAACTGAAAATAACTTTACAAAACAAGATTTCATCAAAAATCTACCAAAAACATTACCCTACCCAATCCAAAGTAAATTACGTAGAAATGACTAAAAACCAGTAGTATATATAATAAAACTGATTATTTCCGCATAAAAAGAATCTATAAAAGAAAAAAGGGAGGATCTCTGAAAAGATGTCAGATAAGTGTGCGGTGTTGCCCCTGCGAATTCTCCGTGTAGGGTTGAGCAACGGCGCGGTTACTAAATCATAACTCCGCTTCCATCACCCGCTACATCAAACACAGCATGCGGTTTTCCCGCACTACGCCTACCTTACCTGGTTTTTGTTCTTCTAAAATCAAACTCCAGAAAACTGAATTTGAACTTTATAAGTGTGTAAATCAAACAATTTAGTCGGAGAATACCCTTCTATGCAGTCCTATTGAACCTCTATATTCGATCTGATTTATACAAAAAGGTCTTCGTCTTGCCAAATAAGAGGTAGTACATCGACGATGTTTGGGGACCAGTTTATCCCTTTTTTGTATACAAGCTGAGAAGCAACTCGGCATGCAATAATAGCTTTCTTATGAAGGTCTGGAACTTGTTTAAGCAATTTGTCTCTGTACTCATTACGTAAAAGGGGTGGGCAGTAGTTGAGAAAACACTTAATCATCGGATTGTTGGGATCTTTTGAAAGTGTTACTTTTTCGAGGTGGTCGAGTAAAAGATAAGTGTACTTATTTATTTTTTCGGAAATCTTTTCAGAGATGTCTGTAAGGTATCCTCCTGTCTCCTGGTGAGTCTTTAACAGGAGGGAGGCTTCGTAAAGCGCATATGATTTAACGATATCGAGAATTTCACTTACAAGTCGATTTTTGTGTTCATGAATTTCTTTTTTACTAAGAACAAGGCCATATAAAACTTCAAAGGAAGAGGTTATGACACCACCCTTGTTGGCGGAGCTGTCCTTAATAATTATTACCCCAAGGTCTTCTAATGACCGTCTTGCCTCGGGTGTAAGGTATAGGTTGGCACCCTCTATGATGGCCTTTGAAGTAGGTTCCCCTTCTTTATCAAGGAATTCCGTGTAGTTGCTCTCGTTGAGGGTCTTTGGCCTTCCACCTGCAGGAATGAAAATATCAGCTTTAGCTTCGTGGACGCTGAAGCGGAAAAGGTGGTTCATATCATTGCCGGAAAGCCAATCTTCGACGACTTTTCCATTGCTTTTCCTCCAACATAGCGTGTGTTGGACGTAAGCAGTCATATCACGTTTTGTGAAACGATCGAGTAGGTACCCGCCTTCAGAAAGCTTTTCTGGAGGATAGAATTTGATGGGTTTAGCATCGTTGAAGAGATTCATCATTTCGTCTAAATCCAGGCCTTCGGGGTCATAAATTGTACCTGAAACGTCAACGAGTGCTACGAGTTTTGCTGTGTCGGGATAAAATCGATGTAAGTTTTTAATTTGATTGCCAGCGACATCGCCATCGGGGCCGCCTGATATTTTGATAGTAAACGGATCAATTTCGGGGTTGATTCCGATATATTTCAGGACTTCGTGCATGTATACGTTCACGCCGAGGGAAGTGACACCCCACTCTTTATGGTTGATCCCTACATCGGGTTTACTGGAAATGAAGGCTTGGCCGGGTTTGTATTTGTAGTTTTCACTATGCTTGGCAATCCATTCGATCATTGAGTTATGCATGTTTTCATCTGGGCCGAGATAAATATATTCGGGTTTTTTCCAATAATCTATTACGTGTTTTGATCGGAGCTTCCCCTTTTTGTCGGTGTTGATTAGGGTTAGCAGGCTGTTTACAAAGCAGCGCTGGGTTTGGTACAAATATTCAACTTTTTGCTCTTTAAGGAAAGCGTCTATCCGGAGAGCTGTTTGGTCTTCATCGAAGCCGGCATTAATTAGCTCTTTTTCAAGAATTTCTGCTTCTGTATGAAGGCGTTGGTAAGGCTTTAAGAATATTGTGCCTTTAGCCCCGCCTTCAGGAATATCTTTGTTTTTTTTCTGTTGTGTTAGGGCGAGGTTGTAGCATTCAGTGAATACATTGTTTCTTTCAACTACCATGTGTTCCATTTTCTCAGGGAAAATGGTCCTTAGACCGCCCCTGGAGAGTTCTTTAAAGCGGATGTGAAAGCCGAAAAAGTGCATGCCTTTTATAAAAAAGATGGCGTAAGGAAGTTCTGGAAAGGTTTTCTTTCTGTCGAAAGGAATTTGATCAAGATATTGAGGGGCTATGCGAAAGCTTAGGGCTGTTTTATTGTTGCGGTAGAAGTTGGTTTTGTACGTACATTCAATGAAATTCAGTGCTTGAGTTAATACATTCCGCCTTCTTGTGTCGTTTACCTCGCGGCCTGTGTCAAGCTTTTCTATTTGAAGTTTGTATTCATCGAGTTCCTTACGGTACTTTGTTAGATCCTGTTTGTCTGGGTGAAATTTATATTCGAAAATCTGGCATATCTGAGCTGTCAGTTCTGGGTGTCTACATAAGGCTTCTTCAATGTTTTCGAGAGTGTAAAGGTTAACGTCTACATTTAGCAAAGCCTGATGTATGAAATTCATCATTGCTCGGAGAAGGTTTCCTTGGTTTCCTGTGATTACACGAGGAGTAACTAGAACCTCATCAATAGGATCCAAGTCGTCAAAATATTTCATTGTCACGAGTTCTTTGAGGAAGTCGGGAATATCGGTAGCATCCCATACAGCTTTTCCATCACTTCCATGTAGACCCAGCGACATGATAAGGATGCCTTTGGTGTCGTAGGGATTAATATAGGTAGCATTGACTTTGCTCATTATGATTCCATGACGATGAACTACTCTTGCAAGTCGATATAGAAAGTTATGTTTAGGGGTGTTACGCCATGCTAGAACGATCTGCATTGATGGGAGATCTTTTTCTTCCCAGTTTTCATTATAGCGGACTTCATATTGGCAATGGTCACGAGTTTTTGCCCGGAAGAACATGTCGAGAGCGAGAATTAACCTCTCAGTGGGTAGAGAGTGAATGAAGCGAGCATTCATGCTGGTGATAAGCCGATTAAATTCTTCTTCTTCAACTTCGGGATTTCGTTCTTTTACAAGACCGCGTACTCTTTCAAGCTTATCAGTATCAAGGGGTTCGTGATCTTTTTCAGATGTAGATTCAACAAATTCTGTGAAATGGATAACGGCTATTCGCAAGCATTGGGAATGTTCGTCTGCAGGAAAGGGTTTCTCGGAAACAAAGGCACGATAATTTTTTATTCCGTACATAGAGCAATATTTCAGGACTTTGACGTCAGCATCGGCGCTGTCGAGGGTGATAAATATGGCTGCATTTTTGAGGCGGATTCTTGAGAAATATTCCTGAAGATGAAAACCCATGAGGTTATGAGAAACAAGCATAACTTGTTCCTGATTAAGTTCTTCAAAAAAAGCTGAAGGCATATACTTTTCGAGCCAAACGTAGAACTCCTGGAATTTTCGGCTTTCATCCTGGATTGCTGTCATAAGCTGGATATGTGAATGGATTAGTTCTTCACGAGTAGGCATAACATAAACTCCTAAGCAAAACGTTGGTGGCTGTCTACGATGAATGTTCTTTATTTTGATAAAACATTCTAACTTGGAGGAATACAATTAGAGAATCTAAAGGGTAATTTTAAAATTGTTATACTCGTCGTTTGATATCTTAATCCAAGTTTGCCGGGAAACCTTATATCTTTCTAGAAAAATTCTCTAATTATATTCACAAGTGTATTACAAATTCATCAAGAAGTCAAAATTCCAATTAACTATCTACGGAGAAGACGTAAGCTGTTTAAACCTACTATGACAGTGCCGCCTTCATGGAGTATGACCGCCAACCAAAGTGGGATAACTCCTAAAAGGGCAGCAATACTTGCGAATATAATTGCACTTCCGGCGATGACAACATTTTGAAAGACAATTTTTTGGGTAAGGCGGGATCGCCTGATTAGCCAAGGAAGTTTTTCTAGATCATCTTGTAGAAGAACGACATCGGAAATTTCTACGGTGGCAGAGTTTCCCAATTGTCCCATAGAAACCCCTACTGTTGAGCGAGCTAATGCGGGGGCATCATTCATTCCATCCCCTACCATAATCAAGCCATTTTCTTGGGAGATTTTGGAAACGTATTCGAGTTTATCATTGGGGCGTAGGTCGGCGTGGTAATCAGTGATGCCTATTGCTTGAGCGATTTTTTTCACACTGCTCGGGTGATCTCCGGAGAGCATCAAAATGTTTAAATTGTCTTCGCTTTGAAGTTTATGTATTAAGTCTTTCGTGTTAGCTCGTAAGCTGTCTGAAAAATGGATGAGGAATATTTGATCCCCTACCAGAAGAACAGCTAGGCCATTACCGTCCCTGTGAATTTCGTCAGATTTTTGCATAAGACTTGAAGAGAGAGTCTTTTCTAGCTTTGAAGAAATAAAAACGGGATGTCCAATTTTGACCTCAACCTCACCTCGGTCCAAAATAGCAGTCCCCTCAAGGCCATAGCCTGGAATGGCTTTAAAGTTTTGAATTTGGGCTGGAGTAATGCCTTTATTCTCGACATAATCGACTATCGACCTAGCGATTGGATGTATAGTGCTTCGTTCCAATGTTAAGGCAATGGCTAAAGCTTCATCAGTTTCTGAGGCAGAAGCTTGCCCATTTAGTTTCGTCACCTGAGTTAGTTTCAGCTTTCCTGTAGTGAGAGTGCCTGTTTTGTCGAAAGCAATAGTGGAACAGCCTGCCAAAGCATCAAGGATGAAGCCTCCTTTGAGTAATATCCCCTGTTTAGCACATGCGCTGATAGTACTTAGGTAAGCAATGGGTACGGCTATTATCAATGCGCAAGGAGAAGCTGTAATTAGAAAAGCAATTGATCGGTAGATAGAGCCATCAGGTCCTAAGTAATTTATTCCTAAAATGAAAGGAAGTGTTATAGCGAGTGCTGTTGTGAGGAAGATGATAGAAGAGGAGTAGATACCTCCTACTTTGTCAAGCCAGCGTTGCAGCTTTGGCCGTGCTTCCTGGGCTTGTGTGATTAAGCGAATAATGTTAGCTAAAGTTGAATGATTGCTGGTTCTTGTAACTCTAAGGGTTAAAGTTCCTTCAAGGTTTCTGGAGCCTGCAGGGATCTCATCTCCGGGAGCTTTGGGGACGGGGAGATTTTCACCAGTGAGGTGGACAAGGCTGACAGAGGAGGCTCCTGTGAGGACTTCTCCATCAAGGGCCACGACCTCGCCGGCTTTAATTAGAATTTTTGTGCCAACGGTAATGTCTTTTACAGATCGTTCCAATAATTTATCTTTTCCAGAAATTACAGTTGCCTTTGATGGAGATAGTTCGTTTAGTGTGTTCAGGGAACTTTTTGCTTTTGTCGCAACGTGGCTTTCTATTGCTCCGGATAAAGAAAAGAGCACAAGCAATAGGCCCCCTTCTATTCCGCTACCAATAAATACGGATAAGAAGGCTGCAAGTGTCATGAGTACTTCAATGTTGATTTTTGCCTTTAGAATATTTTTGATGGCAGTAATTAAGGAGGGTATACCTGTAAGAAAATATACTTGAACAAGCAGGGCATTGGAAAGGGCCACTGTGTTAGGGGTGTTGGATAGAATAAATGAGATAAATAAAAGAAATCCTGCAGTAAATGAAGCTTTTAGAGTGAGGGAGTTTCCCCAGTGTCGTGAACGCAATGTGATAAAGGGGCTCGCTGTTTCATCAAAACCGGAATGGAAAAATTCATCAAAAGATTCTGTTTGCGGAGGATTATGGATTTTTCCAATTGAATTCGATGTCATAAGTTTAAGCCACTTTCTTATTGTGATATGTATTCCAGCATAAAATAAACGAAGCTGAATGCGACGTACATGATGCTCAGGTTCCAGACTATAGCGGGGATAACGCGATTTCTTTCATATAGAGCGGAGAAAGTAGCGGCTAATGCCATAGTACAAGCGGCTCCAATGAAAAGGCCAGAAATCGAATAAATCCAGGTTCCAGCAAGGCAGAAAAGTGCTGCAGAGAGAGCTCCCAAGCCAGCGCCGAGTCCTTGTTTTAAGGGGTGTTCGTGGCATCTTAACTTTAGGCCCATTTCTTCTTCCAGCATGACGCGTAGTAATCTGTTATCATCAGCCATGAGAACGTCAACAACTTCTTCAAGAAGTTGTCCTTCAAATCCTTTAGGACGGTATAGGGCGTATAATTCTTCTCTTTCTTGTGGACGGTGGTTTTGAATTTCCCAGCGTTCTTGCTCTACAAGGCGGTGAAGTCTTTCTAGACGAGACCAGCCAAGCCAGGCACTTCTCCCGGTTTTCCAGATTATTAGTCCACAACTCAATAGGGAGAGTAGCTGAATGGTTTGTAGTGGAGGCATATGAAAGCTTTGACATATGGTTCCGGCAAGGAGAAGTAAAAAGGCGACTTCTCTGGCTGCATCAGCAAGTGAAGAAATATGGCCAGGCATTTCTGTCCCGTGAGACTCAGCCATGGAGATGACACCATCCGATTGGTGCTCAACCATATGCTGTAAGGCCCCTTTGCCATCAAAGTGGTCGGGATTGCCCTGAGTTTCTGATGAGGTCGACATTAGAGAGTCTCCACTTAAATTCAAAATTAATCTAGCAAACTTAAGTTTATAAAAATTTGCATGTGAGTAATTTGGCATGCATTCCCATTATAATAAGCAATTCTTTTTTCTGCTAATGCTAATGACAAGATGGGAGGGAATTTGATAAGTTAGGAGTAGTAATAAAAAAATGAAAGGGAGCGCTATGCTTTACAAACACCTTGGAAAGTCAGGATTGAAAGTAAGTGAGTTGTCATTTGGTTCATGGCTTACTTTTGGAGAAAACCTAGGGATTAAGGAAGTTAAGGAATGCATCAAAGCAGCTATGGATGAGGGTGTAAATTTTTTTGATAATGCCGAGGTTTATGCTCAGGGAAAGTCTGAAGAACTGATGGGAGAGGCTCTAAAGGAGTTTCGGCGAGAGAACCTTGTAGTTTCTACAAAGATATTCTGGGGAGGAGAGGGGCCTAATGACACCGGGCTATCTATGAAACACATTATAGAAGGTGCAAAGAACTCTTTAAAGCGCTTACAGATGGATTACGTTGATTTAATTTATTGTCATAGGCCTGACCCACAGACTCCTTTGGAGGAAACTGTCAGGGCCATGGATTTACTTGTGCGGCAGGGCTTGGCATTTTATTGGGGAACCTCAGAATGGAGTGCTCTGCAGATAGAACAAGCTCATATGATAGCTCGTCAAATTGGGGCAGTTCCCCCATTAATGGAGCAGCCTGAGTATAATATGTTTAAGAGAGATCGCGTTGAGCAGGAATATTTAATCCTATATGAAAAGTTTGGAATGGGGACAACGATTTGGAGCCCATTAGCTCAAGGCTTGTTAACGGGTAAGTATAATGACGGTGTTCCGCAAGGAACTCGTTTTGAGAAAAATTCCTGGCTCAAGCATACTTTGACAGAAGAAGTCATTAGTAAAGTAAAAGACCTTTGCAAGATTGCATATGATTTAAAATGTACTATGCCACAGATGGCTTTGGCATGGTGTTTGAAAAACCCTCATGTGAGTACGGTGATTACCGGGGCAACATCGGTTGAGCAAATCAAAGAAAATATGGAATCCATATTGGTAAAAGATAAGCTTACACCCGAAGTTATGTCAAAAATAGAGAATATTCTTCAGAATAAACCTGAGGTTTCTTTGTCAAAATAATGGAATAGACTTACACAAGTGATACTAGTTTAGGGGGGGGCGTTGTTGCATAAAACATGCGTCTACAAGAGGCTTATGGTTAACATTTTACCACCGAGATCACAGATGGCACAGAGAAAATAAAAAATCACAGATCAGTTGATAGCATATTCTTAGAGACTTTATGCATTTTTCTATCTCTCTGTGGTTAAATAAATGATTGTAAGCGTATTAAGTTATACAACAACGCTGTTTAGGGGTGCAACTTTAAGTGGTGGTGAATTATTTTTTGGGAAGTTCTAACTTCAGATCGTACTGCAATTTCAATTTGTGATAAGTGAAACGTAAAACTTTTCTGAAGCGCCAGAGGCGTGGCATTATGTAGGCCGGGTCGTAGCGAGCTTGCGAGCAAGGCCCGGTATAATGGTAAGAAAAAAATGTGAGCACCAGCAGGTGCGGCACTCACTCAGAATTTATAATGGCAGACAGCTATTCCAAGTTATACTATCGCTTAAAAGATTTAGCTTCTAAGAAATATCGAAAAACTATTTTAAAGTATTGTCCATAATACGATTGTCCTGACTAGTTTAGTGTTTTGTTGACTGATAATGCAACTTTGTCTAATATCGCAATAATTTATTTTTTGAAAGTTACGAAGACTTATCCAGGTGATTACTAATGCCATTAGATGCAAACCTCAGTTCACAATATCAGCATTTAGCTAATGATTATCTTTACAATTTTCCAGTCAGGTCCGTATCAGAATTTCCCCTAGTTGCTAAAGCTTTAGGAGAGGTTCATTATGACTATTCTATGGGGAGTGCTTACCGTGTAGTCAAGAATGCTCGGAAAATGTTCTATAATGTTACTCAGGGAAGCTCAAGAACCGTAGCACCTGGGACTCCTGCGATTTCGACCGAAATTAAATCCAGGATATCATCAATCGAAGGTCTCTTAGCTGCACCTCGGTCGTACGTGGCTTCAAGTAGGGATGATCAAGAATTTAGAAGAATTATCTTGTCTTGTGTTAGTGCTGTGCAGAATAAGCTTCAGGTTATGAGCCTTAGTGAAAAAGAGGCATATGTGGAAGAGCAAGATGAGAATCGGAAGCGTATAGCCGCTCAGCAAGAGCTTTTTTCGAAGATGAAAGCCCCAAAGCCTGGTGACGATGCTTCTACCATTACTCTAGAGTCTTTTGTAGCAGAAAATGCAGTCAAGGTTTTTAAGGATAAAAGTTCTGCCCGAATAGCTCATCGATTCATTGTTAGTGAATACGAGAAAGCAAGTTCTAATCCTGGAGATGAGTTGGAACAGGCTTTGAGAGACCAGCTTTTATCAGAGGGTCTGTATGAGGGCGAGGAGCAGGGGGAAGATTTGCTCAATAGGCTTACAGGAAAGCGGCAGCCTAGAGTTGAAGGACGCACCTTAGTCGTGAATCAAGAGGTTTTAGATGAATTCATCCCTGAAGGCGTGCCTCGCGAACTTCTGAA
>JBLFWS010000127.1:0-9962 GCA_047611865.1 Chlamydiales bacterium
AGCTAATTTGAATAAGCCGGCTATGGATAACTCCTAATAGCCACGGTAGTGGCACCTCTCCAATACTTCAAGAACAGGTAGCTTAAGCATAGCTTTACTTTTCTCGATTTAGCCTTCGCAGTTTTGGTAATTAGACATATTCTAACGGCATGATCCCACAACCCTTTTTGTTACCTAAAAAAGCCTCTTTCTGAACCATGCCGAAAGATGGAATCTCGGAGTGACAATATGTCTAGACAAGAGATAGAGAAACAAACCGGATATACAGACAACATAAGGCAAACGAGCAACCTAAGATGTCGCTGGGAATGGATCGAACCATCAATCTGGATAGACGATATGTTGACAGCTCTGGAGACGGAGTGAAAGGTGTATTCTTCGCGAATTTAGGACTCTTCACAATGGAAAAAGCCAGAGTCCTAGAGCTAGCGTGTCGATCCCGATGAGGAAACTACTAACTGGAGAGCCGTATGCGTTAATAGCGCACGTGCGGTTACGGAGGGAGGCGTGGCGAAATCCATCCCGACCCCTATCTTACAGAAGTGCCGCACCTGACCGGTGCTCCAGTAGTATCGAGATCCATTTTACAGGGCCTGTCTCTCGCTCCGCTCGGATCCGACCCTGCCTACATAATGCCACGCCTCTGGCGTTTATGAAGGTTTAACCTATTCCTCGTGAACGATTTCCTGGATTCCTTTGGGCAATAATCTCGCTATGCGTTTTTACTTAAAAAAAATAATTCACCACCACTTAAAGTTGCACCCTGTTGAATCCGCCAACTTGTTTATAATAACTTCGTAGACTATGCTTTCCTATCCTTGTGGATAGCTTAAACTTGGCGCCTTACATATGATAGAAGATATTTTAAGAGAGACTTTTGGATATACGAGCTTTAGACCTTTGCAAACAAAGGCTATTGAGGCCGCTCTGAACAAAAGAGATTCTGTAGTGATAATGCCCACAGGTGGAGGCAAATCACTATGTTATCAAATACCAGCTCTTGCGCAAGATGGCTTGGCTATCGTGATATCGCCGCTTATAGCCCTTATGAAGGATCAGGTTGATGCTTTGAAAGGTTACGGGGTTGTGGCAGCTTTTTGGAATTCAACTCTTACAGGTGATGAACTATCAGCTCTCATGGAAGCCTTACATGGGGGAGTTGTTAAATTGCTATATGTCTCTCCTGAGCGTTTTAATCGAGAGGGATTCCTTGATTTCATTAGCGAGCTTCCAGTTAGTTTATTTGCCATCGATGAAGCACACTGCATTTCTGACTGGGGTCATGACTTCCGCCCGGAGTATCGCGGTCTCCAAGTCATAAAAGAACGATTTCCCGAGATACCCTGCATGGCTCTAACAGCGACCGCTACCGGAAAGGTCTCAGATGACATCTGCAATACACTGAAATTAAAAGACCCTGAAAGGATCTTAGGTAGTTTTGACCGAAAGAACCTCTATTACGAAATACGGAAAAAGGAGGAGACCTATGAGCAGATTCTCCATTACCTCCAGAGTGAAGATAGGGGAGCAGGGATTATATATTGCCTTTCGCGCAAGAAAGTTGAAGAACTCAGTACAAAGCTTCAAGAAGATGGTTTTTCAGCATTGCCTTACCACGCTGGGCTTCCAATAAAGGTTCGCAGTGAAAATCATGATAAATTCTTGCGTGATGGTGTACAGATTATTGTAGCTACAATAGCTTTTGGTATGGGGATCGACAAACCCAACATTCGCTTTGTCATTCACCACAGTCTTCCTAAAAATATCGAATCGTATTATCAGGAAACAGGTAGGGCAGGACGTGATGGACTTCCCAGTGAATGTATTCTTTTTTATTCCTTTGCTGACCGTATTATTTTGCAGTCTTTTATTGATAAGATTGCAGACTCAAAAGAGCGAGAACATTCCAAGACCAAACTCGATGATCTCGTTAAGTTTGTTTCTCAACGCCGTTGTCGACGAATAGCACTTTTAGGATATTTTGGTGAAGAATACCCCTCTAAAACTTGCCCGAGTTGTGACATCTGCACTAAGAAAGAAGTGGGGAAGGTTGACGCTACCGAAATTTCTTATAAGATTCTGTCAGCAATCATTCGTTTAGAGGAGAATTGTGGCACTTTGATGCTTGTAGATGTCTTAAGGGGAGCTAAAACAAAGAAAGTGTACTCTCGGGGTGCTGAAAAATTATCAGTCTATGGGATAGCCGCTGAGCAGTCCCCACATTATATCAAAAGTCTAGTAGAGGAGCTATTGCATTACAACTATGCCTATCTTGAAGAGGATAGCTTTCCTATATTGAAAGTCTCTGAAAAGGGAAGGCAAGCCCTCTTCAAGCGTGAGAAAATCTTCCTTTCAACGACTCCTAAAAAGACCCCCACAAAGGAAATTCAAAGGAAAAAGGAAATGGATTATAATGAAGATCTTTTCCTGGTTTTAAAATCAAAGCGGAGCGCCTTGGCTGCAAAAGAAAATGTCCCTCCATATGTTATTTTCTCTGATCGCTCTTTGCAGGAGATGGCCTATTATATCCCACAAACTAAAGAGCAGTTTCTTTCCATTTCAGGAGTAGGGGATTACAAAGTAAGAAAATACGGCCTTGCTTTCTTAGGGATCATACTGAAGTTCGCTGAAGAAAACTCTTTGGAATCTATAGAGAAGGAAGCTTCTTCAAAGCCTGTAAAAGCGAAGCGCAAGAGAGGGCGCGGCGCGTCATCACGTTATAAATCTCCAGTAAAGCCGTGGTGGGAAGGTAATGGGAATAATTAATATCAGACGCTGCAAGGGGCACCTCAAATCTCAACAATCTCTAATTCAGTCATTTTATCCTAAATAGAAGTTTCAAAAAAGTCTCTATTCATTTTATAGGCCAAAGAAAACAAGCCCACATCAACAGCTCTTACAGGAGCTCCATTAAACAGTTGGGTAAGTTTTTCAGCGTTTAATCCAGCCATCCCAATATGCTATCAACTGATCTGTGATTTTTTATTTTCTCTGCGATCTCGGTGGTAATATGTTAATCATAAGCCTCTTGTAGACGCATGTTTTATGCGACAACGCCGGAGGAGAAACGTATTATTAAAATGGTTTGGTATTTTATATATAAAAAACAATTACAAAATAATACAAGAAGATTTAAAGAAAGGTTATATTTAATTTAAATAATTACCTTTAGTTTGCTATAATAGTTATATAACTTCATAGGGGCAGATATAGCATGGAAATTGGTTCAAGGGGTCCAATAGATAGCATACGTGGTCCGGGACATGTGGGTGGGAAGAAAGGGACAGCTGTTACTGCTGGTATGACCAAAGGAGTAGGCGCTACACAAGATTCTATAGCTTTCGCTCCTGATAACGAGTACTCATCTCGACAAGTTCGTAATTCTAACCCAGATGACGTAAAAAAACGAGAAGAAGATCCTGAAAGTATAATGATTATCGGCAAACAGATAGAGTTACATACCCGTGTGCCTATCGACATACATTTAAATCATGGAGCGAAATATTGAAAATTTCCCTTTTTAAATCATCCGATTGTAAGACCCGACAGCTTCTCTTGATCTTCTTGCAAATCAGATTTACAGGGGTTAAAGACTGTAAATACCACATAGAGACTTACTGAGGGCAAATCCGTAGATTTAGTAGCATTTCTTAATCATATCTTTATAAAACGTGAACAGTTTTCTGCTATGATAGGAGTATTCAAAATAATTTAAGGAACAAATTAGGAAATATGAATCCAGATCACCTATCTACACCCTTTTTATCTGCTCAAAGCGAACTGTATTTAGCGCAGGAAAAGCAAATAAAAGCGCACTCCTCTGAAAATGAAGAGTCTTGCTCTGATAAAAAAATCTCATCTTTTAAAGACTCTGTTTTTGCCAAAATACATGCCTTCTTAGCAAAACACTTATTGCGGTCTAGACCCCTTCACAATTCAGCAGAGGCACCCATCCCACTTCTTAATAACTACTCGGAAATCCTTTCACGGACAGGCGACCTCAATACTTGGAAAGAAGACGCTAAAACCATGTGTTCTTTTCTCTCTCCTCAATGTACTATCAGTAAAGATTCTGAGGGCCAAATCACTGAAGCTCCCTTAGAAAATTACAGCGAACTCGAACCCGACACCATAGTCATTTTCGGGAACAACGACCTTAGAAATGTGGATCGCGTAGCTCAGGTCTACCACAACCTTCCCAACAAAGACTCAGTTAAAATATTCATATCTGGTCTCGGTGGATATGGTACATCAGCTGGCCCCATCTTTGGCCACAGTGAAGCTGAAACCATTGGCATGAGACTTCAAGACTTAGGTGTCTCTTCAAGACAAATTACGCTGGAGCCTCTTTCAACTTCTACACTTTTAAACGTTAAGCTTCTGAACAAACTCTTTAGAGCTGCCCCGGCACATCCAAAAAAGATCCTATTGTCAAGCACCCCTCCTTCCATTTTAAGACAAGCCAGAATTTTCGAAAAACAAGCAAGCTGCCCTTGGGAGGCCCTGTACACTCTACCTCCAGAAGACCTTAGTAAATACTATGACACGCCTGAAAACGGAAAGATCCACCTAATGTTCACACTGAGAGAGTTTGCTCAGCTCTTATTCACAGCGACAAGAACTGAAAACATCGATCTGAGAGATTTTCATGAAGATAAAATGACAGAAACACTTAATGTTTTTTTGGCGTATTATAAAAAGCTAAACCCTAAAGCAAAAAATCTGAAAGCATCAAAATTTTCACAAGACCTCACCGCTTTTTTAAAATTAAAATCTCTTGAGCAACCTAAAGACATACAATTTCTCAATCTGTTAAACGAAATAAAAGACCCTATTAGAGAAATGCTTAATTATTTTAGAACGGCTTGGGAAGATGTTGAAAACCAGAATTTTCCTAGACTAGATCCTGAAAAGCTAAACTTAAGAGAACAGGGTGACCTTTTAAATGGCCTACTCAATAAAAGCATAAGTTCTATAGACCCTTACTTAACTGGATCTGGACAAAAAGCTATAGAGTAGCTAAGTCTCAAGACTACCTATATCGCTATCTCCACCGCTATCGCTACTGCTATAATAACTGTTGTCTCGGAAGTATTCGATTGTTTTCTCAAACCCGGCATCTAAAGCCTCATCTATTGCTTCGGATTCTCGAAGATCTCCAGCTCCAAAAGACTCTCTAAAGGTCTCATAATCAGAAACGAACTCTGAGGCATCACGGGAAACTTTTACTTCTTCAACTTCTTCATCTTCATCTTGAGAAGGATCAAGCTCATAACCAAAGTTCAGGCTTTGGTCTATCTGATTTGCGGTCCATAAAACCTCGTGAACGGAATGACCTCCATCATGATTCAGAAACATGAGTGTTCCCAAAAGAAAACCCTTAGGGTCAATATCAGCCCCTTCTTTGTTAAAGTGATCTAAGGCATGAAGAGCTATATTCGTAGACCCTGAAACACCCGTGGCCCAAGGAAGTCCATGCTCCAATGCTTTATGTAAGACCCTTTTTGTTTCTATATTTTTCAAATCTGGTCGACTCATGTTTACTGGACGTGTACTGCTCCTACGCCCTCTCGGACGGCTACCTACAGTCTGGTAAGCCAACCCGATCCCTGCCCCTTCACTCTCTTCAACTCCACCTTTAATGGATGCGTCACCATACTTAAGAGGAACGACCTTCCTATAATTTTCTCCTGCAGTAAACATCCATGGACAATTCTCCTTACTCTGCATTGCAATAGAGGCCTTAATTAGAAGGCACGAAGAAGCTACACTATCAAAACCACTCTTATCATACGGCTTTAAACAGTCCTTAAAAGTCTCTTCTATATCTTCTGGAGTTTTTGCCTCAAGAAAGGCCTGAAACTTTACCCCTGTATTTGGCTCCCATAAGCGGTAATCCTTTTTGAATTTCTGGTGTAATTCAAGAGCCAATTCCTTAGTATACCCTTCCCGTGCATCTGGAGACCTAGCCTCTATAACTCCTGGATCGATTGAAAATGGGGTCAGATTACCACGTTCTACTTTCTCTAAATGATCTAAGAGTGCCCCACAAGCTTTGCTCATTGATTCGGAAACTGAAGGAGGAGGATTATGAATGAGTTCTTCGACCATGGCAGTATCAAAGATACGCCCATAAATGTTGTCGTGTAACCTTGTAGGTTCAGCGGTGTCACCCTCTGGAAGCTGACCAATCAAAACCGTACACAAAGAGTCTATCTTTTCCCCTAAAAAATCGTCTTGACCTATCGCTTGTGCTTTTATAAGAAACATCTTCATATTTGGAACGGTAAGCTGATGCTTCAGAATCAATTTCTTAACATCCTTTTCCAGTTTTTTTATTCTCTCAATTTGCATTGGATTTAAATCATCAGATTTGGAAAGAGTGTCCAGCCTGGCTAAAAAATGAGTTGCGACTTCAGTGGGTGTCCTGTGATTGTCTCTTCGCGCTCGGCTTGGGACTTTCTTGCTACTTTGAACTTGATGAATTTCTCCCAACTCCTTTGATACCTGAGTGAAGGCCTGTTGAAGCCTGGGAGGTAATTCCTGTCCTGATTGTGTAAATAAATTTGTAGCATTATTGAAATGAACTAACTGAACCGTACTCTTCCTATTGGGCTTGCCTTCTTCCTCTATAAGTTCTATAACATATTTTTTTAACTTTTGATGGACTTCCTCTGCTGAATTTGACTTTAATTCGATATCGAATAAGTAATCTTTCAGATCAGGGTGTATGTCTAAATCAAGCTGCTTAAGTAAATGAGTTTCTCGACAAAGCTCTGCGGATTTTTTCAAGTCAAGGGGGACATTCTGATTATCCTTTTCAAACTCCAGCAAACACTTACTCAAAGTATTTATTCTAGCATCCAATTTTTTTTGGGATTTATTCATTCTTCCTTTTCCAAGACAAGCCCCTGCACTTTCTTTCAAGTAGCCAACAATCAATTGTTTATCGTCATCCTTCAAGGTCAATACTTTTTGAACAAGACATGATACAGCTTCTTCACGGTTCTTTTTTGGGCTATCTGCTGCTTTTATCAACCTGTTCAGGTTATTTTTATTAGCTGGAGAATCCTTTCTTTTGATTAAGGATTTAAAGTCTGCGCTTTGACTTTCTTCAGGACTACTATTTGAAGTAAAACTAACCATACAGAAGCCTTAGTTGTACTAAATGCATATACATTATTATACGCCTGTAATTACTTTTTTAAAAGAGGCTATTATGACCTTGCCTTTAGTATGGCCTTTAAGTTTTCTTAATAAGAATTTTAGAGGTGGATCCATCTAACAGTAAGCTTGATTTAACAATCAAGTAATGTTAGTGAACTATGGAAGTGTCTATATATTATATTTCGACCAAATTCCGTGATTTTAAATAAACTACAATCTAGGGTGACTAGAGTTTTTTAAAAATGTATGAATTGTAGCTTTTTGTTGAGGTGGAGAGCTTTCTAAATCTTCTGGATGATATGTCGGAGCAAATTCAATAATTGGAATTTTTATGACTTTGCCTTATCTTTCCCCCAATAATGATAAAAATCACCCGGATATGCAAAGTTCTTTCCCTTCAGTACATAGGGGAGTAGGTATCTTTCAAGGACACTCTGTAAATATCTGTGATGAGTCCCGAAAAGAATCGGCTTCTAACTCGAACAGTAAAGTTGCCAGTTTCCTGAAAAATCAATTCATCGACATATGTCAAAATAATCCCTCCCCAGAAAACCTTTCTATAGACCTAAAAAGACGCTTTGTTTCCCTGAAAGGTTCTCTCTTTTGTGACCTTGAAAATCTTATTTCGGGTATCGCCCAAAATCTAAATCAAACAAATTTCAACTTATCTGAAGCCTTAACAAATTTCCTCCAAGAAATCGACTGCCTCGACCTTAATCACATCGCCAAGCTTTTTAATTCAGATACAAAATTACACAGGCTCTTTGGAGAGTTGCAAGAAGTAAAGGGGAGTAGAGGCACTCTTCAAGAGGGAAACTTAAGTCTCCCTCCATTGTTGTTTCAGCTATATGAAGAGCTGAAGGATTGGAATTCCTTGCAGAACTCAGAGAACGATTTTGACTCATTGCCTCCTGTCATCAACGCCCTTTTTCTTGAGATTGAAGAATTAGCCTTTAGCAAGTGTGAGTTGGGAAAAATCAAAAGTTTAAAAGAAGAAGATATTCCTCTTCGATTTCGAAAATACACAGATGCGATATTGAATATCAAAAGTAGTCCTACACGAGACCGTAATGCAGCAGCCTTAGCTTTTGCAACTGGCTTTTCTCCTGCAGGAATCATGGCAGCAACTTTAAGCAAAGCTGAGAACTTAAGCACACCCTTAAAATTTGCATTAGCTGCCGCTCCGATAATCGTTGGCTCTTCTACACAATCCCTGGTGGGTAATCAAGCGGATATCTATGGAGGAAAAAAAACGGTATTACAATTGCTCGTCACAAGTGCCATCGGCATAGCAACTCTTGCAATTCTCGTCAGCCAAATCGAAGTTTCAAGCTTGGATACCCTCAGTCCAGGAACGCTTGCCTTGGGGCTTTCAGGCATCGTTGCAGGTGCAGGCCTAGCTGTTGTTCCTGCAACTTTTGTAATGGCTACACCTTCAGGGAGAGCAAGTGATGCTGGAATGCGCCAAGGAATTGTCGGAGGAATGGGTACTCTGTCTCCTGGGATTTCTAATATCATACAAGCTTTTGCCATAAAGGAAATCGGCATGAGTAATGCTTACTTTTTGTGGCTTGCTATGTCTGTACTGGGCACATCCTTAACTCAGCATTTTTTAAATAGCTCTATTTATCATCAATTACTTGATAAGGAAATCCCTCAGAAAAAAGCCAAAGAAATAGCCTTATGGCTAGGACAAGAACTTTTCCCGAATGCTGAAGCCTGTTCTGTGATTAAAAAGTTGAAATCCCTCAGCAAGCAAGAAAAAAGAACTATGAGCATTCTTGCATTGAATAATGTGGTAAGTCTTGGGGGACTCCTTTCGCTCGTTACCACTATACCCATCCACTTCACTCAAAAGGGTACATCCCAATTTAATTCTCTTATGTATACGGGGATTTTCTCTATAATTAACTCGCTGACCAGAACTCTTACAGGAAAAACCTGTTTAGCACGGCAGGGAGAGCTCGCTACCAAGATTGGATTAAGCGTATTGGCTGTAGGCAGCACCGGTTTAGCTTTTTCCCAGAAACTAGCTGTATCGTTGCCCTTTCTTGGAATGACGGGTATTGGTATGGGAATTTCTAGCTACGGCTTGCCTGCTTGGCTAGCTGAAGAAGTGCCCAACAATTTTGTTATTGCCAGCGGTGTTGGAGCAATGGGGGGGCCTGTTCTTGCTCTAGATCTTGGAGCTTTAGGCCTTTTGAATGAATCAGAAGACACCGAATATCAATTTCTTTTACTTCCCTTTCTTGCTCTTGTTGCTATGCTTTGTGATAAGTTCCTTATGCCTCAAAAAAACCGCGCAGAACTAAGCATTGAATAAGATATAGAAGCTCAAAGAAGGGCGGTAGAGCTCCAGAGAATCTAGGTCAGCTATTTTGATACACGATCCAGGTCGTGTATTAAAAAAATGAGACAATGCTTAATTTATTTTATTAGTGATTTTACCCGGCGTTTACACATGCCCTCTATACCCCAATCATAATGTTTGGGAGGGAACTAAGAAGAAGGCCCGTATCTGTTATCTCGTGGCAGCCACAGAGATTGAGGTTTTGGAGAGATCTTAGCCCGCTTAGGTGGTCAAGGCCCGTATCTGTTATCAGGCGGCATTGACTGAGATCGAGGTTTTGCAGAGAGCTTAACCCGCTTAGGTGGTCAAGGCCCGTATCTGTTATCAGGCGGCATTGACTGAGATCGAGGTTTTGCAGAGAGCTTAACCCTCTTAAGTGGCCAAGGCCCGTATCTGTTATCAGGTGGCAGTGAGTGAGATCGAGGTTTTGCAGAGAGCTTAACCC
>JBLFWS010000128.1:0-9861 GCA_047611865.1 Chlamydiales bacterium
GGGCGCGACACACACTTAAAAAAAACGGCCTGTCATGGGTGCCAAGGCTGCAAGACTGCAACTTAAATGAGGTAAAAAGGTCAGAGGCCGGTATGTCGGTTTTGAGATTTTCAATAACCGACATACCTACCTCTGGCCTGGGGTGACACAGATGCTACCATATACGGCTAGTTAGATTTATTTTTTTTACATCCTTGTTGTGGTACCAATTTCGCTCAACTTCGAAAGCCCGTAGAGTGCCCGATCAAAGCCTCGGATGACTTAAGCGGAGCGAAGGAATCCGTGGTAGTGAGAACAGAAAATCAGAGCCCGCGAGGGCGACTGAAAGGTGTAAGAGGCTTCAATCGCCTTCGTTCCTCAGGCTCTATTTTTTATTTTCTCCTCCACGGGTTCCCTCGCAAGCTCAAGTCACCCGAGGCTTTAATCGGGTCGTCCTGCCGGACTCATGAAGGCGTTGCCTATTCCACAAAATCTCTTTAAAAATGGGACGAGTTTTAAACGGAAGAATTGAGGGGGAGGTCATGGGGTTTTAGCCCCATTTGTGTCACCCCAGGTCAGACGTGGGGTGACACAAACTTGGAAAAACAACCTGAATTTAGCCTCCATAATTCCTTCGGTTTTTGTTACCAGTTTCAAAGTCCGAGCTTGCGAGGACGACCCGACTAAAGCCTCGGGTCATCCTGCGGACTCAGGATAAGTGCCACCATTCCAAAAACTAACTGAGAGGGGCATTGTAATGGATAAAGTAGCTGCAAAAATAGGACGATTTATAGATAGAGAAAAGCATGTTATTTAAGCAGTTTGTGTCACCCCAGGTCAGACGTCGGTTTATCGGTTATTGAAATCTCAGAACCGACAAGCCGACGTCTGACCCATTCCAGCCGACGTCTGACCCATTCCTGACCCATTCCTTTGAAAGGCTAGATAGTACCTAAAGAATATTTTAAAGATTAACCTCCCTTCCACGGCTCCCCTGGAAGCTGAGAAATCACACGATCCTGAATCACTTCATGAGCAATTTGAGGATCCCATTCAGCTGCAATTTCCTCTCTTAGTAACAGAGGAGTATCATCAAGGAAAACCTTTGAAAGAATCTTACCTCTCAAATTCTGCTCAAACTGAGCTCGCGAAACACTCAGTCCTTCCTTATCCATATAATGTCGAAATACATTCAAGGAACTAGGTATATCCAGACCGCTATTACATAGTGTATACCAAAAATCAAAAAGATCTCTACCCTTATTCCTCTGATAAAGGGCTCTAAGTTTGGTACCCATCAACTCTTCTAGCGGGTATGTCAAAATCTCTGTCTCACCTCTAAACCACGATGAATCAATAGAAAATCTCTTTTTAATGAATCCCATGATCGAAAAATGCTCACGAGTATTGATCTCAATTTTAAGTCGAAGAACTTTAGGAGGCACCTCTTCCGACTGGTATCGATATACGATTGTTGAAAGGCCTTTCCCCCTTTTTCTTTTTGGCGTCCCTAGAAAAGGGTCTATTATAGCCCGAATTCTATCTATCGTCTCTCCGATAGGCCCTGCATTGACCTGAACAAGATCGATGTCTTCAGAATACCTTGGAGCTGGTGTTAGAAAAAGTTTGTAGAGAGCTGTACCGCCGCGAAAGGCAAGAGACGCTGCAATTACTGGATCAGAAAACATCTCTACAAGTACACGAGAAATTAATAAATCTTGCTCTACTTGATTTTGTTCAGGCCAAGAATGAGACTCACTCCATTCAATAACGAGATTTCTTGGAATCATAGGTCACTCTCTATTTCTTCATTAATAATCAATTTCCAGCGTTTTGAATATTCTCCCACTCTTGATGGACTACGAGGTTCAAGCATAGCCTTATCTGGGTAGCACCCCTTTAAACGTTCTTCCAACGCCCCAGCGAACTTCTCTTCATTTAAAAGTTCTAGTAAATATCCCAGTCTTTGTAAATTCGGGATTTTCCTTTTTGTTTTCAGAGCCTCCCTAAATGCATCCAAATCCAGACTCTCAACCAACTCTTCAAGCACCGTAAGAACATTTGAAAAGCCTGCTGAAGGGCCTGGATAAGCAACAAGATCCAATGCGGTGGCTTCTGGTGTTGAAACCTTAAGATAGCCTCTTTCTGTATTTAGCTGTCTTACGGGGCACTGCTCTAAATATTTATTCATGTAAAAACGAACTCGAATTTTTCCTACATCAAGGTTCTTACGAATATATGGAATCATTACCTGGAAAACTTGTGGCCTTTGATGCGCTGCACCGTAAAACTCCCCAGCGCTTAAAAGGCATACATAATATGGAATATCTAAGTGCTTCATGAGATCAGGAATAAACTGTGCAGCAGGCAAGCAACCTAGTGATCGATACTCTAGAGGAATAATGATGTAATACCCCCTCGCAAGGGACACTATTTCACCGGCTTTTTTTAAACGATTTAAGCTTACAGCAATAGAAGCTTTTGAAATTCCAAGCCCACCCTCTAACTCCTTAAGAGTAAAGGAATGGCGGCCAATCGAAACCAACTTATCTAGGTATTTCTTTATCTTCATCAAAATATCCCCTGTTTCACTTATCTTAAATTAACATATTTGTTAATATTAGGCGAGTAAAACAGGAGAAATTCCTTCGCTAGCAATTTTTAGAGGGGTAAACAAAACCTGTTCTACTTATCTATAATTAACAATTTTGTTAATCATAGATAAGTAGAACAGGTAATTTAGTGAAATACCTAAGATATAATCCTTTTCATGAGCTGTTCCTGCAAGTGAAGCTCCCTTATTGTAATACCTTCAAACATGGCCCTCCTTGTCACCGCCTCATTTCGATAGGCATAACGGCAGCGAGAAGAGCAAGAAAAGGAGTCTGGTCTGAGACAACGCCCTTTTCACTGTTATTTGTGAAAGAGTCTGTCAAATTCATTGATTTTTCTGGAAATTCCTTCCGCGGCCTTGAAATTTTAACGTCAGCGTGATAAGGTGCGTGTGTTATGCTCAATTTCATTTCCCATTATTTTAACAAGATCCTACAAGCTCGCGACCTTGACGTTCGTGACCAAGGCTTTAACACGTTTACAGGAGTCTTTATTCCTAACATCACGATGATGTTTGGGATAATCATTTTTTTACGCCTGGCACTGATTACGGGTTATGTAGACTTCAGCAATACTCTTCTTATAGGAGCTATGAGCCTCCTATTTATGCTCGTTACGAGTTGTTCCGTCTCCTCCATTGTCACTAACCTTCAGATCCGAGGGGGCGGCATTTATTATATCACTTCTCGTACATTGGGTATTGAGATCGGAGGAGCTATTGGTTTGGCAATTTACCTGTCTCAGGTTTTGTCCATCGCCCTTTGTATCACAGGTTTTGCCTACTCGATTAAAGAACTTTTTCCCAATTCCAATCTTTCCCTGATAGAAGCCGCCACTTTATTAATCCTCACCCCTCTTTCGATTTACTCCACAAAGCTTGCACTCAAATGTCAAACAGCTATTTTCGCTATTCTCATGTTAGCTATTGCTTCCATATTTTTGGGATCAGCAGAATATCTGGAGCCTATTTCTTCTGGTGACTACTTTCCTCATGGATTTCAATTTTGGGACGCTTTTGCTATTCTTTATCCTGCCTTTACAGGCATTGAAGTCGGTATGGCAATGTCGGGAAACCTCAAACGTCCAGGATGGTCGATCAGTATAGGGACTGTGCTATCACTTTGTTTTGCCTTTACTACTTACATGTCCATAGCCTACTTCGCTTACTCATCGATCCCCTCAGAAATCCTACGAGCAGACCCTTATGTTTTACTCCATTTCTCTCGATTCGAACCTTTAGTCCACCTTGGCATCTGGGTGGCTACCCTTTCAAGCGCTTTAGGAAGTATTATTGGTGCGCCAAAGATGCTTCAGGTACTCTCCGAAGACAGTGTCATTCCAAAAATCTTCTCCAAAAGCTTTGGTCAGGGTAACGAGCCTCGTTATGGCATCGCTTTTACAGCGCTTCTTGCCTTCATTTGTGCAATATTGACTCGCATCGACCAACTGATCCCCATTCTTGCCATGATTTCTTTGATCACCTATGGAACTCTAAATTTTGTGGCATTTTTTGGAGAGTTAAACAACAACCCAAGTTGGCGACCAAGTATACGCCCTCCCTTCTATATCCCTCTCTTTGGAGTCGTGTTAGCCTGCTTCTTCATGTTTGCAATTTCTCCTTTGTGGGCTTGGGTGGGAATAGCTTTGGTGGTTGCCATTTTCCTATTTCTTCGCCGCCAGGATATCTCTGTTAATTTTAACGATATCCGTGAAAGCTTAGTTTTTTTCTTATCAACACTTCTTCTCAGAAAAATGGATGAGCCCACCCAAAGCGCACTGAATTGGCATCCTCAGCTAATGGTGTTCGTTGCTTCTCCTCAGGCAAAAAAGAAATTGCTCTACCTCTCACACAGCATGACAAAAAGAAGCGGTATGCTGACCTTTGTCACGATTCTTCAAGAGGATAGCATTGGTGAACCCGAACAAGTCGAATCTTTTCGACAGACTCTTAAGCGCTACTATGATAAATGCGGCATCTCATGTTTTGTCGAAGTGCTTGATGCGCCTACTATCCTGGAAGGTATTTCTAATTATATTCGTGTCTATGGTGTGGGAGGGATGCAACCAAATACAGTTGTCCTTGGTTTTCCTAAAGAAGAGACCCCCGCCCCCTTTGATCACCTTTGTGAAATATTAACACTTTCTCGTCGGCATAAGAAAAACATCATTCTCTTTCGAGAAAGCGGAAAGGGTAGCTTGAAAACGTTCAGTCGTCGAAAAAGCATAAAAAATAAAACCATTCATATTTGGTGGGATGGTAATGATCGTTTAAATTTTGAGTTAATGCTCAATTATCTTTATAGCATGCATGAAGGAATTGTGTGGAGAGGTGCCCAGGTCGTAATCCGAGCAATTGCTTCTAATGAGAGTGCCCAAGGTTACATTCAAGAATATCTAGACGACTACATTCACAAAAATCGTTTAAAAGCTCAATCTAATGTAAAAATCTGTGAAGAAGAAGAACCTCTCTATCGAACAGCGAACCGGTTTTCTCAGCAAGCACATCTTGTATTTATCGGGATACATCCCTATGACCTTGAAAGTGGAGAGGCCTCTCTCGACTACTTAAAGACGTTACACCCAGAAACTTGCGACTTAAAGGACACTTTATTTGTGGCCTGCAACGATGAAATCAACCATAGAGACATCTACTAGGCCACTTTTCTCATAGCCTCTGACACCTTTTTGCTAGTGTCACAAAGACCTTTTTCTTGAATCTATCTTGTCCTTCACGGCATACGATACGATAACGAATGCCAGGAAGGACAAGATAAGCACTTCACTAGAGCCTTCTAGCAAGTTGAATGACAGATACTCAGGCACTCTACTTTCTGGTGCTGATACTGCCATAATATGGCTACCGAACTGATTAAAATTCCAAGCGCAATGAACTGCCCATGGCAAAAGGATACTTCTAGTAGATATGAACAAAACATTCATTGTCATTCCAAAGAAGAAAAGACTCCATAAAGCACTGTAATCAAGAAGTCCTCGACTCTCTACAACAACATTATACGCGTAAAATAAATAATGAAAAGTGCTGAAAAGTAAGGCAGGAAGCAAAATGGCTTTCCAACGGGACAGCTTGATGGATAGCAACGCAGACAAAAAGAGAGCTCGAAAAATAAACTCTTCATTCAAGCTTTGAAAGGGGACAACGGCATAGTCCGCAAAATCTCCCAACATGTGCTGATATGATTCGGGTAGTGAAAAAGCGGTGACGGCATGAAAAAGAAAGGTTAAGGTCACACATATAAGCAACGCGATCGACACCGATTGCACAGTATCTCTCAACCCTAGATACTCTCTCCATTGCTTTGGGTAAAACAGCCTCGTAAAAGCAATAATAAGAATCGTTGATGGTATAAACCTCCACCAAGCCCCACCAAAGGATCCGTATCCCATTCCCAAAGAGAAAAGTACGCAAAAGATGAATACTACCGGCTTAAATACTTGTTTAATCACCTTTACCAACGACTTTCCCCTGATTTTGAATATGGCATTCATACCACCGCAAAGTACGAGCAGTAACTCCCCCCCCCCCCTTTTTTTTAGAGATTCCTAGCTTCTTTTCTCTTTTTGATGACGGCTTCAGCTACTATTAAACCATCAATGCCAGCCGACATAATACCACCCGCATAACCCGATCCTTCTGCAGCTGGATAGATCCCTTTTATATTAGATTCAAAATTTGCATCACGCATAATTTTCACTGGTGAGGAGCTACGTGTTTCAGTCCCAATCAAAAGAGCTTCAGGACTCATGAAACCCTTTATTTTTTGATTAAAAACAGGCAAAGCCTCTCTCAAACTAGCTAAAATATAATCAGGCAAACAACCATCTAAAGTCGTCATGCTCACTCCCCGATCATAGGTTGGAACAATATTTTTACACCCTGCAGAAGCATTTTTTCTTTCTACTGAAGGTCTATGTGCTAAAAAGTCCCCCACCAATTGGGCTGGGGCTTTATAATTCCCTCCTCCAGCTTGATACGATTTCTCTTCCCAATGACGTTGGAATTCTACACCCGCTAAAGGATGGTCTGATCCATAATCCTTAGGGAAAACATTGACCAAAAGAGCACTATTGGAATTTTGACCATCTTGCGCTCTTTCACTCATTCCATTTGTTACTAACCGCCCTTCTTCAGTGGCTGCAGCCACTACCATTCCTCCAGGGCACATACAAAAGGAATAGACTGAACGATTTTGTTTCAGATGAGCGACTAATTGATACCTAGCCGTTGGTAATTTAGGATTCTTATAAAAGCTGCCATATCGGGAGCGATTTATCATTTCCGCGGTATGCTCAATTCTCACTCCCATAGAAAAAGGCTTAGATTTTATATCTAATTTATTTTCATAAAGCATCTTATATGTATCCCGAGCTGAGTGGCCTATGGCCAAAACTAGCTCATCCGCTTCAATTCTTTCGTTCCCATTGAAAATTCCGGCCACTAACTTTCCATCTCTAATTTCTAAATCCGTTAAACACGTTTCAAAACGCACCTCTCCGCCCAAGTCTATTATTTTCTGCCGGATATTAATAATAATCTTACGCAGCTCATCTGTTCCAATGTGTGGCTGAGCCTCTATGAGGATTTCCGGTGGAGCGCCTGCCTCAACAAATTCTTCAAGAATAAACCTTTTCCAGGGACTGTCTTTGGACGTATTCAATTTTCCGTCAGAAAAGGTTCCCGCTCCGCCTTCTCCAAATTGTATGTTTGAGTTTTTATTCAGTACTCCAGTAACAAAAAATTCCTCAACATCTTTAATACGCTCTTCTACCTTTTTCCCTTGGTCAACCACAATGGGATTCAATCCTGATTTTGCCAAAAGCAATCCAGCAAACATACCGCCTGGTCCTGTACCAATAATGATTGGGCGTGGCCTCTTCTCATTGGAAAAAATCTTATCTATTTCATGTTCATAGGGAAGTTGCAGTCGCACCCGGTATCGAACAACCGTGGCTTTATCTCTCAATGAAATTTCTAAAAAAAACTTTTCCGCATCAGACAATTTCACGTCTACTGAATAAACAAAATGTACTTTTTTAACGTCTCGAGAATCAACGGCGCGCTTTATCACCTCATAGTCAATAATTTCGGATTTAGGAATACCTAGAATCGTGGCTATTTTTTCAGGTAGCACTGTCTCTGGTTCTTCAATTTTGAGATGGATTTCATCTACTCTAATTAATTTTTTATTAGATAACTCTTGATTCATCGTACATTCTTTGGGTTACAAGTAAACGGGGGGGGGGCAAACTAAAAAGGTCAGCAGGCGGATATTAAAACCGTTAAAAATTTATTCAAATGCCTTGTGGGGACTTACAACTCTGCAAGGCTCCCCCTTAAATGGAAGAGGAGGGATCTAATCGGGCTTAGCCCCTTTTTCCCCTGAGGTTGGTTTCCCAACTTCTGTTTTCAAGTTCTTCCTAACATTATACCCCACAACACTCAAGATACTCAATAGCTATATTACCAACGACTTAAAACAACTCAAGTTTTTGTCTTCATCTGTCGATATTGTCCTTGTATGCCCGTTAGAGAAAAGGAAAAGGAGTCAATAAAGAAATCACTCCCAAAGTTAAAAGTTGTGACTGAGTCCAATAGTAATTGGACTTTCTCAAGGAAAAAGCATGGGATATTCTGAGATATATGGAAATATACTAAAACTTTATGCTGAAGTTGAAAGACACTGTGCCGAAAACGAAATCAATAAAAATGAAAGCTCTCCAGGAATCACTGAAGAAGTGCTGAAACATCTCAGCCAAATGTCTGACGACGAAATCACATGCTTGGACTCAGAAAAAAAGAGTCTTCTTCAGGTGACTTTAGAAAATATTTTTTTGATGTCGCCTCAGAACTCATTAAAAGATACTCCCCCGAAGATTTCGCCTATCAGAATGATCAAGGCCTTACTGCTTTTCATTTTGTAATCCAGAAAGCTGACGAGCTAGCACGCGATTTTCCTGATGAGAACGATTTTCGATATATACAAAGAATATATGAGCGAAAGGACTTCGAGAATTTGGCTGTCGAGATTGGAGAAAAAATTCCTTCTACATTTTTTTTTCTTCCCGGTTAAAATGCTGTAAATGCATTCAATTCCCTGACGGGCACTTACATCATCACAAAATTTATTTCAAAAATATCTCCTGATGAATTTAAAATTCTATTCGATGAAATACCCGAAAATTCTGACCCAAAAATTAAAACATTTCTTGTTTATATGGCTTCTAGAGAATTCCCAAACTTAAGTGGAACGTTAGCCGATCGTGAGGACTTTCAAAAAGAATTAAGAAACTTACCTAAACTTTCCGGAAAAGCTCATTTGAGAAAAATTATCACTGATAAAATCTTGCCAGGTATCAGAAGAGAGGCCATAAGCAAAATTGGATTTGACAGCATTAGAAACCTGGGACTAGAGGCCATTGAAGAGCTGACAAATATATGGGAAAAGGCCCTTAAAGCAAAAAGGGCTCCAAGTGATGGGAGATACAAGCGATTGACAAGTACAATGCCATAGTTGAAAATTTTGACCAGGAATGGAGCGAAAGATTACTTAGCAAAAAGCTCACTGTTGGAGGAGAAAGAGGAAAGACATATGAATTTAAGGAATTGCTATCAAGTCATTCTTCACTATTAAAAAAGCGCTGGATAGGCTCTTGCTCCAAACACTCATTTGAAGAATGGTTTAGTCAAAATTACTCCATGATACTCTTTAACAAAGTACGTTATCTAAAAGCCCGTGAAAGAAAGGCTTTTGAAATTTCCTTCATAAAAGACGAGGCTGGAAGCTCAATACTAATGAGAAATGGAAAAACCTATGATACCAGCCACGAAAAAACAGAATATCATGGGGAAGGCTTTGCCATATTCGTTGTGGGAACTGATAAGAAATTGCATTGCGCTTCCCACACAAAAGATGAATTCCATCATTCAAGCTTTTACGCCGGAAGACCCGTCTTATGTTCGGGAGAAATAAGAACAAATCCTGAGGGAAAGCTTAAGTGGGTAATCAATAAAAGTGGTCATTACAGACCAAGTGTCGTAGAAAACCTTATATTTTTAAAGTTTTTAGAAGAAAATGGAATTGACCTTACAAAGGTTAAATTTGGAGACTATATCCATAACAGTACATACAATGCATCAGAATACCTTTTATCCGGGGGGACTTGTCCCATAGAGTAAAATGAACCTCTCTTACAATTAAAAGGGACAATTAGATAACCCCATTTATCAAAATTTCATTTATTTAACTCGTT